>CAZJSF010000115.1:0-8888 GCA_964548515.1 uncultured Thermodesulfobacteriota bacterium
CGCGTCGGCGGTGGAACCGGTGCTCGGCGCGCGCGGCGCGCTGGACGAGGCCGCGTGGGAGGAGCTCAAGGCCCGCTTCGCGGCCCACGACGCGTGGAGGGCGGCGAAGCCCGCGTCGCCCGTGGCGGCGGTGCCCCCCGAGCGCCTCCGGGAGATCCTCGCGGGCGGAGGCCGGCAGGCCGTGGAGGCCCTGATCGCCGAGGACGAGGCCCTGGCCCCGGAGGCCGACGCCATCGCCTCGGTGGAGCGCCTGGTCCGGTACCGACGGGACCTCCACACGCTGCTCGACAACTTCGTCTCCTTCCGTGACTTCTACACGCGCCGGGCCAAGGCGGTGTTCCAGGCGGGCACGCTCTACCTCGACGGGCGAAGCTGCGAGCTGTGCGTGCGGGTGGAGGACGTGGGCAAGCACAGCGCGGTGGCCACACTGAGCCGCACCTACCTGGCGTACTGCGAGTGCACCCGGCGGGGCAGCGCCGAGAAGATGCACATCGCGGCGGCGTTCACGGGGGGGGACGCCGACTTCCTGACGCCGGGCCGAAACGGGGTGTTCTACGACCGGAAGGGGCAGGACTGGGACGCCACCGTGGTGAAGCTCGTGGAGCACCCGATCAGCGTCCGGCAGGCCTTCTGGGCACCCTATAAGCGCATCGGGAAGATGATCGGCGAGCAGGTGGAGAAGCTCGCCTCGGCGCGGGAGAAGGCGGTGCAGGACCAGTCCGCGGCGGCGGTGGCCGCGGCCGGCCAGAAGGTGGGGGCGCCGTCCCCGGCTCCCGCGGCCTTCGACATCGGGAAGTTCGTGGGGATCTTCGCCGCCATCGGGCTCGCGCTGGGCGCCATCGGGTCGGCGGTGGCCGCGGTGGTCACCGGGTTCCTGGGGCTGCGGTGGTGGCAGATGCCCCTGGCGCCCGTCGGCATCATCCTCCTGATCTCGGGGCCCGCGGTGGTGATCGCCGCCCTCAAGCTGCGGCTGCGGAACCTGGGGCCGATCCTCGACGGCAACGGGTGGGCCGTGAACGCCCGCGCCAAGATCAACATCCCCTTCGGGGGCGCGCTCACGGCCGTGGCGGAGCTTCCCCGGGGCGCGGAGCGGTCCCTCGCGGACCCGTACGCCCAGAAGCGGTTCCCTTGGGGCCTGCTCCTCCTGCTGGCCGCCCTCGCGGCGGCGGCCGGGGTGCTCTGGCAGCGGGGCTACCTGGGGCGGTGGCTGGGGTTCTGATCGGGAAGAGAGGTCAGGCGGGGAACGCCGCGGCCAGGAAGGACGCCAGGGTTGCCTCGGCCGCGCCGGACTCCACGTCGCGGCGCCGGAGCGCGAGGCCGCCCCGCAGGGGGACGCCCCGCCGGGTGAGGGAGGACTCCAGGGCGCGCAGGTAGCGGTCCTGGTCCCACCCGCCGCAGGTGACCACCAGGGCGGTGGGCGGCAGGCGGGCCGCGGCGCGGGCCAGGAAGGCGTTGGCCGGCGGGCAGGAGAGCGTCCACTTGGGGAGCGCCAGCACGCAGGCGTCGAAGCCCGCGGGGTCCGGGGGCGGTCCGGCGAGGGGCACCCGGCTCCCCGGCACGAAGGAGAGGGCCAGCCAGAGGGGGTAGGGCAGGTCCCGGCGCGGCCGGATGGGCGCCTCCGACAGGTCGTGTCCCGCGCGGGAGAGGATCTCCCCGGTCCAGCCCGCGACCCGCTCCGTGGTCCCCGTCCGGCTGTACCAGGCGAGGAGGCACTTCACCGGCGGCCGCCCTCCCGGCGCCACAGCTCGTACCAGTAGAAGGCCGCGAGCACGAGCCCGTGGCGGATCTCCCCCCCGGCGATCCGCGCCGGGATCTCGGAGAGGGGCACGGTGGCGACGCGCAGGTCCTCCCCGGCGTCGGGCGCGGGCTCGCAGACCCGCTCGCACCCCAGGGCCAGGAAGGTGTGGCACAGGTTGTCCTGGAGGGCGGGCTGGGCCTGCACCGCCCCGAGGGGCACCATCTCCCGGGGCTCGTACCCCGTCTCCTCCCGGAGTTCCCGCCGCGCGGCCTCGGCGGGGTCCTCCCCGGGCTCGTCGAGGATGCCGCCGGGGATCTCCAGGGTCACCGCCCGCACCCCGTGGCGGTACTGTCGCACCATCACCACTTCGTCCGCAGCGGTGAGGGGGATCACGTTCACCCAGTCGCGGGTCTCCAGCACGTAGAAGTCGTGGGGCCGCCCCGTGCGGGGGCTCAGCGCCCGGTCCCGCCGGAGGCGGAAGATCCGGTAGTCTCGCTCGAGGATCGACTCCAGCACGGGCCACGGACTCGGCACGTCGCCTCCCTTCGTCCCGGGTGGGCTGCGCCGCGGGCGCCCTTCCCCGGCCGCCGCGCGCGGGGTCATCCTACCACGCCGCCGCGCCGCCTCCCACGGCGTGCCTGCGCGGCGTTGCGCGCGCCCCGGACCCGTGGTACGAGAGGGCCTTCGCGCCGCGCACGCCGACCCCGGGAGGAGCCGCCCCATGCAGCAACTGCGCACCTTCACCGTGACCGCGTACCTGCCGGAACGGCTCCAGCCCCTCCTCGAGGTCGCCAACAACCTCTGGTGGGCCTGGAACCCGGAGGCGGTGGACCTCTTCCGGCGCATGGACCACGACCTGTGGTCCGCCGCCTACCACAACCCGGTGAAGATGCTCGGGATGATGGACCAGGGCCGGCTCCGGGACCTGGAGAACGACGAGGTCTTCCTCGCCCACATGGACCGGGTGGCCCAGTCCCTGGGCCGCTACCTGGGCATGCCGACCTGGGCGGACAAGGCCCACCCGGAGTTCAACGGCAACCAGGTGGCGTACTTCTCCATGGAGTTCGGCCTCCACGAGTGCCTCCCGATCTACGCGGGGGGGCTGGGCGTGCTCGCCGGGGACCACTTCAAGAGCACCAGCGAGCTCGGCCTGCCCATGGTGGGCGTGGGGCTCCTCTACCGCCAGGGGTACTTCCACCAGTACCTCACCCACGACGGGTGGCAGCAGGAGGTCTACCCGGAGAACGACTTCTACAACATGCCGGTGCGGCCGGTGCGCGACGGGTCGGGCAAGCCGGTCCAGATCGAACTGCTTGTCCAGGGCCGGGCGGTCTTCGTGCAGGCCTGGAAGGTCCAGGTGGGGCGCGCGCCCCTGTACCTGCTCGACACCAACCTCGAGCAGAACAACCCGGCGGACCGGGCGATCACCTACCAGCTCTACGCCCCGGGGGTGGACACCCGCATCCGCCAGGAGATCGTCCTGGGCGTCGGCGGCGTGCGCCTCCTCCACGCGCTGGGGATCGACCCGCCGGTGTGCCACATGAACGAGGGCCACGCGGCGTTCCTCGGGCTCGAGCGGATCCGGGTGCTCCGCGAGAAGACGGGGCTCGGGTTCTGGGAGGCGCTCGAGGCCGTGCGCACGGGCAACGTCTTCACCACCCACACGCCGGTGCCCGCGGGCATCGACCTCTTCCCCCCCGAGGTGGTGGAGTCGTACCTGGGGGACTACGTGCGCTCCCTGGGCGTCCAGACCCAGGACCTGCTGGCCCTCGGGCGCCAGAACCCGGCGGACTCCCGGGAGCCCCTCTCCATGGCGGTGCTGGCCATCCGGCTCAGCGGATACCGCAACGGGGTGAGCCGCCTGCACGGGTCGGTCTCGCGGCAGATGTGGGCGGGGGTGTGGCCCGGGATCCCCGCGGAGGAGGTGCCGATCGGGCACGTGACCAACGGCGTCCACGTGCGGTCCTGGCTCTCGGACGAGATGGCGCGCCTCTACGACCGCTACCTCGGGCCCCAGTGGGTGGACGAGCCCCTGGACCAGGAGATGTGGGAGCGGGTGCGCCAGATCCCCGACAACGAGCTGTGGCGCAGCCAGGAGCGCCTGAAGGAGCGCCTGGTGGGCTTCGTGCGGCGCAAGCTCGCCGACCAGCTGCGCCGCCGGGGCGCGCCCTCCCAGGAGATCCTCGACGCCGAGGAGGTCCTCGACCCCGAGGCCCTGACCATCGGGTTCGCCCGCCGCTTCGCGACGTACAAGCGGGCGACCCTGCTGCTGCGGGACCCGGAGCGGCTGGCGCGCATCCTCGGCGACGCCGACCGGCCGGTGCAGTTCGTGTTCGCCGGCAAGGCGCACCCGGCGGACAACGAGGGCAAGCGGTTCATCCAGGAGATCATCCACCAGGCCCGCCGCCGGGACTTCCGCAAGCACGTCGTCTTCCTGGAGGACTACGACGTCAACATCGCCCGCTACCTCGTGCAGGGGGTGGACGTGTGGCTCAACACGCCCCGCCGGCCCCTGGAGGCGTGCGGCACGAGCGGGATGAAGGTGCCCCCCAACGGGGGGCTCAACGTCAGCATCCTCGACGGCTGGTGGGACGAGGCCTACGAGGCGGAGGTCGGGTGGGCGATCGGGCGCGGGGAGGAGTACCCCGACGCCTCGGTCCAGGACGGGGTGGAGAGCCACGCCCTCTACGACCTGCTCGAGGAGGAGGTCGTCCCCCTCTACTACCGCCGGGGGGAGGACGGGCTGCCCCGGGGGTGGATCGCGAAGATGAAGGCGTCGATGATGCGCCTGACGCCGGTGTACAACACCAACCGCATGGTGCGGGAGTACACCGAGGGCTACTACCTGCCCGCGCTCACCCACTGGGGCCGGCTCGCCGGCAACGGATTCCAGGCCGCCAAGGCCCTCGCGCGCTGGAAGGAGCGGGTGCGGGGGGCGTGGCCCGGGGTGCGGGTGGTGCGCGTCACCGGGTCCGAGGCGCGGGAGCTCCAGGTGGGGGCGAGCCTCGCCGTCCGGTGCGCCGTGGCCCTCAACGGCCTCGACCCCCAGGACGTGGCCGTGGAGGTGTACTACGGAGCCATAGACCCCTTCGGGGGGCTCGTGGAGGCCGGGGCGCGCCCGCTCCGGCACGAGAGCGCGGGGGAGGGCGGGGTGCACGAGTTCACCGGCGAGGTCCCCTGCGAGCGGAGCGGCAAGCACGGCTACGCCATCCGCGTCCTCCCCCACCACCCCAACCTGGCCAGCCGGTGGGACCTCGGACTCGTGGTGTGGGGGTGATCCCGGCCCGCCCGGGCGGACCGGCTGCGATGCCCCCACGCCCCCTGGCGCCCGGCGGACGGACCGCTCGGGAAGGAGCGAGAACGATGTGGCGAACCATCTCCGTGGTCCTGCTCCTGCTGTCGGCGGCGTCGGCGGCCCGGGCCTCCGACGTGCGCGTGGGGTCCATCGCCCTGTACTCCTCCGGGGTGGGCTACTTCGAGCACGCGGGCACCGTCTCCGGCGACGGCTCCGTCGAGCTCCAGTTCAAGGCCCCCCAGGTGAACGACGTGCTCAAGTCCCTCGTGCTGCAGGACCTGGACGGGGGCCGGGTGGCGGCCGTCACCTACCCGTCGCAGGACCCCGTGGGAAAGACCCTCAAGAGCTTCCAGGTGGACGTCACGGCCAACCCCTCCCTGGCCGAGCTCCTCAACCAGCTCCGGGGCGCCCGCGTGACGGTGGACCTGGGCACCGAGAAGCTCTCCGGGACGGTCGTGGGCGTGGAGGTGCGGCAGAGGCCCGTGGGTGACGAGGGCCACCTCGCGAGCCTGCCCTACCTGAACCTGCTCCTCGGCGGCGCGGTGCGGACCGTGTCCCTGGAGGAGGTGCGGGAGCTCAGCCTGGAGGACCCCAAGCTCCGCGACGAGCTCGCCAAGGCCCTGGCGACCCTGGCCCAGGCGCGGGACCAGGACAAGAAGGCGGTGACGATCCGGTTCCAGGGGACCGGCGAGCGCCGCGTGCGGATCGGCTACGTGGTGGAGACCCCGGTCTGGAAGACGAGCTACCGTCTCGTGCTCCCCCCCAAGGGCGAGGGGAAGCCGAAGATCCAGGGCTGGGCCATCGTGGAGAACCAGACCGAGGGCGACTGGAACGACGTGCGCCTCTCCCTCGTGAGCGGCCGCCCCGTGTCCTTCGTCCAGGACCTCTACCAGCCGCTCTACGCCCCCCGGCCGGTGGTGAAGCCCGAGCTCTTCGCCGGCCTGCGGCCCCAGGTCTACGAGGGAGGGCTCGCCGTCGAGCGCGAGGTGGAGGGGTTCGCCGCGGACGTGCCGGCCGAGAGGGGCCGGGCCGCGGCCAAGATGGCGATGTCGGAGATGCCGGCCGCGGCGCCGGCGCCGCGCCGCGTGGCGGCGGAGGACCGGATCCTGGACGCCACGGCCTCGGTGGCCTCCGTGGCTTCCTCCGCCCGGATGGGCGAGCTCTTCCAGTACACGGTGGACGGCGTCACCCTGGCCCGCCAGCAGTCGGCCCTTCTCCCCATCGTCACCGACGACGTGGAGGCGGAGCGGGTGTCGATCTACAACCGCGCGGTGCTGCCCCGGAACCCGCTCACCGGCGTCGTGCTCGAGAACACCACGGGCAAGCACTTCCTCCAGGGCCCGGTGACCGTGCTCGACGGCGGGGGGTACGGCGGCGACGCCCGCATCGACGACCTCCCCCCCGGGCAGGAGCGCCTGCTGAGCTACGGCGTCGATCTGCAGGTGACCGTGGACGCCGGGAAGACCCAGCAGGAGGAGGCGATCCTGACGGGCCGGATCGTGCAGGGCGTCCTGTGGGTCTCCCGCCGGCACGTGGTCACCCAGGAGTACCTGGCGGACAACAAGTCGGGCGAGGACAAGACCCTCATCGTGGAGCACGCCTTCCGGCCGGGGTGGAAGCTCGTCGACACCGAGAAGCCGGTGGAGACCACCGACAGCCTCCACCGCTTCCGCGGCAAGGTGGCCGCGGGCAAGGCGGCGAAGCTCGTGGTGAAGGAGGAGTTGGTCCGCGACGAGTCGTTCCGGATCCTCCCGTGGGACCTCGGCCAGGTGGCCTGGTACAGCCAGAACGGCAGGATCCCGGCGAAGGTGAGGGAGGCCCTGGTCGAGGCCGCCCGCCGCAAGCGGGCGCTCGCGGACGCGGAGCGCGAGGTGGAGAAGAGGACCCGGGCGGTCGAGGAGATCGCGGTGGAGCAGCAGCGGATCCGGGAGAACATGCGGACCGTCTCGAGCGGCAGCGCCTACCACGACCGCCTCCTCGCCAAGCTCAACGAGCAGGAGGGGCGGATCGAGGCGCTGCAGTCGGAGCGGGACGAGCTCCAGAAGCAGCGGGACGCGCAGCAGAAGGCCCTCGAGGAGTACCTCGCCGGCCTGACGGTGGAGTGAGGCCCCGGGGGGCGGGGCCGCGTCTTTCGCGTTGACGAAGGCGACGCCCGTCTGGTAGCGTCCGGTCCGCAGAGGAGGGACGACCCCATGGTGGTGACGCGTGTGGGAGACGGTGGGCGCTGGTGGCGTTGGCCCGAGGAGAGGGGCTGACCGCCGGCGCATTTCCTTAGCCTTCAGGGAGCCGCGGACGGCCCGATACCGTCCGCGGCTCCTTCGTTTCGGAGGAGGGCCGCGGAGAAGACCGCGGCCCTTCGGTTTCCTGGGGCGAGCCGAGAAGCCATGATCACGCAGCGAGACGAGTTCGAGAAGCTTTGCCGGACCCACCCGCTGGTCCCCGTGGTGAAGCGGATCCCGGCCGACACGGAGACCCCGGTGAGCACCTACCTCAAGGTGGCCCGGGGGCCGTGGTCGTTCCTCCTGGAGAGCGTGGAGGGGGGCACCCGGTGGGGCCGCTACTCCCTGGTGGGCTTCGACCCGTTCCTGGTCTTCGAGGCCCGGGGGGGCGAGGCCGTCATCCGGCGGGGCGGCGCGGCGGAGGCCGCGGGCGGCGACCCGGTGGCCGCGCTGCGCCGGCTGATCGCCGAGCACCGCACCCCGCGGCTGCCGGACCTGCCCCGGCTGCTCGGCGGTCTCGTGGGGTACGTGGGCTACGGGGCGGCCCGCCTCTTCGAGCGCCTTCCCGAGCCGGGCCCCGACCCCGTCGGGCTCCCGGACATCCGGCTCTTCGCCCCGCGCAAGCTCCTGGCCTTCGACAACGTGCGGAAGAGCCTGGACATCCTCGTGCTGGTGCCGTCCGCCGAGGGGGGGGCCGGCTACGAGAGGGCCCGGGGCGAGATCGACGCCATCCTCGAGAGCCTCCGCCGCCCCCTGCCGGAGGAGGCGGTGTTCCCTCCGCCGGCGCCCGCGCCGGAGCTCGAGCCCGTGATCCCGAGGGAGCGATTCGAAGCCATGGTCGGGCTGGCCCGGGAGGCGATCTTCTCGGGCGAGGCGATCCAGATCGTGCTCTCCCAGCCCTTCGAGGGGGAGGCCCGCGTGGACCCCTTCACCGCGTACCGCGCGCTGCGCGCCCTGAACCCGAGCCCGTACCTCTTCTACGTGGCCCTGGGGGAGGAGACGCTGGTGGGGGCGAGCCCGGAGGTCATGGTGCGCGTGGAGGGGACCCGGGCGCTCGTGCGCCCCATCGCCGGCACGAGGCCCCGGGGCGCCGACGCCGCCGAGGACGGGGCCCTGGAGCGGGAGCTCCTCGCCGACGCCAAGGAGCGGGCCGAGCACGTGATGCTGGTGGACCTCGGCCGCAACGACCTGGGGCGCGTGGCGCGCCCGGGCGCGGTGCGGCTGGACGAGTCCTTCGTGGTGGAGCGGTACTCCCACGTGATGCACCTGGTCTCCACGGTCTCCGCGGAGCTGCGCGAGGGCGTCGACGCCCTGGACGTCCTCGGCGCCACCTTCCCGGCGGGCACCGTGTCGGGGGCGCCGAAGGTGCGGGCGATGGAGCTCATCGCCGAGTGGGAGCCCCGGGAGCGGGGGGTGTACGCCGGCGCCGTGGGCTACCTGGGTTTCGACGGCAACCTCGACACCTGCATCGCCATCCGCACCATGGTGTTCCACGGCGGCAGGGTGTACCTGCAGGCCGGAGCGGGGATCGTGGCCGACTCGGACCCCGCCCGGGAGTACGAGGAGACCCTGCACAAGTCCGAGGCCCTGCGGCGGGCCCTCCAAGTGGCCGCGAGGGGGCTGGAGGGGTGACGGG
>CAZJSF010000116.1:0-8834 GCA_964548515.1 uncultured Thermodesulfobacteriota bacterium
GGCCTGGTGCGCGACGGTGTCGGGGGGGACGAGGCCGTCCGGGCGTACGCGGCGGCGGCGCTCCGGCAGGGGGCCGGGGCCGAGGCGCTCGACGTGCTGGCCGAGGCGGCGCAGGCCCGGCCGGCCGACGCCGGCCTTCGCGGCGCGGGCGCGTGGCTCGCCCTGGCGCTCGCGCGCCCCGCCGACGCCCGCCGGCTCCTCGAGCCCGTCGCCGCGGCTCCCGGCGCCGGGAGGAACGCCACCTACCTGGGTCGGGCCCGGCTCCTGGAGGGAGACCTCCCCGGAGCCGCCGAGATGGCGGAGCGGGCCGTCTCGACCCCCGGCGCGGGAGAGCCCGAGTGGGTCCTGCTCGGCGACGTCCGGCGCCGGCAGGGGCTCGCGGCGGCGGCCGCCGAGGCCTACCGGCGGGCGCTCGAGGTCGAGCCGCGGGGGTACGACGCCCGGGTCAACCTGGCGGTGCTCCGCCTGGCCCAGGGGGACGCGGCCGGGGCGGAGGCCCTCTCGGTGGAGGCGGCCGAGCGGGAGCCGGGCCGGCCGGAGGCGTGGACGAACCTGGGCCTGGCGCACCGCGCGCGGGGCGACTACGAGGCGGCCCGGGAGGCGTACGAGAGGGCCCTGGAGGCGGAGCCCGGCTACGCGCCGGCCCTCAAGAACCTCGGCATCCTCAACGAAAAGTACCGGGGCCGGCCCGCCGAAGCGATTCCGCTCTACGACCGGTACGCGGAGCAGCGCCCCGAGGACGAGACCGTGCGGCAGTGGCGCAAGGCGGCCGAGCGCCGCTCCGCGGAGGAGGCGCCGTGAGGCCCGTGTTCCCGGCGGTTCTCGCCCTGCTGGCGGCGGCCGCGGCGGCGCAGGAGAAGGCCGCCCCTCCGCCCGCCCCCGCCAGGGACGCAGCGCCCCCGCGCGTCCAGATGGAGGAGGTGGAGATCCGCGGCGAGCTGGAGCGGCCGGAGGTGTTCTACATCATCCCGCGCCGCGAGGTGCGGATGGACCTCGGCCCCCTCTCCAAGGACTACCGGGCGGAGATCCTCGAGCCCCTGCTGCCCGGGCCCTTCGAGGCCTCGGTGCGCGGGAGCCGGACCGCCCCCGACCCCATGCACCCGACCACACCCGCGGGCACCGGACCCGCGGCCGAACCCGAGCGAGGAACCCCCCGATGATCGACGCCATCGCCCGTTTCTTCCAGGAAGGCGGATTCTTCATGTACCCCATCACGGCCGCGCTGGGCCTGGGCCTCGCGGTCATCGCCGAGCGCCTCTACTGCCTGCTGGTGCGGTTCAACGTGGACGGCCGGAAGTTCTACCGGGAGCTCCGGCCCCTCATCGAGAAGGGTGACCTCCCCGCCGCCCGGGACCTCTGCGGGGACGCGCCGCTCGCGCGCATCCTGCGGGCCGGCATCGAGGCGGCCCTGGGCGGGGCGGGGGCGGCCAACCCGCGCTTCGAGCGGGTGGTGCAGAACGCCGTGGACGAGGAGGCGCTCACGGTGATCCCCGCCGTCCAGAAGCGCACCCACTACCTCTCCATGATCGCCAACGTCTCCACCCTCATGGGCCTGCTCGGCACCATCCTCGGGCTCATGCAGGCCTTCCAGGCCGTGGCCGGCGCCGACCCGTCCCAGAAGGCGGCGCTGCTGGCGCGGGGCATCTCCATGGCCATGAACACCACGGCCTACGGGCTGATCGTGGCCATCCCGTGCATGATCTCCTACGCGTTCCTCCAGTCGAAGTCCGGCAAGATCGTCGACGAGATCGACGAGTACTCGGTCAAGGTGATCAACCTCCTGATCGGCACGTCCCGGACGTCCTGATGCCCGGCCAGCGACCCAGCAAGCGCAAGCGGGGCGTCGACGTGGACGTCGAGCTCAAGCTCATCCCCGTGATGAGCCTGCTCGTCGTGCTCGTGCCCATGCTCCTGCAGACCGCGGTGTTCGAGAAGACCGCGGCCATCCAGGTGAACCTACCCAGCGCCGACGAGGTGCGCTACCTCCAGGAGCCCGACCTGAAGCTGCTGGCCGAGTCCCTGACCCTGGCGCTCACCGACGAGGGCTTCCTGCTGGCCACGGGCGAGAAGAAGCTCGCGAAGGTGGGGCGCACCGGCGAGGCCCGCTTCGACTTCGCGGGGCTCGAGGAGGCGCTTCGCCGCGCCAAGGAGCGTTTCCCGGCGCAGGACGCCCTGGTGCTGCTGGTGGAGGACCAGGTGCTCTACGACGACGTGGTGCACACCATGGACCGCTGCCGCCCCTACTTCCCCGCCGTCTCCCTGGCCGACCGCATGGTGGCCGGCCCGGAGGAGTGACCCCGTGCCCTTCTCCCCCAGCAAGCGCAAGAAGCACCTGCGGCGGGAACCCAAGGAGATGGCCCTGCAGATCACGTCGATGATCGACGTGTTCACCATCCTGCTGGTGTTCCTGCTCAAGAGCTACTCCTCCGAGGGGCAGCTGGTGCAGATGGCCGAAGCGATCCGCCTGCCGGTCTCCACGGCCCAGGAGGTCATCCACCCGGCCGTCACCGTCGCGTTCAACGGCCGCTCCGTCTACGTGGACGGGGCGCTCGTGGTGGAGGACGTGGGCCCCTACGAGGCGTCGGAGGACCTGCTCATCGGCCCGCTCTACGACGCGCTCCACGACCGCGCCGAGCGCACCCGCGAGATCGCCGCCGTCAACCCCGCGGTGGTGTTCACCGGCGAGATCGTGCTCCAGGGGGACCGGGAGATCCCCTTCCGGCTCCTGAAGAAGGTGATCTTCACCGCGGGCCAGGCCGAGTACGTCAACCAGTCCCTCGCGATCTTCCAGGAGGAGTGATGGCCCTCCCGGCGCAGGCGGCGAACAAGGAGGGGGCCCGGACCCACCTGTGGGTGACCGTCGAGAAGGACGGCCGGGTGGTGGGCCGCATCGCGTCTCCCAACGGCCAGGTGCGCTGGGGGCCGAGCCTCGGCATCGAGCTCGCCTACCCGGTGCCCGGCGTTTCCCAGTACGAGGAGCTCTTCACGGCGGGCCGCACCGGCCCCCGGCTGGTCCTGCACGAGGGCATGACCGGCGAGATCGCGGCGGGGTGGTCGAGCCGTCTCGCCCTGGAGGACCTGGAGGCCTGGGGCATCGCCCGGGGCAACAAGCGGCGGCGGTGGATGGCGCTCTCGCAGCAGATGGAGGGGCGCCTCGCCTACCGGGGCTTCGAGATCTCCTTCGCGTTCGGGCCCGCCCCCGAGCCCGAGGCGGCCGAGGCGGGGCGCCCGCGGCGCATGCCGCTGCGCTTCCGCCGCGCCCCCCTGGCCCGCGAGGAGTGGCCCTTCACGCTCCTCACCTGGGCCCTGTACGCGCTGCTCTTCTACGCGTCGGTGCACCTGGCGGCCCGGCCCCTGCCCCAGGAGGTCCGGCCCGAGGCCGTGGCCCAGCGCTTCGCCAAGCTCATCTACGAGGCCCCCCAGGCCCCCAGCCGGGCGCGCGCCGAGATCCTCAAGCAGAAGGAGGAGGCCCGCAAGGAAGCGGAGCCCGAACCCGAGGCGCCGAAGCCGGAGGAACCCAAGCCGCCCGAGCCCAAGCCGGAGACGGCCAAGGCCGAGCCCGAGGCCCCGCCGCCCGCCCCCGAGGCCGCGCCGGCCCCGAAGGCGCCCGAGCCGGCCCCCGCGCCCTCGCCGGAGCCCCCCGGCCGCCGCCGGGAGCAGATCCGGGAGGCCGTGGCCAAGAAGGGCCTGCTGGGACTCCTGGGAGGCCGGGGCTCGGCCGCCACCGCCCGGGCCCGGGGCGGTGTGCTGGAGGGCCGAGGCGCGGCCCAGGACCTGGACCGGGTCCTCGAGAAGGTGGAGGGGCTGCGCACCGCGCCCGTGGGCTCCGGCGACGAGAAGGGCCTGGGCGCCGGCACCGGGCTCGCCACGGGGCTGGGCGACGAGGCGGTGGCCGCGGCCGGCGCGGCGGGCCGCTCCGTCGCGCTCGAGCAGCGCGCCGACGCCGCCGTGGAGAGCACCGAGGAGGTCTCCCTCGACGAGTTCACCCTCAAGGAGGCGGTGGCCGCCATCCACCGCGTGGTGGGCACCTACCTCGGCGGCATCCGGTACCTCTACAACCGCGAGCTGCGCAAGAAGCCCGACCTCGAGGGCAAGCTCACGGTGAGCATCACCATCGACCCGGAGGGCGTCGTCACCGACTGCCACGTGGTGGAGACGACCCTGCACCACCCGCCGCTCGAGGAGGCCGTGCTCGCCCGCATCTGGAAGTGGAAGTTCCCGCCCGTGGCCTCCAAGCCCGTGACCGTGACCTACCCCTTCGTCTTCTTCCCGAGCATGTGAGGCGGCCGCGATGACCCGGCGGAGGTGGGGGTGGTTCCTGGCGGCGCTGGCCGCGTCGTCGGCGACGGCGGCGACCGCGCCGACCCCGACCCAGGAGCGCCTCGCGGGGGAGCTGCGGCTCCGGGTGGCCGTCGAGGCGGGGGACGCGGCGGCCCTGGAGGCGCTGCACGCCAACCGCAACGAGCCCGGCGAGGTCCGGGGCGCAGCCCTGTGGCTGCGCCACCGGGGCGATCCCGCGCCGGTCTCCCCCGCCGGCCGCGCCCGGCTGCTGGCCTCGCTCTCCGACCCGGCGGCGCCGGTTCGGCAGGCGGCGCTGCGGCTCGTCGGCGTCCTCGGGGAGCGCACGCTCGAGCGCGAGGCGCTCAAGCGCGTCGCCGAGGACTCCGACCCCGAGGTGCGCATCGAGGGGCTGCGGGCGGTGCGGCGCTGGGGGCGGCAGAGCCACCTCTACTTCCTGGAGCCCGTGCTCGAGTCCCCGTGGAACCGGGTGCGGGCCGAGGCCGTGGCGAACCTGGGGGGGATCTCGCTCCGGGAGCTCCCCCCCGAGGTGATCGGGCGGGTGCGGGCCCTGGCCGCCCCGGGCACCGCGGCGGTCGTGCGGGAGCAGGCCTTCCTGGCGCTCCAGGCCTGGGGCCGGCTCGAGTGGGAGGCCGTGGCCGGGGCCCTGGGCGACCGCACCGCCACCGAGACGCTCCGCCTGCGGGCCCTGGAGATCAGCGACGCCATGGCCCTGACGGAGGGGCGGGACGAGCTCCTGGTGGAGATCCTCGACGCCGCTCCGTCGCTGCGGCTCGCGTGGGAGGCGTACCGCCGGCTCGTCGCCGAGTCCGCCGGCCTGCCGGAGCTCGCCCCGGCCGTCGCCCGGTTCCTGTCCGGCTCCGGCCGGAGGAACTCCGCCACCGACCAGATGGCGGGTTTCCTGCGCACCCGGGGCTACCGGGCCGAGTTCCGGGCCGGCACCTGGCACGTCGCGAGCCGCTGATCCGCCCCGCCCCGCGGCGCGAAGCCCGCTTGAAACCGCGCAGAACCCCTTGACAGCCTCATTTTGTTCCATTATTGAACACGCGTCTGCGCTCTGCTTTCGGGGTGCGGTTTTGGTGCAGCCGGGGTGCGTTCCCGGTGAGACAAGGAGGGACCATGCGGTCGCGATACACGGAACGGGTGATCGGGCGTTTGCGCGAGGAGGGGCTCAAGGTGACGCCGCAGCGGATCGCGGTCGTGCGGTATCTCGAGGGGAACCGCTCCCACCCCTCGGTGGAGGAGATCCACCGGCGGGTGTCGCGCACCTTCCCCACCATCTCCCTGGCCACGGTGTACAACACCCTGGACACCCTGGAGAAGATCGGGGAGGTGCAGGCGGTGACCATCGACCCGGAGCGCAAGCACTACGACCCGGAGACCCGGCCCCACCACCACGTGATGTGCACCGACTGCCGCAGCATCCAAGACGTGTTCGTGGACTTCAGAGACGTGATGCAGCTGCCCGCCGAACTCGCCGCCCTGTACCACCTGGACTCGGCGAGCGTGGCCTTCCACGGGATCTGTCGGGACTGCAGCGGCCGGACCCCCAGCTGAGCGCGCGACTCCCGCACCGCCTCCTCCCGCTCGTTCTCGCCGTCGCCCTCGCCTGGGCCGTCGCACCGGCGCGGGCGACGGCCGTTTCCGGCCCCCTGCCCGCGGACCGCACCGTCTGGTCCGGCGAGGTGCTGGTGGACGAGGACGTGCTCGTGCCCGCCGGGGCCACCCTGGAGGTGGAGGCCGGCACCCGCGTGCTCTTCTCCGCCGCCCCGAGCACCCGCACCGACCCCGTCTACTGGCAGCCGGGCACCGAGCTCGCCGTGGCCGGCACGCTCGTGGTGCGCGGCACCGCCGGGGCGCCGGTGGTCTTCGAGGGCCTGGGGGCCTGGGGGGGCCTCGTGGCGGCGCCCGGGAGCGAGGTGGTGCTGGAGGGCGCGACGGTGCGCGGCGCCGACGAGGGGCTGCTGTGCGTGGGCGCCCGGTGCGGGCTCTCGGGCGTCACGGTGGAGGGGGGGGAGTACGGCCTGGTGCTGGGTCCCGGGGCCGTGCTCGCCGCGCGAGACGCCCGGGTGGCCGGCGCCCGGGTCGGCGTGCTCGACGGCCGGGCCGAGCCGGGCCCCGTGCCCGGGCTCGTCGTGGAGCGCAGCCGCGACGCCGCGCGCCTCGCGCTCCCGTCGCCTCCGCGCGCCGTCGCCGCCTCCGTGCGGGCGGCGCCCCCGGGGGCCCGGGTGGAGTACCTGGGGGAGTACACCGTGGCCGCCGACGAGGTGTGGCGGGGCGAGGTGGTGCTCGGCGGCCGGGTCACCGTGGTGCCCGGCGCGACCCTGACCCTGGAGCCCGGCACCCGGGTGGCCTTCCGCAAGCTCGACACCAACGGCGACGGCCTCGGCGAGGGAGAGCTCCTCGTCCTGGGGGGCATCCGCAGCCTCGGGGAGGCGGGCCGCCCGGTCGTCTTCGAGTCGGCGGAGGCCGAGCCCGCCCCGGGCGACTGGGACAAGGTGAGCCTCATCGACGCCGAGTCCCCCGACAGCCGCTTCGTCCACACGGTCTTCCGCCACGGCACCCAGGCGCTGCACGCCCACTTCTCCACCTTCCGGGCCGCGGACTGCTACTTCGAGCAGAACCTGCGCGCCGTGCAGTTCCAGGAGAGCGAGGGCGCCGAGCTCGAACGGTGCGTCTTTCTCGCCAACAAGCAGGCGCTGCGCTTCCGCGACTCCCGGGCGGCGGTGCGCGACAGCGTGTTCGTCGCCAACCTCTACGCCGTCCACGCCTTCCGCGCCGAGCTCGCGTTCGCGGGCAACACCGTGGAGGCGAGCCCGCTCGGCGCCTTCCTCGCCAAGGAGAGCCGGGTGCGGCTCGTGGGCAACCGCTTCGCGGGCAACCGCGACGGCATCCGGATGAAGGACGCCGGGTCCGTGGCGGAGATCCGCGCGAACCGCCTGGTCCGCAGCGCGGAGGACGCCCTGTCCCTGAGCGCCGTGGAGGGCCGCGTGGAGGGCAACGAGCTCGCCGACGCCGGCCTCGATCTCGTCAGCCTCGAGGACTCCCCGGCGGTCCTCACGGGCAACGCGCTCGTCGGAGCCGGGCGCCACGCGCTGCACCTGAAGGGCGCCACCGCCGTGGACGCCCGGCGCAACTGGTGGGGTACGGCCGACCCCGGCCCGGTGGTCCACGACCGCGACGACGACCCCGATTTGGGCCCGGCGGACGTGCATCCGATCCTGAAAAGCGCGCCGGGGCTGGATCTTCCGGCCAAGGCGTGGTAAAAGCAGCCCAGTTTCGCGGTTTTCGGCCCGATAGTTCGAGGAGGAAGACATGCACGCAGCGCGGCGCGGCACGCTCCTCTTCCTGCTCCTGGCGCTCGCCGCCCCGTGCGCGGCCGGCGCCTCCGACGCCGCGGACCCCCTCGAGGAGGTGCGCCGCCGGCTCCGCGCCGAGGCCGGGCTGTGCGACGCGCCGGCGCCCGCCGGCGAGGACCTCCCGCTGGTCCCCGTCACCGTGCTCCCCGGCGACACCCACGCGCGGCTGGCCGTGGAGCTCACCGGCAGCCGCGACGCCGAGCGCGTGCTTCGCAGGATCGAGCCCGCCCTCGCGCCGGGGGGGCGCATCCACGTGCCCCGGGCGCTGCTCACCCCCGCGCTCGGCGACCCCCGCCTGGCGCCGCTCACCCTCGGGCAGCCCTACCCCACCCTGTGGCGGCTCGCCGCCGACGGCACCACGGCCTCGGGCGTGGCGGAGGTGGCGCCGCTCGTGCGGAACCTCCAGCGCCTCAACGCCATCGTCGACCCCCGGAAGCTCCACCTGGGCGCGCGCATCCAGGTGCCCTGGAACCTGCACGCCGCGAAGAGCCCGCCCGCCGTGCCCGCTCTCGAGATCGTCCGCACCCACCGGGTCACCGACCTCTCCGGCCTGGGGCGGCGCCCCGACGCCGGGGAGTTCCCCTCGGCGCTCCGCCGCCGGCTCCAGCGCGCCGGGGCGTGGGAGCGCCAGTTGGCCCCGCGCGAGGTCGACCTCGTCGTCCTCCACACCACCGAGCACCGCGGGGCGCCGTTCGCCAACGTGCTCAAGTTCCTGCAGCGGAAGCGCCTGGCGAACTACGCCGTGGGCCCCGACGGCACGGCCTACGAGGTGGTGCCCGAGGCCTACCGGGCCTTCGGCTGCGGCCAGAGCCTGTGGGAGGGCCGCTACGGCGTCGACCTCGAGGCCATCAACATCGAGATCTACGCCGACACGGCGGGGCAGGGGGCCGGCATCGCCCCGGCGCAGTACCAGGGCCTCCGGCGCCTGCTCGCCTGGCTCCAGGCCCGCCACCCGGCGCTCCACGACGGCCGCATCGTCACCCACCGCATGGTCGCCGTGAGCTACGCCTACGGCACCCGGTCCCGCAAGGGCGACCCCTACGCCTTCGACTGGGCCCGGGCGGGGCTGCCCGACAACAGCCGGGTCATCGACCAGGACGTGCTCCTGGGCCGCGCCAAGCCCTGCACCGACGAGCGCTACGCCGACCGCGTCACCTCCGGCCAGACCGCCGCCGC
>CAZJSF010000117.1:0-8792 GCA_964548515.1 uncultured Thermodesulfobacteriota bacterium
GCTCCAGGAGGTCGTGGCTGTGGTAGTCCCCCTGGTCGAAGCCGGGCCACTCGCCGACGAAGGGGAAGAGGGCGACGAGCACGCCGTGGCCGGCCATCGCCCGCAGGGCCCGTGGGGCCTCCGGCAGGTCGAGGATGGCGAAGAGTTCCGTCCGGATCCTCTCGGCGGAGACCTCGGCGAGGCGCGGGGCCGTCTCGGCGAGCAGGGTCGGCAGGGCGGGGTCGGGCGCGAGGCCGAACTGCGCGGCGAAGCGGTAGGCCCTCAGGGTCCGCAGGGGGTCCCGGGCGAGGGCGTCGGGGGCGCACGTCCGCAGGCGTCCCGCGGCGAGGTCCCCCAACCCGCCCAGGGGGTCGAGCAGCCCACGCTCCGCGAGCAGGTCCAGGGCCACCGCGTTGACCGTGAAGTCGCGGCCCTCCAGGTCCGCTTCGATCGACGGTCCCCGAAAGGGAATGACGTCCACGGTTCCGCCCCGGGCCAGGGCCACCCGCCACGCTCCCTCGGCCTCGTCCAGGGGGAACGCCGCGCCACCGGTGGCCTCCGCCACCCGGCGCGCCGCCGCCGCGCCGTCGCCCGGGACGGCGAGGTCCACGTCCGGCGCCGGGCGTCGCTCTGCCCGAGCGAGGTCGCGGAGCGTCCCCCCCACGAGCCAGGCTTCCCGTACCCCGGCCGAGACGAGGGCCTGCCGGATCGGCCCCAGCGACTCCAGGCCCCGGGCCTCCCGGATCAGTTCCCGCGGCGTCAGGACGTCCGCTCCGCTTCCCAATCCCTGCTTCTCCTGTGAGGCCACGTCTGGTATAGAGTCGGCCGTTCGCACCGCACGGCCGCTACGGCCGTCACCGAGGAGCCCATGTCCAAGTCCATGCTCGTCAACGTGGTCAACGAGGAGGAGAGCCGCATCGCCATCGTGTCGGGCGGCCTGCTCGAGGAACTCTCCGTCGAGACCTCCAGCCACGAACAGATCGAAGGGAACATCTACCGGGGCCGGATCGTCAAGGTCATACCGAGTCTCGAGGCCGCCTTCCTCGACTACGGGCGCGACCGGAACGGCTTCCTGGCCGTGGACGACATCGACCCGAGCTACTTCCCCTCCGGCCGGCGGGAGACCTCCGCCCTCCGGGTCGGGCAGGAGCTGATGGTCCAGGTGCGCAAGGGAGAGCTCGGCCAGAAGGGCGCCGCCCTGACCACCTACATCAGCATCCCGGGTCGCTACTTCGTCATCACCCCCTACGTGCAGAAGAAGGGGGTCTCCAAGAAGATACAGGACGAGGAGACCCGGGCCCAACTGCGCGAGGCCCTGGAGGGGGCCGGCCTCTCCGAGGGGGTGGGGTACATCGCGCGCACCGCGGCCGAGGGGCGCACCAAGCAGGAGCTCACCCGGGACGCCGCCTACCTGCTGCGCCTCTGGAAGCGACTGCAGGCCGAGTACGAGACGGCGAAGGGGCCGTGCCTGCTCTACCAGGAGAGCGACATCGTCATCCGGACCATCCGCGACTACTTCACCCCGTCCATCCAGGAGGTGTGGGTGGACGACCGGGCCATCTTCGAGCAGGTGCGCTCGTTCTTCCAGGCGGTCATGCCCTGGTACCAGAAGCGGGTGAAGCTCTACGAGCAGAAGGCTCCGCTCTTCTCCAAGCACAACCTGGAGAACCAGATCGCCTCGATCTACGAGAAGACCGTGCCCCTTCCCTCCGGGGGCTCCATCGTGATCGAGCAGACCGAGGCGCTGGTCAGCATCGACGTGAACTCGGGCAAGACCACCAAGGGCAAGGACATCGAGGAGACGGCCCTGATCGCGAACCGCGAGGCGGCGGAAGAGGCCGCCCGCCAGCTGCGGCTGCGCGACATGGGAGGGCTCGTGGTGGTCGACTTCATCGACATGCGGTCGGCCGGCCACCGCACCGAGGTGCGCAAGGTCCTCCAGAAGGCGCTCAAGGAGGACAAGGCCCGCACCGACGTGGGCTCCATCTCCAAGTTCGGATTGCTCGAGCTCTCCCGTCAGCGGCTGAAGCCCCCCGGCAGCGCGGGCATCAACGTGGCGTGCCCCGTGTGCCGCGGGGCGGGCAAGGTCCGCAACACCGAGAGCTTCGCGCTCTCCGTCCTCCGGCTCATCCAGGGGCATCTCGCCCGGTCGCCGGGCGCGGACCGGGTCCTCCTGGGCGTTCCCCCGGACGTGGAGGCGATCCTCACCAACCGCAAGCGCCGCAAGATGATCGAGGTCGAGGACGACTTCCGCCTCCTCATCGACGTCTTCTCGGAGCCGGCGCTCCACGTGAACCAGTACTACGTGGAGTACCGCAAGGACGGCAACGTGCAGCGGGTGGACACCAACCTCCCCGAGTCGTTCCCCCGGGGGACGCTGCGGACCCCGAAGGGCCTGCCCGCCCCGATCGCGCGGGCGGTGCGGCCCAACGTGTACGCCCTCTTCGAGGAGGAAGGGGAGCCGCCCGAGGTGCCGGCCGAGCCGCCGGACGTCGCCGCGGCGGCGTCCCCGGCCCCGCCCCCGGCCCCGGCGGAGGGCAACGGAGAGCCCGCCCGGAAGAAGCGCCGGCGCCGGAAGCGCCGGAAGTCCGGCGAGGAGGCCGCTGCCGAGGGTGCCGCCCCCCGCGCCGCCGAGGCGCCCCCGGAACAACCGCCGCCGCCTTCGGGAGACGAGGCGCCCGAAGCGCCCCCCGCCGCCGAGGTGTCGGGGGAGACACCCAAGGTCCTCTCGGCCTCCGCGAAGCGCCGCCTGCGGCGGAAGCGGAAGAAGGTAGGGGTGAACGGTGCGCAGCCCGCGGCTGCCGCAGCGCAGGCCGACGGGCAGGGTCCCTCCCCGGAGGCCCCGGTGGCGGAACCCGCGTCACCCCCCGCTCCGCCCCCGGCGGCGGAGGACGCCCCCGCCGCCCGGCCCGCGAAGCGCAGGCGCCGCCGCAAGGCCTCGCCGGCATCGGGCGAGTCCCCCGCCGAGGCCCCGGCCTCAACCCCCGCGGCCGAGGCTCCCGTTCCCGAGAAGGCGGCCGAGCCGCCGGCAGGGGAGGAGGCGGCCAAGCCCGCGAAGGCCCGGACCCGCCGGAGTCCCCGGCGCCCCCGCCGCCGTGCCGAACCCGAGGGGGAAGCGGCCCCCGGCAAGGCCGAACCCGCCGACTGACTCCGGGCGTGGGGGGGGGAAGCCGGAGTCCCCCGGCTCTCCTTGACGGCCCGTTTCCCGCTCTGGTAGCGTCGCGCAGTTTTCGGGCCGCGAATGCGCGGCCCTGCGACTCTTTGCCCCGCCTTCGGAGGAATCCCCATGAAGAAGACGACGCTTCTCGCCCCCGGGCCCACGCCTGTGCCGCCGGAGACCCTTCTCGCGATGGCGCGGCCGATCATCCACCACCGCGAACCCGAGTTCAAACCCGTCTTCGAGGAGTGTCGGAAGGGGCTGCAGTACCTGCTGCAGACGGCCCGCGACGTGGTCATCCTGGCCGCCTCGGGGACCGGGGCGATGGAAGCCTCGATCACCAACTTCCTGCGGCGGGGCGACAAGGCCCTCTACGTCAACGGCGGCAAGTTCGGGGAGCGCTGGGGGAAGATCCTCAAGGCCTACGGCTGCCAGGCGGTGGAGATCCCCGTGGAGTGGGGCCGCGCCGTGGATCCCGCGACCGTGCGGAGCGCCCTGGACGCCGACCCGGAGATCCGGGCCGTGTACGTGCAGGCCAGCGAGACGAGCACCGGCGTCCGCAATCCCGTGGAGGCTCTTGCCGCCATCACCCGGGAGCGGCCGGACGTCCTGCTCGTGGTGGACGGGATCACCGCCGTGGGCGTGTTCGACCTCCCCATGGACTCCGTGGGCATCGACGTGCTGGTGACCGGGAGCCAGAAGGCGCTGATGCTGCCCCCGGGGCTCGCCTTCATCGCATGGAGCGAGAAGGCCGAGCGATTCCTGGGCACGGCCGACCTCCCGCGCTTCTACTTCGACGTGAAGGCCGAGCGGAAGAAGCAGCTGGACAACCAGACCGCCTGGACGCCCGCGGTGAGCCTCGTCGTCGGCCTCGCCGACGTGCTCCGGCAGATCCGCGAGGAGACCCGGGAGGGCGTGTTCGCCCGCACGGGCCGGCTGGCGAAGGCCGCGCGGGCCGCGGTGAAGGCGCTCGGCCTCGAGCTCTACGCCCCCGACAGCCCCAGCGATGCCTGCACCGCGGTGAAGATGCCGGCGGGAGTGGACGGCCAGGCCGTGAAGAAGGCCCTGCGGGAGCGCTTCGGGATCACCGTGGCGGGCGGCCAGGACCAGGCCAAGGGCAAGATCATCCGCATCGCCCACCTGGGCTACGCCGACACCTTCGACGTGGTGACCGCCGTCTCGGCCCTCGAGATGGTGCTCGCGGGAATGGGCCAGAAGGTGACCCTGGGCGCGGGCGTCGGCGCCGCGCTGGAGGTCCTGGGAGGAAAGTCATGAAGAAGGTTCTGGTCAGCGACTCCCTCGCGAAGGAGGGCCTGGCGATCCTCCAGGCGGCGGAAGAACTCCAGGTCGACGTCAAGACGGGCCTCAAGCCCGACGAGATCAAGGCCATCATCGGAGAGTACGACGCGCTGGTGGTGCGCAGCGCCACGAAGGTGACGGCCGACCTGCTCGCAGCGGGGGACAGCCTCAAGGTGATCGGCCGCGCGGGCATCGGCGTGGACAACGTGGACGTGCCCGTGGCCACGAAGCGGGGCGTCGTGGTCATGAACACCCCGGCGGGCAACATCGTGACCACGGCGGAGCACGCGGTGGCCCTCATGATGAGCCTGGTGCGGATGATCCCGCAGGCCACCGCCAGCATGAAGCAGGGCCAGTGGGAGAAGAAGAAGTTCCAGGGCCGCGAGATCTTCGGGAAGGTGCTCGGGGTGGTCGGCCTGGGGAACATCGGCAGCATCGTGGCGGACCGGGCCGTGGGCCTCAAGATGAAGGTGATCGCCTACGACCCCTTCATCGGGGCGGAGCACGCGGCCAAGATGGGCGTGGAACTCGTCACCCTCGACGACCTGTTCCGGCGCAGCGACGTGGTCACCATCCACGTGCCCCTCATGGAGGAGACGAAGAACCTGGTCAACCGGGAGGCGCTGGCCAAGATGAAGGCCGGGTCGTTCCTCGTGTGCGCCGCGCGCGGCGGCATCGTGGACGAGGAGGCCCTGCTCGAGGCCCTCGACGAAGGCCGGCTCGCCGGGGCCGCGCTCGACGTGTTCTCCAAGGAGCCGCCCGGGCTCTCCCCCCTGGTCTCGCACGAGAAGGTCATCTGCACCCCGCACCTCGGCGCGAGCACGGCGGAGGCCCAACTGGCCGTCTCCGTCCAGGTGGCCGAGCAGATCGTGGACTACTTCCGCACCGGCCTCATCCGGAACGCGGTGAACATCCCGAGCGTCCCGCCGGACGTCCTCGACCAGATGCGCCCGTACCTGGACATGGCCCGCAGCCTGGGGCGGCTCCAGGCCCAGCTCGGGGTGGAAGGGGTCCAGGCGGTGGAGCTCGAGTACTCCGGCAAGGCCGCCGAGGGGCGCACCGGCCTGCTCACGGCGTCGGCCCTCTCGGGGCTGCTCTCGTCGAGCCTGGGCGCGGGCGTGAACCTCGTCAACGCGCCCATCGTGGCCCGGGAGCGCGGGCTGAAGGTCTCGGAGACCACGGCGCGCAACGGCGAGGACTACACCGCCCTGATCCGCCTCAAGGTGCACGCCGGCGACCGGTCGAGCACGCTGGCCGGCGCCATCTTCGGCCGGCGCGACCCCCGGATCGTCGAGTTGGACGGGATCGCCATCGAGGCCATCCCGACGGGGCACCTGCTGGTCTTCTGGAACTGGGACCGGCCGGGTCTGGTGGGGAACATCGGCACGACCCTGGGCCGCCACGAGATCAACATCGCCCAGCTCCAGTTCGGGCGGGAGAGCGAGGGCGGCCGGGCGGTGACGGTGGTCAACGTCGACACGCCGGTCAGCGACGAGGTCCTCCAGGAGCTACGCCAGCTCCCCAACGTGGTCAGCGTCATCCGGGCCTTCCTGTGAGCGGACGGACCCCGTGAGCGTCGGCGGCCCCCTGCGGGAGCCGCCGGGGGGCACGGGGCGGCACCGAGAGCTGCCGGCCGGTTTCTCCGACCTCCTGCCGGAAGCTGCCACCCCGTTCTTCGCGCTGCGGCGCACGCTGCTCGACACGCTGGACCGCTGGGGGTACCGGCCGGTGGTCCCGCCGGGCCTCGAGTACGTGGAGGTGCTCGCCCGGCCGCTGGACGACCCCGCGGCCGAGGCCGCGCTGTGCCGGATCGTCGACCGGGCCACGGGCCACACCCTGGCGCTCCGCTCCGACTTCACGCCCCAGGTGGCCCGGATCGTCGGCGCGCGCTTCCGGGAGGCAAGCCTCCCGCTCCGCCTGTGCTACGAGGGGGCCGCGGTGCGCGACGCTCCCGCACAGCGCGGGCGGACGCGGGAGCTCCACCAGGTGGGGGCGGAGCTGATCGGAGTCCTCGACCCGGAGGCCGACGCGGAGGCCGTCGCCCTTCTCATCGGGTGTCTCGTCGAGGCCGGGGTGCGCGACTTCAAGGTCGACGTCGGCCAGGTCGAGTTCTTCAAGGGCATCCTCCAGGGGGCCCCGCTCGCCGCCGAGGACGTCGCGGCCCTGACCAGCTGCGTGGCCCGCAAGGACGCGAGCGAACTGGAGCGGCTGCTCGCCCGGCTGCCCCTCCGCGACCGCACCAAGGCCCTGCTCGCCGAGCTGCCCCTCCTGGCCGGCGGTGTGGAGGTCCTGGACCGGGCCTCCGAGCTGGTGGAGACCGATCACAGCCGGCGGGCGCTGGAGAACCTGGCGGCGGTCGTGGGATACGTGGACCGCCACGGCCTGGCGGCGCACCTCACGATCGACCTGGGGGAACTGCGGGGCATCGACTACCACACGGGGGTCATCTTCGAGGCCTTCGTCCCCCAGTGGGGGGCTCCCCTGTGCCGCGGGGGCCGGTACGACGGGCTCCTCGGCCTGTACGGGCCGGAACTCCCGGCCACGGGCTTCTCGCTGGACCTCCTGGCCGTCACCGAAGCCCTCCGGCTCCAGGGAGGCGTGCGGCGGCCCGCACCCCGCGGGGTGTTCATCGTCAACTACGCGGCGGACCGCTCCCAGGCGCTGGAACTCGCCCGGGCCCTCCGGAGCCGGGGCATCCCGGCGGCCCGGGACATGATCCGCCGCTCCCTGGACGAGTCCCTGGCCCACGCGAGGGCCCAGGGTTTCGGTTGGGCCGCGGTGCTCGGCGTGGAAGGCCTCGCCGGGGACGCGGTCCGGCTCGTGCATCTCGCCTCCGGCCGGCAGGAAGACCTGCCCGCCCGGGGGCTTCCGGCGCGGATCGCCGAGGAGTGAGGCAATGCCGAACGTGATCGTGGTCGGCGCCCAGTGGGGCGACGAGGGCAAGGGGAAGATCGTCGACATCTACGGCCGCGACGCCCACGGGGTGGTGCGCTTCCAGGGCGGCAACAACGCCGGCCACACCCTGGTGGTGGGCGGCGAGAAGGTCATCCTGCACCTGATCCCATCGGGGATCCTCCACGAGGGGCCGGTGTGCTGCATCGGGAACGGCGTCGTCGTGGACCCGGAGGTGCTCCTGCGCGAGATCTCCGGGCTCAAGGCCCGGGGCAAGCTGCGCTCCGACGCCTCCCTCGTAGTCTCCCCGGGCGCGCACCTCATCCTGCCGTGCCACAAGGCCATCGACATCGCGCGGGAGACCCGGGCGGGCAGCCGGAAGATCGGCACCACCGGCCGGGGGATCGGGCCCTGCTACGAGGACAAGGCCGCCCGCCGGGGCGTGCGCGTGGGCGACCTGCTCCACCCCGAGGCCCTGCGGGAGCGCCTGCGGTGCCTGCTCGAGGAGCGGAACGCCGTGCTCGCCCACCTGGGGGCGTCGCCCTTCGACCCCGACGCCGTCACGGACGAGCTTCTGGCCCAGGGCGAGAGGCTCCGGCCGCACATCGGCGACGTCGTCGGGCGGGTGCACGGGTGGGTGCGCGAGGGCAAGAACGTGCTCTTCGAGGGCGCCCAGGGGACCCTGCTCGACCTCGACCACGGCACCTACCCCTACGTCACCAGCTCCAACACGGTCGCCGGCGCCGCGTGCACCGGCGCGGGCATCGGCCCCACGGAGATCGACGCGGTGATCGGCATCACCAAGGCCTACGCCACCCGGGTGGGGGAGGGGCCGTTCCCGACGGAGCTCCACGACGCCAGCGGCGACCGGCTGCGGGAGCGCGGCGCCGAGTTCGGGTCCACCACGGGCCGCCCGCGGCGCTGCGGGTGGATCGACCTCGTGGCCCTCAAGGAGGCGCGCCGCCTCAACGGCCTCACCGGCTTCGCGGTCACCAAGCTCGACGTGCTCCAGGGGCTCGAGGAGGTGAAGGCGTGCGTGGCCTACGAGCTCGACGGCCGCCGCGTGGACCGCATCCCCTCCCGCGCCGAGGACTTCGCCCGGTGCAAGCCCGTGTACGAGAGCCTGCCGGGCTGGTCGGAGAGCATGGCGGGCGCCCGGACCCTCGACGACCTCAACCCCGCCGCGCGGCGCCTGCTCGACTTCATCGCCGAGGTCACCGGCTGCCCCGTCGTGCTCGCCTCCGTCGGCCCCGGCCGGGAGGAGACCCTGGAGATCGAGAACCCCTTCCGGCCGCGGAACGCCTGACCCTGGGTGCTCCCGCAGGCCCCCAGGCCGCCCCCCGGTTGACGCTCCCGGGGCCGACCGATATAAGAAGACCCTTCCGGTGGGCCGTTAGCTCAGCTGGTAGAGCACCGGACTTTTAATCCGGCGGTCGCTGGTTCGATCCCAGCACGGCTCACCAAT
>CAZJSF010000118.1:0-8673 GCA_964548515.1 uncultured Thermodesulfobacteriota bacterium
GGGGACGGTCAACGTGACCGCCACCTGGCCCTCGGGGTCGGGGTGCTCCGCCACGACGGCGGTGCAGGTGGTCTGCCCGCTCATGTCGCTCGCGGCGCCCGCCGGGCCGCTGCCGGCCGGCAGTTCCACCACACTCACCCTCACCGGCGCGGGCGGCGCTCCCGCCTGGTCGTCAAGCAACGCGGCCGTGGCCTCCGTGGACGCCGCGGGCCTCGTCACGGCCCACACCCCGGGCACCGCCACGATCACGGCCACCTGGCCGGTGGGATCGAACTGCTCCCAGCAGGTCCAGGTGCAGGTGACCTGCCCGACGCTCAGCGTGGCGCCCAGCCCGGTGCCGCCGCTCAACCCGGGCCAGACCACCACGGTGAGCCTCACCGGGGCCGGCGGGGCGCCCACGTGGTCCACGAGCGACGGGACCGTCGCGTCGGTGGACGCCTCCGGCCTCGTCACGGCCGGGGCGCCCGGCGCGGCCACCATCACCGGCACCTGGCCCGCGGGCACGGCCTGCTCGGCCTCGGCGGCCGTTGACGTCCAGTGCCCGGCCCTCCGGGTCACCGGCCTGCCCGTCAGCGGCACCCTCGAGGCGGGGCAGACGTACAACCTCACCGTCTCGGGTGGGCGGCTGCCCTACACCTGGACCGTGCCCCCGGGCTCCGGGAGCATCAGTCCGACGGGGGACACCTCGACGGCCACCTTGACGCCGACGGCCACGGGCGCCCTGGCCCTCACGGTCGCTGACCGCGACGGGTGCCCGCAGGTGACGAACCTCACCGTGGACTGCCCGGTGGTCTCGATCTCGTACAACCCGCCCGACCCGGCGTTCCGGTACGGCACCACCTACACCCTGACCGCGCTGTCGGGCGCGCTGCCCGTCACCTGGTCGGTGGACGCGGCCAGCACAGGCGGCGGCACCCTGACCCCGGGCGCCGGCGGCACCGCGACCTTCGTGCCGACGGCCGTGGGGGACGTGATCATCCGCGCCGCGGACCCGGTGAGCGGGTGCGGAGACATCCTGACCGCCCTGGTCGAGTGCCCGCTGCCCTCGGTCACCACCCGCTGGCCGTCGACCGGCGAGACCTACGGCACGGCCCCAACGACCATGGGACCGCAGCTGCCGTGGCACGCGGAGGCCCAGGACGGCATCGGGCCCGACCCGCTGGACACGGCCGACGTCCAGAGGGTCGACTTCACGGTCGCCCCGGACCCCCTGGGGTTGGGAGTCCGCTCGGAGGTCACCGTGGAGTACTGCGGGTTCGGCGGGGACGACTGCTTCGCCACCCCGGGTGACGTGAGCGGGTGGCCGAGCGGCACCTACACCCTCACGGCGGAGGCGTTCAACGCCTGCGGCGCCTCGGCCGCCGACTCGGTGACCATCACGGTGGACAACCCGTAAGAGGAAGCCATGACCATGCAACGCCCACATCCGAGCGGCGGGAGGGGAAGGTCCGGGGAGTCCGGGATGGCCCTGGTCACCTCCATGGTGATCCTGGCGGTCCTCGCCATCCTCGCCGCCGCCGGCATCGCCACCTCGACCCTGGAGGTGCGCATCGCCGCCCACGACCGGGACGCGAAGCAGGCCTTCTACCTGTGCGAGGCGGGCCTGGAGCGGGCCAAGTTCGAGCTGATCCGCGGCTGGGGCTCCGGCACCGGCGGCGGCACCTTCCCGAACTTCACCTTCCAGTTCGACGACGCGACCATGCCCGACATCCTCAAGACCTCGGGAAGCGCCGTGGACTGGGGGAGCACCTCGGACAAGTGGGCCGGCTTCACCCTGGTGGACCGCACCGGCACGCGCTACCAGATCGTCGCCAACAGCGGGTCGGGGTCCTACGGGGTCACCGACTGCATCGGCCCGACGGTGCAGCCGGCGGACGGCCGAGCCTCCGTCTTCTACTCCCAGCAGGGCGGGCAGGTGGTGGCGTGGGCCGGCGCCGGCGCGTCGGTGGCCAACGTGATCGACTGCAGCGTGGCCGCCCCGGGCTGGGCCGATGACATGTGGGTGGGCTACGTGGTCTCCGACGGGGCCTCCCCGCCCAACTACTACGTCATCGAGGACAACACCGCCGACACCCTGGTGCTCCCGACCGGCGTCACGGCGCCCTCCACCTACGAGATCCTGCGGGCGGTGGGCACGGCCGGGACGTTCCGGCTCTACGAGTCAGACCCCCAGGGGCACGCCGGCGCACCGGGGGCCCCGAACGCGGCGTGGCGGAGCGGCTCCGAGGACTTCGCCTCGTGGTTCCTCCGCGACCGCACCGGCACGCTCTTCCCGGTCACCGCCACCTCCTACGGCACCAGCCTCGGCGGCGCCGACTACATGGAGCTCACCGTGACCGGCACGCCGGCGAGCGGCGGCTTCGACGTGGTGACGAGCCCCTGGCTCGTGCAGGAGGAGGCCAAGACCAGCGGCGGCACGCCCACGACCTGGACCTTCACGGGGCCCTCGACGACCGCCTACGGGTCGGTCGCCCTCTCCGTGACCCCGTCCGGGCCCGCGGGCAGCTACGAGCTCGCCGCGGTCTCCACGAGCACGGCCACCGGCAACGCCAAGGAGATCCGCCAGGACGCCGCACTGGGGGACAACGGCTGGATCACCATCCGGAACTGGAGGCAGGTGCGATGAACGACCCCCGCCGCGCGGGCTTCACCCTGGTGGAGGCGATGATCGTCATCGCCATCATCGGCATCCTACTCGGCATCGGCGCGCCGGCCCTTCTGGGGGCGCTGCCCGGGTTCCGCTCGTCCGGGGCGGCGCGGGAGGTCCTGATGGACCTGCGGCGCGCCCGCACCAAGTCGGTGGAGACCGGCGAGCCCGTGGTGGTCGAGTTCGGAGTGAACGGCGCCGGGGCATCGGCGGCCGGCACCTACGTGGTGGCCATCGACCGGCCCAACGGCGGGACGCCTCCCAACGGCGACTACGACGCCGGGGTGGACACCCTGCTCCGGGAGGTGACGCTCTCGGACGAGTACAACGGGGTGGCCTTCGGGTCGAGCGCCGCCTCCACGGCGGACGGCGTGGAACTGGCGGACAACCGGGTCACCTTCCGCCCCAACGGCTCGGCCTCGGGGAGCGGGGAGGTCTACCTCATGCCCGGCACCGACACCGGCGGCCGAACCGACCGGAACCGGCGGGTGCGGCTCCAGGCCGCCACCGGCAACCTGCGCCTCGAGTCCTACGACGGAGGGTGGCAATGAGGCGGAAGAAGAGAAGTGCGGGCTTCACCCTGATCGAGGTGCTCATCGCCCTGGTGGTGATGTCCGTGGCCATGGCCGGGCTGATCCCGGTGCTGGTGCACGTGATCCGCGCGAACACCTTCGGGAAGATGACGTCCCAGGCCGCGTCCTTCTCCCAGGACAAACTGGAGGAGTTGCGGCGGGCGCCCTTCGCGGGCCTCACGGGGGGGAGCGACACCCCGGACGGGACCTTCTCCCGCAGTTGGGTCGTCGACGACACCTGCGCCCTGTGCGGCACGAACGAAGTGGCGGGCATCGAGGTCACCACCCAGTGGACCGACCGCGACGGCACCCACACGGCGCGCTTCTACAGCCTGCGGGCCAACTTCTGACCCTGTCGGATCGGAGGAGCCGACAGACCGAACCGGTTCGGCCCCGCGGGGCGCTCACGGAGGAGGAACGTTCCACAGGAGGGAACACCATGCGTCGAACCATCCGGATCCTTCTGGCAACTGCCACCCTGGCCGCGTCGGCTCTGCCGTGCGCGGCCGCCGGGCTCCCGGAGGAGGAGCCCAACGACACCCTCGCCACGCCCCAGAGCCTCCGGGCCCCCTCGGGCTCCGCCGAGGTGGACGCCGTGCTCGGCGCCGTCGTCGGCCGGGCCGACGACCTGGACTTCTACGCCTTCCGGGCCCGGGCCGGCGACGTGGTCACCATCGACGTGGAGGACGGGTACGGCGGCAAGGCGGCGGTGGACCTCTACATGGCCGTGTTCACGCCGGTGCGCGCCGCGGCCCTCGCCGCCACCGCGGGCGCGGTCCCCCCGGGGTACCGCATCGACCGGGTGAGCGACAACGCCGACGGCCCCCGCACCGACCCGCGGATCGACAACTACGTGGTCCCGCAGGACGGCACGTACATCGTGGGGATCAGCAACTACCCGCGCTACTTCCGCGACGACGGGACCGTGGCGAACGCCACGTGGTTCATGTCGGGCGACTACCGCCTGGTGGTCTCCGGGGCATCCCCGGGGGTGCTGTCCGTGGCCATCGCCATCCGCCCGGGCAGCGGCGACCTGGCGCCCATCAACCCCAAGGCCCGGGGGCGCATCCCGGTCGCGATCCTCTCCTCGGCCACCTTCGACGCCCTCGCGGTGGACCCCGCCACGCTCCGCTTCGGGCCCACTGGGGAGGAACCGAGCTTCTCCTCCTGCGCCGGGCTCGGGAAGAAGGGAAAGGGCACGCTCTCCGGGGAGGACGTGGACGGAGACGGCCGGCCCGACCTCGTGTGCCACTTCGAGAACGCGGAGGCGGGCTTCCGCGTGGGCGACCTGGAAGGCATCCTGACGGGGAAGACGGTCGCGGGCGAGGCCTTCGAGGGCCGCGGCTACCTCAAGGTGGTGCCCCAGAAGGGCTCGAAGCGCTGACCCGCGGCCCGCAGAGGACCCTTTGAACGGGAGGAGCCCCGTGCCGACCGGCCGGGGCTCCCCTGCTTTCTTCAGCGCCCCGCCAGGACCAGCAGGGTGCCCACGGCGCCCCACCCCAGGGCCGCGACCGTGGCGACACCGCACGCCAGGCCAAGCCAGCGGTGCCAGGCCTGCTCCGGGGCGCGCTCCCGGTAGCCAAGGGCGCTGCCCAGCAGGAACCCCGCCGCCATGCCCCCGCCGTGGGCCCAGTTGTTGATGCCAGGCAGCAGGAGGCCGAAGAGGAAGATCCCCAGGGCCCAGCCCCAGAGGGTCTGGAACACCGCGCGGCCGTACACGCCCCCCCGGCTGCGGCCGTAGTAGAGCGCCGCCCCGATGAAGCCGCACACGGAGGCCGACGCCCCGATGGTGAAGGGCACCCCCGCCAGGACGGACACGAGGAAGCCGGCCACCCCGGTGAGGACGTAGAGCGACGCGGCGCGGCCGCCGCCGTACTCGCGCACCACCAGGGGCCCGACCTGGGTGAGGGCCACCATGTTGAAGAGCAGGTGGAGCACGCCCCCGTGGAGCCAGGTGGCCGTTAGCAGCGTCCACCAGCGCCCCAGGCGCGCCACGGGGAGCGTGCCCGTTGCCCCGAGGAGCAGCAGGCTCTGGTCGGAGGGGGAGAGCAGCGAGAAGGGATTCGCGGACAGACCGACGCCCCTCGGGGACGCCAGCAGCGACAGGACGAACCACGCGACGCTCGCCCACACGATGATCCGGGGGAGCAGCCGGGGGTCGTCGGTGAGCCAGGAGGTCAGCCGCCGCCGCCAGCGCTCCCCGGGACGAAGCAGACCGCAGTGGGGGCAGTTCACCACGTCGGAGGGGACGAAGCGGAGGCAGTTCGGGCAGGGGATCGGCCAGGGCATGGTTTCCCTCACGGAAGAGACCGGCCGAGGATAACCCGCCGCCCCCCGAGAAGAAACCCCCGGCCCGCGCCCCCCGGGCGGCCCGCGAGGCCATTTCGGATGGCCGGGCGGGTAATCCCGGGCGGCGCCCGTTGCGAAAGCCCCATCCGCCCGCTACATTGCTGCGGTACCGAGGTCCCATCCCGGCTTCGTTTTCGCGCCTCGCCTTTCTCGAGGCGTTCCCCGACCTTCCTTTCCCGTCTCGTCGTCCCCGGGAGACGCCGGCCTCCGGCGGGAGGAGGCGCAGATGTCTTCCTGTCGGCTCTGCGGCTGCACCTTCGCCTCGGATCGACCCCTCCCGGCCGCTGCCCCGCACGTGGAGGCCCTGGGCAGGACCTTCTTCGGCGTCCCGCGGCAAGGCCCGCTCTGCGACGCGTGCCTCGAGGCGGTGCGGCTCGCCGGGAGCGCCGTCCACGAGACCGGCGGACCGAGCCTGTGCGTCCTGTGCCGGTCCAGGGTCGAGGCGGCGTGGGGGTCGTGGGACGCGACGGACGAGCCGCCTTCCGCGGGGAAGCCGACCGGCCATCCCTGACCCCTCCCCGGCCGGGGACGCGCCTTGATCGCGCCGAGCCCCGTATGCTAGCTTTCCGCTTCCCTTTGCCTGCCGCCGGGGCCGCACCGCTTCCCCGCTCGCTTCCGGGTGTCCGCCGATGAAGATCACGCGCGCCGAGGTCCAGCACGTGGCCCAACTCGCCCGCCTGGCCGTCACGGAGGACGAGGTGGACCGCCTCGCCTCCCAGCTCTCCTCCCTGCTCGAGTACGTGGAGAAGCTCGGGGAGCTCTCCCTCGACGACGTCGAGCCCACGGCCCACGTTCACGAGATCGTCAACGCGATGCGCGACGACGCCCCGGCGCCGTCGCTCCCCAGGGAGGCGGCCCTGTCCAACGCACCGGCGGTGGAGGACGGCTGTTTCCGGGTGCCCAAGGTGATCGACGCCTGAGCCGCGCGGCCGTCACGGCGGGCCGACCCGATCGCCGGGAGGGACCATGGAACTCGTCTCCAAGACCGCTCACGAACTCCGAGGGCTCCTCGACCGCCGCGAGGTGAGCAGCGCCGAGCTCACCCGTGCCTACATCGCGCGGATCGAGGCGGTCGACCCGAAAGTCGGCGCGTTCCTCACGCCCACCTTCGGCCTCGCCCTGGAGATGGCCGATGCGGCCGACGGCCGCATCGGACGCGGGGAGGCGGGGCCCCTCACCGGGATCCCGGTGGCCCTGAAGGACCTCCTCTGCACCCGGGGCGTCCGGACGACCTGCGCCTCCCGCATCCTGGAGAACTTCCACCCGCCCTACAGCGCGACCGCGGTGTCGCGCCTGGAGGCCGCCGGGGCGGTGTTCCTGGGAAAGCTCAACATGGACGAGTTCGCCATGGGCTCGTCCAACGAGAACTCGGCCTTCGGGCCCGTTCGCAACCCCTGGGCCCTGGACCGGGTCCCCGGGGGGTCGAGCGGCGGCAGCGCCGCGGCGGTGGCCGCGCGGATGGCCGTGGCCACCCTGGGTTCCGACACGGGCGGCTCGATCCGGCAGCCCGCCGCGTGCTGCGGCGTGGTGGGGTTGAAGCCCACCTACGGGCGGGTGAGCCGATACGGGCTGATCGCCTTCGCCTCGAGCCTCGACCAGATCGGGCCGTTCGCACGGGACGTCACCGACGCCGCCCTGCTGCTGGAGGCCGTGGCGGGCCACGACCCGCGGGACTCCACCAGCGTGGACCGCCCGGTGCCGGCCTACGCCGCCTCCCTGCGGCCCGAGGTCAAGGGACTGCGGGTGGGCGTGCCGAAGGAGTACTTCGTGGAGGGCCTCGACCCGGAGGTGGAGGCAGCCGTGCGCGGCGCCGTCGCGCGCCTCGAGGACCTCGGGGCCGAGGTGCGGGAGGTGAGCCTGGCCCACACCGAGTACGCGGTGGCCGTGTACTACCTGATCGCGACGGCCGAGGCGAGCTCGAACCTGGCCCGCTACGACGGCGTGAAGTACGGCCTGCGGGCCGGCGGCGGGGACCTCGCGGAGATGTACCGGGCGTCCCGGGCGAAGGGGTTCGGCGACGAGGTGAAGCGGCGGATCATGCTCGGCACCTACGCCCTCTCGGCCGGGTACTACGACGCCTACTACCGCCGGGCCCAGAAGGTCCGCACCCTCATCGCCCGGGACTTCCGGGAGGCCTTCGGCGAGGTGGACGTGATCGCGTGCCCCACGGCGCCGACACCCGCGTTCCGCATCGGGGAGAAGGCGGACGACCCCCTCCAGATGTACCTGTCGGACATCTTCACGATCCCGTGCAACCTCGCGGGGCTTCCCGGGATCTCCCTGCCGTGCGGCTTCACCGGCCAGGGTCTCCCCATCGGCCTGCAGCTGCTGGCCGCGCCTTTCGCCGAGCCGACGCTGCTCCAGGCCGCCTACGCCTACGAGCAGGCCGCCGGGCTGGCGGACCGGGCCCCGGACCTGGGCTGACCCGGCCGTGACCCTTCGGCTCCGGAATGCACCGCACACCCGGGCGACCCCGGCGCACCGCCGCCGTTCCGGATAGGAGTCCGCGATGGACTGGGAAATGGTCGTGGGCCTGGAGGTCCACGCGCAGCTCCTGACGAGCACAAAGATCTTCTGCGGCTGCTCCACGGCCTTCGGCGCCGAGCCCAACACCCAGGTCTGCCCGGTGTGCCTCGGCCTGCCGGGCGCCCTGCCGGTGCTCAACCGCAAGGTGGTGGAGCACACCCTGCGGGTGGCCCTGGCCACCAACTGCACGGTGGCGCCGACGAGCCGGTTCGCCCGGAAGAACTACTTCTACCCGGACCTCCCCAAGGGCTACCAGATCAGCCAGTACGAGCTGCCCATCCTCGTGGGAGGGCACCTGGACGTGGAGGACGACGCGGGCCGGCCCAAGCGGATCGGGATCACGCGCATCCACATGGAGGAGGACGCCGGGAAGCTCCTCCACCCCGAGACCCCCGGGGCCGACTACAGCCTCGTGGACCTCAACCGGGCGTGCGTTCCCCTCATCGAGATCGTCAGCGAGCCCGACATCCGCTCGGTGAAGGAGGCCTCCCAGTACGTCCGCAAGCTCCGGGAGATCCTGGTCTACCTCGGTGTATGCGACGGCAACATGAACGAGGGCAGCCTCCGGGTGGACGCGAA
>CAZJSF010000119.1:0-8625 GCA_964548515.1 uncultured Thermodesulfobacteriota bacterium
GCGCGGCGAACTGCTGCGGCGACAGGCGCGTCAGCAGGCAGGGGTGATTGCGGGCATCGTGCTGGGCGAGCACGCCCTCGATCTGCGCCGGCCGTTTGTTGGCACAGTAGACCGCCTCCTCCAGCCCGATGCCCCCGCTGTTGAAGGCCCGGCCCACCGCCACGACCGCGCAGTCGCAGGGAAGCTCCTCCCCGCCCCGCAGGGTCACCACCGCCTGGTCCGCCCCGGCGTCGGCGCCCTCCACCCCCACGCCCACCCGGATCTCCACGCCGCGGGCCTCCAGGCTCTTGTGGACCGCGCGGGACACGTCCCGGTCCTCGGTGGCGAGGATCCGGTCCAGGGCCTCGACCACCGTCACCCGGGAGCCGAAGGCCGAGAAGATGTGGGCCACCTCGCACCCGATCACCCCGCCGCCGACGATGACCATCCGCGCCGGGAGCTCCCGGAGGTCCCAGATCTGGTCGCTGGTGAGGATGCGCGCCCCGTCCACGGTCACGCCGGGGATCGACGCCGGCCGGGATCCCGTGGCGACGATGACGTTGCGTGCCTTGATCGCGGTCTTGCCCCCGCCGGGAGTCGAGACCTGCACCGTGTCCGGCGCCGCCAGTTCCCCGCGTCCGGCCACGACCTGCACGTTGTACCCCTTCAGCAGCGTGCCGACGCCCTCCACCAGCTTCCCGACCACCCGGTCCTTGCGCTCCACGCACGCCCCGAGGTCGAACCCCTCCATCCGGGCACGGATCCCGAACTCCTCGCCCTGGCGTACGGCCAGCATCCGCCGGGCGCTCTCGAAGAACGCCTTGGACGGGATGCAGCCCCGATTCAGGCACGTCCCGCCGAGTTCGCCGGCTTCGACGAGACAGACGCTGGCGCCGAGCTGGCCGCCGCGGATCGCACCCACGTACCCGGCGGGTCCGCCGCCGAGGATCGCCACGTCAAACGTCATTCTCGCTCCCTCCTCCCTCGGATACCGACGGAACCGCCCCGGCCTCGGAAACCAGCGCCCGGGCCATCTCGCCCCGGGCGGCCAAGACCAGGACCCGCTCGCCCGCCGCCCCCCAGCGGAAGCGCACGGAAACCCTCTCGGGCGGCAGTTCCTCGAAAAAAATGTCCGGCCATTCTATCACGCAGACGTCTTCGCCGTGTAGGACGTCCTCCAGACCGAGCCCTTCCATCTCCGCCGGTCCCGCGAGCCGGTAGAGGTCCACGTGGTGGAGGCGCAGGCGGCCCCGGTAGACGTTGTGCAGGGCGAAGGTGGGGCTCGTGACGTAGCGCCACTCGGGGACGCCGAGCCCCCGCGCAATGCCTTTGGCCAGCACGGTCTTCCCGGCGCCGAGGGGGCCCTGGAGGGTCACGAGCAGGCCCGGCGTCGCCAACCGGCCGATCACGTCGCCGACGGCGAGCGTGTCTTCCGGGGTGCGACAGATCACCTCCAGCGTCACGGCCCGGCCATCGCCCGGATGACGTCCCGCTTGCCGATGATCCCGACGAGGGCACCCGCTTCGTCGAGGACGGGAAGGGTGTGGACGTGGCGCTCCGCCATGAGCCGCGCGACGTCCTCCAGGGGAGTCTCCCCGGTGACGGTGACCGGGTCGCGGCTCATGATCTCGTCCACCCGGGTCGCGGACATCTGCCGGATCTCCTCCTCGAGGCGCTTCGAACTGCCGAGGACGATCACCGAGTCGAAGAGCGCGACGGCGGTGGGGATGTGGAGGCGCTGGTTCTGGTGGATGAGGTCGCTCTCCGTGACCACCCCGGCCAGCCGACCGTCGTCGTCGAGCACGGGGAAGCCGCTCACCTGCTTCTCGGCGAAGGAGCGCGCCAGTTCCTGGATGGGCATGGCGGCGGTCACGCAGTGCACGTCGCGGGTCATGATGTCTCGGGCCTTCGTCATCGGCGCTCCCTTCCGGGTGGATCCCCGGCGCACGGTTCAGTTTCCGAGTTCCTCCAACGCCCGCAGCGCCCCCGGCAGGGCTGCGACCAGGTCCGACGCGACCATCCCCTCCAACCCCGCCCCGGCGGCGAGGTCGCCCGCCGAGGCGTGCACCCAGGCGGCGAGCCGGGCCGCGTCGAGTTCGGCCATCCCCCGGGCCAGGAACGCACCCAGCACGCCGGCCAGCACGTCGCCCGAACCCGCCGTGGCCATCCCCGCGTTCCCCAACGGCACCAGGGCCGTCGGCGCCCCGGGCGCGGAAACGAGCGTTCCCGCGCCCTTGAGGACCACCGGGCACCCGTACCGCGCGCTGAGCGCGGCGGCCGCCGCCGGGCGGTCCGCCTGGATCTGCGCCGCCGGGACCCCGAGCAGCCTGGCCGCCTCCCCGGGGTGGGGGGTGAGAACCACCGGCCGGCCGAAACCCTTCGCCAGCGCCGGATCGCGGGCGAGGAGGTTGAGCCCGTCGGCGTCCAGAACGACCGGAGCACCGGCGCCCTGCAACACCTGGGACAGGAACTCCGCCGCGCCCGGGGAGGTGCCGAGGCCCGGGCCGACGACCAGCGCGTCCGCACGCCGGGCGATCTCGCCGGCGGCCTCCCACAGGGGCCCGCTCCACGCGGCGCCGCCGGAACCCAGGGGCTCCGTCATCACCTCCAGGGGCAGGCGGGCCGCCCCCAGCGCCCCGGCCGGGGCCGAGACCGTCGCCAGGCCGGCGCCCGCACGCAGGGCCCCCCAGGCAGCCAGTCCGGGGGCCCCCTCCTTGCCCGGGCTGCCCCCGAAAACGACCACGTGCCCGAGGACGCCCTTGTGGGCGGCCGGGTCCCGGCCGAGGCGCCCCCGCGCGTCGGAGGGCTCCATCGCCCAGAGGCCCGGCGTCAGCGTGCCGAGGGTGGAGCGGGGAATCCCGATCTCCACGACCTCCAGCCGGCCCCGGAGGGCGGCTCCCGGTTGGAGGTGGTGGCCCCGCTTCGGCCACTCGAAGGTCACGGTCAGGTCCGCCCGAACCGCGTCGCCGCAGACCTGCCCCGTGTCGGAGGAAACGCCGGAGGGGATGTCCACGCTGACGACCGGGACGCCGGCCCCGTTGAGCCAGCCGATGGCCCGAGCCGGAAGCCCGCGCACGTCCGCGGTCAGCCCCGTGCCGAGCACGGCGTCCACCACCAGGACGCTCCGGCGCAGGACGTCCGGGGGAGACGCCCCGTGGTCCGGCCCGATCTCGACGATCGCGCCGCCCGACCCGAGCAGCGCCCGGAGGTGGACCGCGGCATCCCCGGACACGCCGTCCCTGCTTCCGAGCAGGACGGTGTGGACCCGGCAGCCCCGGTTGAGCAGGCACCGGGCCACCACGAAGCCGTCGCCCCCGTTGTTCCCGCGGCCGCAGACCACGGCCGCATCGCCGGTCCGGAGGCGCTCGCCGAACGCGGACCAGAGGTGCTCGAAGACAGCCCGCCCCGCCGTCTCCATGAGGACCGCGCCCGGGACCCCCGCCTCCGCGATGGCGTGCGCGTCCAGGGTCCGCATCTCCTCGGCGGTCAGCAGGGGGATCACCGGGACTCCAGGACCACGACGGCCGCGGCGACACCCGCGTCGTGGCTGAGGCTCAGGTGGACCGAGGAGACGCCGAGACGCGTGGCGCGGGCCGCCGCCTCTCCACGCAACTCCAGTGCCGGCGGCCGCCCCGGCGGGGAGACCACGGCCAGATCCTGCCAGCCCACCCCCTCGCCCCAGCCCGAGCCCAGCGCCTTCATTCCGGCTTCCTTGGCGGCGAACCGCGCCGCCAGCGACGGCGCGGGATCGGCCTTGGCCTCGCAGCACGCGAGCTCCTCCGGGGTGAACACCCGCGCCGTGAAGCGTCCGCCCCGCCGCTCGGCCAGGCTCCGGATCCGGGCCACCTCCACCACGTCGAGGCCCACGCCCACGATCACCGCCGCGCCGACTCCCGCAGCACGATCTCCTTCATCTCCCCGACCGCCCGCTGGAGGCCGACGAAGATCGCCCGGCCGACGATCGCGTGGCCGATGTTGAGCTCCTCGACCTCGGGAATCCGCGCCACCGCACCCACGTTCCGCACGGTGAGGCCGTGGCCGGCGTGCACCGCCAGGCCGGCCCCCCTGGCACGGGTCGCGGCCTCGCACAGCCTCTCCAGCTCGGTCCGCTCCCGGGTCGAGCCCCAGGCCTCGCAGTAGGCGCCGGTGTGCAGTTCCACGGCGTGGGCGCCGGTCTGTGCGGCCGCCTCCACCTGGCGGATGTCCGGGTCCAAGAAGAGGCTCACCCGGAGGCCGGCCTCCCGGAGCGAGACGACGGCGGCGCGGATCTCCTCGACCCGGCCCTCGACCCCGAGCCCGCCCTCGGTGGTGATCTCCTCCCGCCTCTCCGGCACGAGGGTTGCCGTTGCCGGACGGCTGTCCCGGGCGATCGCGATCATCTCCGCGGTGACGGCCATCTCCAGGTTCACCGGCACGGACGCCGTCTCGAGGACGCGGCGCAGGTCGTGATCCTGGATGTGACGGCGGTCCTCCCGCAGGTGGAGGGTGATCTGGTCCGCCCCCCCGAGTTCCGCCGCCGCCACGGCCCACACCGGGTCGGGCTCCCGCCCCCGGCGCGCCTCGCGGACGGTGGCCACGTGGTCGATGTTGACGCCGAGCCGCATCACCGCGCCTCGACGCCGATCTCGGCCAGCACCGCTTCGCAGATGCACCCCGCGAGTTCGCCGATTCTGGCCTCGTCGTCCCCCTCGAGCATCACGCGCAGCTTCGCCTCGGTGCCCGAGTAGCGCACGAGCACCCGCCCGTCGGCGCCGAGTTCCGCCTCCGCGGCCGCGATCTGCTTCGAGACCGAGGGCAGGTTCTCGATCGGCACCCGCTCCCGGACGCGCACGTTGCGGAGCACCTGGGGCACCGCGGTCATCACCGAGGCGAGCTCGGAGAGGGGCTTCCCCTGCTCGACCATGACCGCGAGGAGCTGGAGGGCGGCGAGGACCCCGTCGCCCGTGGTCCCGTGGTCGAGGAAGATCAGGTGCCCGGACTGCTCCCCCCCGAAGGCGTGACCCTCGGAGCGCATGCACTCCACCACGTAGCGGTCCCCGACCTGGGTTCGCTTCAACGCGATCCCCGCCTCGGCCAGGGAGCGTTCCAGGCCGAGGTTGCTCATCACCGTGGACACCACGGTGTTGGTCGCGAGCCGCCCCTTGCGTCTGAGCTCCCGCGCGCACACCGCCATGATGTGGTCCCCGTCGAACTCCTCCCCGCGCTCGTCCACCACGATCACCCGGTCGGCGTCGCCGTCCAGGGCGATCCCGAGGTGGGCACCCACCTCCCGAACCTTCTCGGCCACGACCTCCGGGTGGAGGCTCCCGCACTTGTCGTTGATGTTGGACCCGTTGGGGCTCACCCCGATCCGGGTCACGTCCGCCCCCAACTCCTCGAACACGCACGGCGCCACCCGGTAGGCGGCCCCGTTGGCGCAGTCCACCACGATGCGCACGCCCTCCAGCGTCAGGTGCGACGGGAAGGTCGACTTCAGGAAGACCACGTACCGGCCCACGGCGTCGTCCACCCGGGAGGCCTTGCCCACGTCGTTCGCGACCGGCCGGACGTGCTCGATGTCGCCGTTGAAGACGTAGCCCTCCATCGCGGCTTCCACCTCGTCCGGCAGCTTGAAGCCGTCGCGGCTGAAGAACTTGATCCCGTTGTCCTGGAAGGGGTTGTGGGAGGCGGAGATCACGACCCCGGCGTCCGCCCGCATGCTCGACGTGATGAAGGCGATGCCCGGCGTCGGGAGCGGCCCGACGAGCAGGATGTCCACCCCCATGGAGCAGATCCCCGAGGCGAGCGCGTTCTCGATCATGTATCCCGACACCCGGGTGTCCTTGCCGATCACGATGCGGTGCCGGCCGCCGCTGCGCTGCTTGAACACGTGGGCGGCGGCGCGCCCCACCTTGACCATCATCTCCGTGGTCATGGGGTCCACGTTGGCCACGCCCCGGATCCCGTCCGTCCCGAAGAGCTTCCGAACCGTCTTCACGTCACTCGCTCCCTTTCGCCGCCCCCGGCTTCTCTCCCTCGCCCGCCGGTTCGGAGGCCCGCACGACCTCCACCGCGTTGGGCTTCACCCAGATCACCCGGAGCTCTTCCGGCGCCTTCACGACCACGCGCACCGGCCCGGTCGGCACCTGGGCGCCGAAGGGCTCCACCGTGGCGGCGAGGTTCGTCCCCACGGCCGCCGACACCGCCCGCACGCTCCCCTCCACCCGGACGTTCACCTCGGCGGGAACGGCCTTGAAGCCGGGGGGCAGGCGAACGGGCACCTGGACGAACTCCCGCTCCCCGCGCATCTCCTCGATCGTCACCTCCACCTTCACCGTGCGCTTCCCCACGGCCCGGATCGTGGGGTCCGGGAAGGCCAGGTCGACCGGGCGGGTCACGCTCCCCTGGAGGCCGGACACGTCGAGGAAGTCGGTAGGCACCTCCTTGAGCTGCCGCAGGGCCCGCTCGGCCCCCTCGACCTCGACCTGGGGAGGGTCGGCCCGCGCCTCCGCGACCTGGAAACCGTCGGCCGGCGCCCCGCGAATCCTCGGCTTGACGGGGATCACCTTCTGCATGCGGACGTCCGCCTCCAGGGTGATCACGGAGGGCGAGATGTAGGTCACCTCGACACCCCGGGGGAGGTTGAGCCGGGACGGGAGGATCTCGAACCCGCTGATGCCCGGCTGGATGCCCTCGAGGTCGAGCCGCACCACGATCTGCGCCGGGTTCACCCCGGCCAGGAGGCTCCTCGGCCCGTTCAGGCGCACCCGGATCGCCTCGGGCACGCGGCTGACGATCACCATGTTGGCGGGGACCTTGGTGAGCTCCAGGGGCAGCGACAGGCTGACCTCGCTGCGGTTCTCGCCCACCACGTACATCCAGAGGAGCACGGCGAACCCCAGGGAGAGGAGCTTGAGGCCCCAGTTCTGCAGGAGGGTGGCGCGCAGCACGTCGAGCCTCACGCCTTGGCCTCCTTCCCCGGCCCCGGCCGGGAACGCTTGCGCGCGGAGGTCCGCCGCCCCTTCCGCCCCTCCGCACCGGAGGGGAACAGCTTGAGCAGGACGCGCCGCAGGGTGCCGCCGTCCAGGTTCCGCGTGATCCGGCCGTTGAGCACCACCGAGATCGCCCCGGACTCCTCGCTCACCACGATCACCACCGCGTCGGTCTCCTCGGTGATGCCCAGCGCGGCCCGGTGCCGGGTGCCCAACTCCTTGTCCACGTCGACCCGCGTGGTCAGCGGAAGGAAGCAGCCGGCCCAGAGCACCCGGTCGCCCTGGACGATGACCGCCCCGTCGTGGATGGGGGAGTAGGGGATGAAGACCGACAGCAGCAGCTCCTTGCTCACCACCGCGTCGACGCGGACCCCCTCCTCCACGTAATCGCGAAGGTCGGTCTCTCGCTGGAGCACCACCAGGGCCCCGATCTTCTTGTTCGCCAGGCTCACGGCGGCCTTCATCAGCTCCTCGACCACCTGTCCCCCGTCGTCGGAGTTCTCGCGCGCCGAAGCGAACGGATTGACCCCCACGTGGGCCAGCGCCCGCCGGATCTCGTTCTGGAAGAGGACCACGACGACGAGGATGATGGAGGAGAGGAACGCGTTGAGGATCCAGTGCAGGGTGAAGAGCTCGAAGATCTGGCTCGCGACGAAGGCCACCACGAGGAAGGCCATCCCCACGAGGATCTGGAGCGCCCGCGTTCCCTTGATGAGGATGAAGATCCGGTAGATGACGAACGCGACCAGGAGGATGTCGAGGAGGTCCTGCCACCGCATCCCGGCCGGCAGGTCGATCAAGGACGCCCCTCCTCGGCGCAGCGCACGGCCCACGCCAGGTCCACGGCGCGGCGCGTCGCCCCCACGTCGTGGACCCGCACGATGTGGGCCCCGTTCCAGACCGCCACGACGGCGGCCGCCACCGAACCCTCCAGACGGTCCTTCGGCGCCTCGATCCCGAGCACGGCCCCGATGAACGACTTCCGACTGGCACCGACCAGGATCGGACACCCGAGCGTTCTCAGCTCTCCGAGCCTGCGGAGCAGCAGCAGGCTGCCCTGCGCGCTCTTGCCGAAACCGATGCCCGGGTCCACGATCACGCGTTCCCGGGGCACTCCGGCCTCCACCGCGGCCTCCACGCTGCCGCGGAGGCCCTGGAACACTTCCGAGAGCAGGTCGTCGTACCCGGTCTCCTGCTGCATGGTCCGCGGAGAGCCGCGCATGTGCATCACCACCAGCGCGCACCCCGCCTGCGCCACCGTCCGTCCCATGGCGGGGTCGAAACGCAGCCCGCTCACGTCGTTCACGATCGCGGCGCCCGCTTCCGCCGCCCGCCGCGCCACCGCCGCCTTGGTCGTGTCCACCGAGATGGGGATCGGGATTCTCGGGGCCAGGTGCTCCACCAGGGGAAGCACCCTGCGGAGTTCTTCCTCCTCCGGCACGGGCTGGGCGCCGGGCCGCGTCGACTCGCCGCCGATGTCGAGAAGGTCCGCTCCTTCGTCCACCATGCGCAGGGCCCCGTCGAGGGCCGCCTGGGAATCGAAGAAGTCTCCGCCGTCGGAAAAGGAGTCCGGGGGCGGGTTGAGCACCCCCATGACGTGGGGTCGTCCCGAGAGGCGCATGCACCCGCCCCGCCAGACGAGCTCGTGCTCCCTGGCGAGGGGGTGCAGCGCCGC
>CAZJSF010000120.1:0-8593 GCA_964548515.1 uncultured Thermodesulfobacteriota bacterium
GATCGGCGACGCGGGCGTCGTGCTCGACCCGGCGGAGCGGCGGGCGCGGATCGCCCGCCAGGTGGAGGAGTCCGCTCGTTCGACGGGCGGCGAGGCGGTGCCGGACGACGATCTCCTGGAGACGGTGACCTACCTCGTGGAGGACCCGGTCGCGGTCGTCGGGAGCTTCGAGCCGCGCTACCTTGAACTGCCCCGGGAGCTTCTCATCCTCACCATGAAGACGCACCAGAAGTACTTCGCGGTGACCGACGGCTCCGGAAGGCTCCTCAACCACTTCGTCACGATCTCCAACACCCGGGCGCGGGACCTGGCCGTGGTGGCGCGGGGCAACGAGCGGGTGCTGCGGGCCCGCCTGGCCGACGCGCGGTTCTTCTTCGACGAGGACCGGAAGAAGACCCTGGAGGCCCACGCCGAGGGCCTGAAGGCCGTGGTCTTCCAGGCGAAGCTGGGCACCAGTCACGAGAAGGTCGAGCGCTTCCGGGCGCTGGCCGCCAGGATCGCGGGGCGCATCTGCCCCGACCGCCTCGGGGCGGTGGACCGGATCGCCGTCCTGTGCAAGGCCGACCTGGTGACCCTGATGGTGGGGGAGTTCCCCGAACTGCAGGGCGTCATCGGGCGGGAGTACGCGCTGCGGGGGGGAGAGGACCCGGTCGTGGCCCGGGGCATCCAGGAGCACTACTGGCCGGTCCAGGCCGGGGGGGCCCTGCCCTCCGATCCCGAGGCCCAGGCCGTGGGGATCGCCGACAAGCTCGACACCATCGTGGGGTGCTTCGGGGTCGGCCTCGTCCCCACGGGCACGGCGGACCCCTACGCGCTTCGCCGCCAGACGCTCGGCGTGCTGCGGATCCTCGACGAGAAGGGCTACCGGCTGCCCCTCGGGTGGCTGGTCGACCAGGCGCTCGAGGGCCTGGGAGGCAGGCTGACCCGGGACGCGGCCCAGGTGCGGCGCGACGTGCTCTCCTTCTTCCGCGGCCGCCTGGAGGGCCTCTTCGGCCAGGCCGGTTTCTCGGGCGACCTGGTCGCGGCGGCGCTGGAAGCGGGCTTCGACGACCCGGTGGACGCGCGGGCCCGGGTCCGGACCCTGGAGGAGGCCCGCCGCAGCGGCGAGCTCGCCCCCCTGGCGGAGACCTTCAAGCGGGTGGCGAACATCCTCAAGGGACAGGAGACGGGGACCCCGGAGCCCGGGCGCTTCGAGGTCGAGGCGGAACGCGACCTCTGGGGCGTCTACGAGTCGGTGCGGGGAGCCATGGAGTCGGCCGCCGCGCGGGGCGCCTACGGGGATTTCCTGGCCACGGCGGCGCAGCTCAAGGCGGCCGTGGACGCCTTCTTCGACGCCGTGCTCGTCATGGCGGAGGACCCGGCGGTGCGGGCCAACCGGTTGGCACTGCTGGGCTGCGTGGCCGGACTGTTCCGCACCGTGGCGGACTTCGCGAGGGTCGGGTGACGCAGGGCCGCTGCGGCGGCTGAAGCGTCCCCCGGCGATCGCCCCTACATTCGAGACGGAGGAGCGGGATGCCCAAGCACGTCTACACCTTCGGCGGAGGGAAGGCCGACGGCAACGGCACGATGAAGGAGCTGCTCGGGGGGAAGGGGGCCAACCTGGCGGAGATGTGCCAGCTCGGCATCCCCGTGCCGGCCGGGTTCACGATCACCACCGAGGTCTGCAACTGGTACTACGCCCACGGACGGACCTACCCCGACACCCTCCGGGCGGAGGTCGACGCGGCCCTGGCGAACATGGCCGGGGTCATGGGCGCGCGCTTCGGGGACCCCCGGGACCCGCTCCTCGTGAGCGTGCGCAGCGGGGCCCGCGCCTCGATGCCGGGCATGATGGAGACGGTGCTCAACGTCGGCCTGTGCTCCCGCACCATCCCCGGGCTGGTGTCCAAGACCGGCAACGAGCGTTTCGTCTACGACGCCTACCGGCGGCTGATGATGATGTACGCCGACGTCGTCATGGAGAAGGCGGCCGGCCGGGAGGCTGCGGAGGGCAAGGGGATCCGGGTCCAGCTCGAGCACCGGATGGAGGACCTGAAGCGGAGCAAGGGGTACCGGAGCGACACGGATCTCACCGCGGCCGACCTCCGGGCGCTGTGCGAGGAGTTCCAGGACCGCATCCAGACCGTCCTCGGACAGCCCTTCCCCGACGAGCCGGGGGAGCAGCTCTGGGGGGCCGTGGGCGCGGTCTTCCAGTCGTGGAACGGCAAGCGGGCCATCCACTACCGGCGGATCGAGGGCATCCCCGACGGCTGGGGCACGGCGGTGAACGTGCAGGCCATGGTCTTCGGCAACATGGGGAGGGACTCGGCCACGGGGGTGGCCTTCACCCGCAACCCCGCCACGGGGGAGAACGTCTTCTACGGCGAGTGGCTTCCCGACGCCCAGGGGGAGGACGTCGTCGCCGGCATCCGGACGCCCGACGCCATCAACGACGCCTGCAAGACCGACACCAACCGGCACCTCCCCACCCTGGAGGAGGCCATGCCCGAGGCGTACCGGGACCTCCTGAAGATCCGGGAGACCCTGGAGCGCCACTACCGGGACATGCAGGACATCGAGTTTACGGTGCAGCAGGGTCGTCTCTGGATGCTCCAGACCCGTACGGGGAAGCGCAACGGCCCGGCCGCGGTGCGCATGGCCGTGGAGATGGTCGGCGAGGGGCTCATCGCCCCGGCCGATGCGGTGATGCGGGTCCGGCCTCCCCAGCTCGACGAACTGCTCCACCCCATGGTGGACCCCGAGCGGGAGCGGGACGCCTCGGCCTTTTGCAAGGGGCTTCCCGCCGGGCCGGGGGGGGCCGTGGGGAAGATCGTGCTCACCGCGGACCGCGCCCAGGAGCTCGGAAGCCGGGGTGAGCGGGTGGTGCTGGTGCGGGCCGAGACGAGCCCCGAGGACGTGCACGGCATGCACGTGGCCCAGGCCATCGTGACCGCCAAGGGCGGCATGACCTCCCACGCCGCGCTGGTGGCCCGGGGTTGGGGCAAGACCTGCGTGGTCGGCTGCGGCGCCCTGGACATCGACGTCGCCGCCGGCACGGTGTCGGTGGGGGGAACCGTGCTGCGGGAGGGCGACACCGTCACCGTCAACGGGACCCGCGGCCTGGTCTACGCCGGGGAGCTGCCCCTGATCGTGATGGACCCGGAGAAGAACCTGGTCCTGGGTTCCTTCCTGGGTTTCTGCGACGAGCTGCGGAGGCTCGGCGTGCGCACCAACGCCGACCGCCCCGAGGACGCCGCCCAGGCGAGGCGCTTCGGGGCGGAGGGCATCGGCCTGTGCCGCACCGAGCACATGTTCTTCGGCGACGAGCGGATCCGCGCCGTGCGCGAGATGATCCTGGCCGGGACGCTGGAGGAGCGGGAACGCGCCATCGCGAAGCTCCTGCCGTACCAGAAGGAGGACTTCAAGGGCATCTTCCGCGCCATGGAGGGGCTGCCGGTGACCGTGCGACTGCTCGACCCCCCCCTGCACGAGTTCGTCCCCCACGAGGACGGCCAGATCGCCCAGCTCGCCGAGGCCATGGGCAAGGAGGCCGAGGCGGTGCGGGCGCGGGTGGAGCAGCTCAAGGAGCTCAACCCCATGCTCGGGCACCGTGGCTGCCGGCTCGGGATCAGCTACCCCGAGATCACGCGGATGCAGACCCGGGCCATCCTGGAGGCCGCGGCGGAGCTGCGCCGGGAGGGCGTGTACGCCCGCCCGGAGATCATGGTGCCGCTGGTCGGCGAGGTGGGGGAACTGCGCGACCAGAAGCGACTCATCCTGGAGGTCGCCGCGGCCGTGAAGGCCGAGAGCGGCGTGGAGGACCTGCCGTTCCTCGTGGGGACGATGATCGAGGTCCCCCGGGCGGCCCTGACCGCTTCGGAGATCGCCGGGGAGGCGGAGTTCTTCAGCTTCGGCACCAACGACCTCACCCAGATGACCTTCGGGTACAGCCGCGACGACGCGGGGACCTTCCTCCCCCTCTACGTCGAGAAGGGCTTCTACGCCCAGGACCCCTTCCAGAGCATCGACCAGCAGGGCGTGGGGCAGTTGGTCGCCCTGGGCACCGAGAGGGGCCGGGCCGCACGCCCGGGCCTGAAGGTGGGCGTGTGCGGGGAGCACGGCGGCGACCCCGACTCCATCGGGTTCTTCCACCGGGTCGGGCTCGACTACGTCTCCTGCAGCCCCTTCCGGGTCCCCATCGCCCGCCTGGCCGCCGCCCAAGCGGCCGTCGCCGGGAAGTAGAGCGGGATGGGCGGCGGGGCGCGCTGCATCGCGGCCGCGGCGCTGCTGGTCGGGGGGGTGCTCGCCGCCCTGGCCTGGGCGGACGCCCCCCACGTCGGCGTGACCCGCGTCACCCTCGCCTCCGGGGTCGCCCAGAGCGCCTCCCGGCGGTGCGGCGGGTGCCACAGCCCGGAGTTCGCCCTGTGGATCCGCCACTCCCACAGCCACTTCCTCATCGACCCGGCCGCGGACCGGCGCTTCGTGGCGGCCCGCTGGGGTGAAGGCGTGCCCGGGTGGAAGGAGCACGTCGAGGGCCGCTTCGCGGCCGCCGACGTGGCCCTGGCCTACGGCCTGCTCGACGTGCAGGTGTACTTCCGGCGCGACCCGGACGGCCACCGGCTTCTGCCGGCGGAGTGGAGTCACCACGAGGACCGGTGGGAGGCGCTGCGGCCCGCCCTGGCGGCGGTGGCCGACGGCCGGCTCACGTGGGAGCAGGAGTGCGCCGGGTGCCACACCACGGGGTTCGACCCGAAGGACGGGACCTTCGAGGAGGCCAACGCCGGTTGCGCGGCGTGCCACGGCCCGGGCCGGGACCACGTGGACTCCGGGGGGCGGGGTCCGATCCTCGACCCCTCGAACCTCGAGCCCCGGCGGCGCTCCGAGATCTGCGGCGCGTGCCACGCCCGGGGCCGCGACCGGGAGACCGGCCGACCCTACCCGGTCGGGTTCCACCCCGGCGACCCGCTGGACCGGGTCCTGGACGTGGCACGGCCGGAGCCGGGCGTGGTCACGGACCTCTTCTGGGCGGACGGCACGGAGCGGCTCCCGTTCATGGAGTACCAGGGCTTCGTCCAGAGCGGCCACTACCGGGTGGGGCTCACCTGCAACACCTGCCACCTCCCCCACGGCTCCGACCACCCCCGGAGCCTGCGGCAGCGGACCGACGACGTGTGCGACGGGTGCCACGGGGAGGTCCTGGCGGCCGTGCGGGTCCACACCGCCCATCCCGGGGGCAAGGCCGACTGCCTGGACTGCCACATGGCCGTGCTGTCGGGCGGCCCCGACACCGCCCGGACGAGGTCCCACACCTTCCGGTTCCGGCCCCCGGCGTCCGCCTCGGCCCCGGGGGCGCCCGACAGCTGCACCGTGTCGTGCCACGGGGGCCGGGGGCCCGCCTGGGCTTCCGAGGCGCTCGGAGCTTGGAGGTAGCGTGACGGGGCCGGAGGAGCGTTCCCTCGTCCTGGTCGTCGACGACGACCCCGCCATCCTGCCCCTGATGGAGGCGATCCTGGAGGACGAGCCGGTCCTGCTGGAGGGCGCCGACGGGGGGCTCGCGGCGCTGGCGCGCATCGAGGGCGGCCTGCGCCCGGACCTGCTCATCCTCGACGTGATGATGCCCGGCATGGGGGGCATCGAGATCCTCCACCGCGTGAAGGCCCGGCCCGAGTTCGAGCAGGTCCCGGTCATCCTGCTGACGGCCCGAAGCCGCAGCGAGGACGTGGTGGTCGGGCTCGAGGCCGGGGCGACCGACTACGTCGTCAAGCCGTTCCACCTGGCCGAGCTCAAGGCGCGGGTCCGCTCGGCGCTGAGACTGCGCGCCCTCTTCCTCGAACTGGAGAAGGCGCGGGACGCCTCGGTGCAGCGCGAGCGCCTCCGGGTCCTGGTCGAGACGGCCGGGGGCATCGCCCACGCCCTGAACCAGCCTCTCACCGCCGCGCTGCTCAAGCTCGAGGCCCTCTCACTCCCCTCGGCCGGCAGCCCCGCGCGGGCGGAGGACCTCGACGTCATCCGGCGCAGCCTCGAGAAGGTGGCCTCGGAGGTGCGGAAGATCCAGCGCCTCACCACCTACCGCACCACGGGGTACCCGGGGGGGATCGACATCCTCGACCTCGAGGCGGAGCCGTGAGCGGGGAAGGGGGCGGAGCGGGACGGGAGCGGGGGCTTCTGGATCTCGAGCCCCGAACGGGGGCCGGGTTCGTCGACCGGCTGCGGGAGCTGTCCGGCGCGGAGCATTTCCTGCTCTTCGGGGCGGCCCCCGGCGAGGGCCACCGGCTGGTCCTGTCTAGCGATCTCCCGCCCTCGCTGCGGGAGGCGGCTTCCAGGCCCCTGCACCCGGCGGAGGACCCCTTCTGGTTTCGGCTGGCGGGGGCGGTGTCGCTCCTCGAGGGTGGATCCCTCGGCGAGGTGCCCCCGCTGGGGAGCCCGCCTCCGGGGACCCGCTGGGCTCTGGCTGCCGCCGGGGACGGGTGGGCGTTCTGCGCCGTGCTGCTCGGCAGGGGAGAGGCGCCCCGGGACCTCGCGAACGACCCCGTGCTGCGCCCGGCGCTGCTGCGGCGGCTCTCGGCCCAGGGGGCACCGGGGACCGATGCCGCCCAGGCCGCCGTGGACGCGCTGAGCCGCCTGTCCCACGAGTTCAAGACGCCGCTGGTGAGCATCAAGGGCTACGCGGAACTCATCCTCGACCGCTCCGACATCCCGCTCTCCCCCCGCACGAGGGACTGGGTGCGCCGGATCGCCACCGGGGCGAACCGGCTCGCGGGCCTGTTCCGGAAGATCACCGAGGAGGGGCGAACGGACTGGGCGACCGCCTACACGCCCCAACCCGTGGACCCGGTCCGGTGGGTGGAGCGCTGCCTCTCCGAGGCCGAGGCCCAGGCGGAGGGCCGGGACCTCTCCTGGTCCGCCGAGGTGCCCCGGGGGCTTCCGCCCGTCCTGTTGGACCCCGAGGCCGGCCGGGACCTGCTCCTGGAACTTCTCCAGAACGCGGCCCGGGCCACCCCGGACGGGGGGCGGGTGGCGGTCTCGGCGCGGGTTGAGGAGCGGGAGGGCAGGCCGGGCGTTCGGCTCACCGTGGAGGACTCGGGCATCGGGATCCCCCGGGGCCCGGCCGCCGAGCCGCTGTTCGAGCGTTTCGGCAGCCTCGGAAGGGTCGTGGAGCACCACAGCGGCGATTTCGAGTTCGGTTCGGCCGGCCTGGGCCTCGGCCTCTCCCTGGTGCGCGGCCTGGCCCGGGCCCACGGCGGGGAGGCGTGGGCCGAGGGCCGGGGCCGGGACCCGGCGGCGCTGCCCGGCGCGCGGTTCCACGTGTGGATCCCGACGCGCGCGGAGAAGGTCGCGGCGGCGGGGGCGGAGACGGGGAGGGGCCGCGTGCTCGTCCTGGACCCGGACCCCGAGGGCGGCCGGATCCTCGAGGAGGCCCTGCAGGTGGCCTACGACATCGTCCGGGTCCGTGCGGCGGCCGATGCCCTCCGGCACTGGGCGGTGGGCTCCTGGGCGGGGTGCGTGGTGGAGCCCCGGCTCCCCGAGGGGGGCGGTGTGGACCTCATCCGCGCCCTGCGCGCCAAGGCCGGCCCCGAGGGGCCGGCGATCGTGGCCTACAGCACGGCCGGAGCCCTCGAGTCCTCGGCCTGGCGGCTGGCGGGTGCCGATGCGTGCGTGGCCAAGCCGGCCCGGGCCAGGGTCCTCGTGCAGCGCCTGCGGAGCCTGGCGGGCCGCCGGAACCCTCCGCCTCGATGAAGGGAGGCCGCGCCGCAGGCGCCATGACCGCCCGAAGGGTCGAAGCCAAGATCGTCAACCCGCTTCTGGGCACCCGGATCCCGCTGCCGCGCTACGCCACCGACGGCGCCGCGGGGCTGGACCTGCGGGCGTGCATCGAGGAGCCGTTCACCCTGGCGCCCGGGGAGACCCGGCTCGTCCCCAGCGGCCTCGCGGTCCACATCGTCGACCCCGGGCTGGCGGCGGTTGTGATCCCCCGCTCGGGCCTGGGCATGCGACACGGTATCGTGCTCTCGAACCTCGTGGGGCTGATCGACTCCGACTACCACGGGGAGATCGGCATCGGGGTGTGGAACCGGGGCGGCGAACCGTTCACGATCCACCCCGGGGACCGCATCTGCCAGATGGTGTTCGTGCCGGTGGTCCAGGCGCAACTGGAGGTCGTGGAGGAGTTCTCGGTGACCTCGGCACGGGGGGAGGGGGGCTTCGGGCACACCGGCCGGCGGTGACGGGCGGGAGGGAGCCTGCCTCGGCGGGCCCTGTGCCGTTGACCGAAACGGTCAGAAATGAGACCCTGGCCGCGTGGACCTACCATTCGGTCGGTACGTGCGACGAGGGAGGCGACGCCATGAGAAACTGCAAGACGTGCCGGGAACGGACGCCGGAGTGTCCGGAGACGGCCGACGGGGCCCTGCTGGCGTTGGGCCCGTTCTGGGGGGGCGGAGACAGGGACTGCCCCCTGGAACTGGCCGCCTGGCGCAAGGAGTCCGCGGCGCTGCTCCGGGGCAAGCCCCGGGACGAGTAGACAGGACCCGCCGTTCGACGGGCGGGGGAAGAAGAAGCGGGCCCGGCCTTTCGGCCGGGCCCGCTTTCGCATGGGCCTTCCGTGGTCCGAGCG
>CAZJSF010000121.1:0-8589 GCA_964548515.1 uncultured Thermodesulfobacteriota bacterium
CGAGGCGGTCGCTCGCTGCGCCGGGATCGTCGCCCGGGAACTGGGCCGCGCGGGGGTCGAGGGGGAACTGCGGGTCAAGCACCTCTACCACGACCGGGAGGAGGTCACCGGGCACCTGCGCCTGGCGGAGGCGGAACCCGCCCGCTCCCGGGGCCGTGCGGGCGGCCCGAAGCCTCGCCGCCCCGCACCCGGGCGGGCGGTTGCCGCAAGGGGCGGCCGCGGAAGGCGGAGGGGAGGGTGAGGGTGCCGGCCGGGATCAGCCGCTCCGCGACCGGCGGCGGGCCAGGGTCTCCTCCATCCGCAGGACCTCCGACCGGGTGAAGACCCGGAGCAGGACCGGCCGCTGGACCTCGAACATCGACCGCGTCCCCCGTTCCACCCCCTCGAAACAGCGGAGCATGTCGGCGTCGTAGCGGGACCAACCGGTGCCGAAGAACGCCGGGTTCCGTACCGTGGTGACGACGCGCGCACCGTTCACCCGGACCAGGTCGACCGGGAAGAGGGCGCAGGAGAAGGGCTTCGCGCGGTGGACCCCGCACCGTTCCCCCACCAGGTCGGGGCACCGGACCTCCACCTTGCAGCACAGGTTCGCACCCAACAGCGGGCGGCACCGGTCCGGGTCGCAGGACCACGGCTCCGCCAGGAGCGGATCCACCAGCAGGTCCCGCCGCGCCTGCAGCATCCCCTCCAGGAAGACCTGGACCCCGAAGTTCCAGGGGAGGTCGGTGAAGATCTCGTCGTCGAGCTCCGGGATGACCGGGGCGTCCGGGTCGTTCGTCACGGGTTGACCTCCGGGGCGCTGGCGGTAGGCTGGCTTCCCACGGAACTGGGGGAGGGGGCCATGGAGACGATCCTCGGGACCACGCGACTCGTCCTCGTGCAAGGCGACATCACGAAACAAAGGGTGGACGCCGTGGTGAACGCGGCCAATGCCACGCTGATGGGCGGGGGCGGCGTGGACGGCGCCATCCATCGGGCGGGCGGTGCGGCGATCCTCGACGAGTGCAAGTCGATCGTGGCGCAGATCGGCTACCTGGAGGGAGGGAAGGCCGTGATCACCACCGGCGGCCGCCTCCCGGCCCGCTTCGTCATCCACACCGTGGGGCCCGTGTGGAGGGGGGGGAGGCGCGGCGAAGCGGACGTGCTGAGAAACGCCTACGCCGAGAGCCTGCGCCTCGCCGAGGAGCGGGGTTTGCGGACCCTTGCCTTCCCGTCCATCTCCACGGGCGCCTACGGCTATCCGATCGACAGCGCCGCCCGGATCGCGCTCGATGTCGTCGCGTCCCACCTGGAAGCGGGAAGCCCCCTGGAGGAGGTGCGTTTCGTGCTCTTCTCCGAGGAGGACCTCGTGGCCTACGAGGACGCCATGTGCCGCAGGGCCGCCTGAGCTCCGCCGCTCAGGCGTCGGGCCCGTCCCCGAACAGCAGGGAGAGGTCCACGGCCCGGGCCGAGTGGGTCAAGGCACCGGCGGATATGAGGTCCACCCCGGTCTCCGCGATCGCCCGCAGTCGATCTTCGGTCACGCCTCCCGACGCCTCCAGGATCGTTCGGCCCCGGGCCCGACGCACCGCCTCCGCCACGTCCTCGAGGCCCATGTTGTCGAGGAGCACCGCGTCGGCGCCGGCCTCGAGGGCCTGACCGAGCTCGTCGAGGCTCGTGACCTCCACTTCCACCCGCAGCGTGTGGGGCGCCCGGCGGCGCGCCGCGGCCACGCACGCTGCGATGCCCCCGCCGACCCGGAGGTGGTTCTCCTTGATCAGGATGCCGTCGTAGAGCCCGGAGCGGTGGTTGGCCGCCCCCCCGACGCGTACCGCGTACTTCTCGAGGGTGCGCAGGCCCGGGGTCGTCTTGCGCGTGTCCACCAGGCGGGCCCGGGTGCCGTCGAGCCTGCCCGCCCAACGCGCGGTCAGGGTCGCGATCCCCGACAGCCGCTGGAGCAGGTTCAGGGCGGTGCGTTCCCCTGTCAGCAGCGTCCGGGCGTCCCCCTCGACGTCGAGGATCCGGGTGCCGGCTGCTACGTCCTCACCCTCGGCCGCGTGCATCGTCCAGCGCAAGGGAGCTTCCCCGAGCAGTTCGAAGACCCGCCGGAAGCCGGGCAGCCCGGCCAGACGCAGGGGCTCGCGGGCCACGAGACGGGCCGTGGCGCGGGTTCCCTCGGCCACCGTGGCCTCGGTCGTGATGTCGCCGCCGCCCACGTCCTCTTCCAGGGCGATGCGGATCAGACGGTCGGCGGGGGCGAAGGGGAAGTCCATGGGGTTCAGGCGGCCGCCAGCACCCGGTCCAGGCTGGCCTGGAGCTTGGTCAGGGACTCGCGCATCTCTTCGGCCCGGCTCCGCTCCTTGGCCACCACCTCCCCGGGCGCCTTCTCCACGAACTGCGGGTTCGCCAGCTTCCGCTCGAGGCGGTCCCACTCTCCGCGGGTCTTCTCGATCTCCTTGCGCAGGCGGCGCTCCTCCTCGGCGAGGTCGATGAGGCCGGCGAGGGGCAGGAAGATCTCCATGCCGGCCGCCACGGCCACCGCCGCCTTTTCCGGGCGCGGAGCCCCGGCGGCGAGGAACTCCAGGCTGGAGAGTCCGGCGAGGGCAGACACCGCGTCGGCCTCGGCCCGCACGCCCCCGGTGGCGGCGGCATCCCCCAGCACGAGGGCGCGGATCTTCCGGGAAGGCGGCACGTTCATCTCCCCGCGCACGTTGCGGATCGCGGAGACCGTTGCCTGAACGAGCTCGATGCGTGCCCGCGCCTCCTCGTCGGCCGGCATTGCCTCCGGCTTCGGGAACGGCGCGATCATCAACGAGTCGGGGCGCTCGCCCAGGAAGGAAGGCCACGGCAGCGCGTGCCAGAGTTCCTCGCTGACGAAGGGCATGAACGGGTGGAGGAGGCGGAACACCCCGTCCAGGGTCCGGACCAGCGTCTGTTGAACCGCGAGGCGGCCCCGCGGTTCCTCCGCCGCATACAGCGGGCGCTTCGCCATCTCCACGTACCAGTCGCAGAACTCGTGCCAGACGAACTGGTACAGGACCCCGGCTGCCTTGTCGTACTCGTACCGGTCGAGGGCGGCACGGACGTCGCCCGCCACGGCGCGCAGGCGGGTGCGGATCCACTGGTCCTGGGCGGCCAGGTCGGCGAAGGGCACCTCCGGGGCGGCCGGATCGAAGCCCGTGAGGTTGAGCAGCGCGAACCGGGCGGCGTTCCAGATCTTGTTCACGAAGCGCTGGTACCCCTCGATCCGCTCCACCGACAGCCGGATGTCCCGGCCCTGGGCCGCGAAGGCCACCAGCGTGAAGCGGAAGGCGTCGGCGCCGAACCGGTCGATGACCTCCAGGGGGTCGATGACGTTGCCCTTGGACTTCGACATCTTCTGGCCCTTCTCGTCGCGGACCAGGGCGTGGATGTAGACGTCCCGGAACGGGACGTCCCCCATGAACTTCAGGCCCATCATCATCATCCGGGCCACCCAGAAGAACAGGATGTCGAAGCCGGTCACGAGCACGCTGGTGGGGTAGAACTTCTCGAGCTCGGGCGTGCGGTCGGGCCAGCCCATCGTCGAGAAGGGCCACAGCGCGGAGGAGAACCAGGTGTCGAGGACGTCGGTCTCCTGCTCCAGGCGGCTGGACCCGCATTGTGGACACGCCTGCGGGTCTTCCCGGGCCACCGTGAGCGCGCCGCACTCCCCGCAGGTGAACGCCGGGATCCGGTGGCCCCACCAGATCTGACGCGAGATGCACCAGTCGCGGATGTTCTCCATCCAGTGGTAGTACGTCTTCTCCCACTGGGCCGGGACGATCCGGGTCCTGCCCTGGCGCACGGCCTCCAGGGCCGCTTGGGCCAGGGGCTCGATCTTGACGAACCACTGGCGCGACACGAGGGGTTCGATAACCGTGTGGCAGCGGTAGCAGTGCCCGACCGCGTGCCCGTGCTTCTCCTCCCGGAGGAGGGCACCCCGGGCCTCGAGGTCGGCGAGGACCCTCTTGCGGGCCTCGTAGCGGTCGAGGCCGGCATAGGGCTCGCCGGCCTCCTCCGTCATGGTTCCGTCCTTCCCGATGACGGCGACCTGGGGCAGCCCGTGGCGCAGGCCCATCGCGAAGTCGTTGGGATCGTGGGCCGGGGTGACCTTGACCGCGCCGGTGCCGAAGCCGGGGTCCACGGCCGGGTCGGCGATGAGGGGCATCTCCCTGCCCACGAGCGGGAGCACGAGGATCTGGCCGATCCGGCCCCGGTAGCGCTCGTCCTCCGGGTGCACGGCCACGGCGGTGTCCCCGAGCATGGTCTCGGGCCGGGTGGTGGCCACGACCACTTCGCCCGAACCGTCCCGGAACGGGTAGCGCAGGTGCCAGAGGCGGCCCTCCGCGTCCTCGTGCTCGACCTCCAAGTCCGACAGGGCCGTGTGGCACCGCGGGCACCAGTTGGTGATGTAGTCGCCCCGGTAGACGAGGCCCTCGTCGTAGAGCTGGCAGAACACCTCCCGGACGGCGCGGGAGAGGCCCTCGTCCATGGTGAAGCGCTCCCGGTCCCAGTCGCAGGACGCCCCCAGGCGCTTGAGCTGGTGGATGATCGTGCCCCCGGATTCCTCGCGCCACCGCCAGACCCGCTCCACGAACGCCTCGCGGCCCAGGTTCTCCCGGGTCGTCCCCTCCTTGGCGAGCATGCGCTCCACGACGTTCTGGGTGGCGATGCCCGCGTGGTCGGTGCCCGGCATCCAGAGCACCTCGAAGCCGTCCATCCGCTTGTAGCGCGCGAGGACGTCCTGGAGGGTGTTGTTCAGCGCGTGCCCCATGTGGAGATTGCCCGTGACGTTGGGGGGCGGGATCACGATGGAGAACGCGCGGGACGGGGAGGAGGGCTCGGCGTGGAAGCGATGGTCCTGCAGCCAGCGCCGGTACCACTTCTCCTCGATGGAACGCGGGTCGTATGTCCCGATCTGCGGTGCGTCGCTCATCTCTCGTCCCTCGGGAAGAGCCGGGAACGGGGTCCCGGAGGCAAAGGAATCCCAAGTGTACGGAGGCGCGGGCGGGCCTGGCAAGGGGCGGGGGAACTGGCGGGAACGGAGGCGCGGCGGGACTGCCGGAAGGGCAGCCGGTGGAGGGGCAGCGAGCGGCCCCTCCACCGGCGTCTCACGGAATGCGGATCACGGGTCGGGAGGTTCCTGGCGCAGCTTCTCGATCGTCTCCCGGATCAGACGCTCGGCCAGTTCGGGAACCACCTGCCAGACCACCCGCTCCACGGCCGCCTCGACCACGGGGGCCAGTTTCTCGGGGGCGAGGTTCTCCTGCAGGGCCTCGCGCACCGCCTCTTCGACCCGGGTCGCCATCGCGTCGGCCAGGGGCGCCGGCTCCACGCCGGCGAGGTCCCAGGGGACCCCGGGCGCGGGCGTGGGCTCCGGGTGGGCCCAGGTGGGATCCGTGTCCGTCGGCTCCTCGACCGCGGGGGACTCGGCGTGCTCGTCTCCGGGCGCTCCGGACCGTTCCAGCTCCGGGGTCTCTCCAGGCAGGTCCGTCTCCCCGCTGCCGGGCTCGGCGACGGTCTCTGCCTTCAATTCGAGGGGTTCGCCCCAGGGTTCCCCCTCCTCCGCTCCTTCCGTCCCGGTCTCCGGTTCGCCCGAAGCCCAGGCGTAGAACTCGTCCTCCGTCTCCTCCGGGGCCCCGGTGGCGGAGGTGCTCTCCACATCGGGCGGCGCGCCTGGTGCGGACGGCGGTTCTGTCTCGACTTCCCCGCCGCAGGAGGCGGAGTCGACGACCTCGGAGTCCCCGGCCTCGTCGGCCGCCGAGGAGGAGGGCTCTTGCTCCTCCGCCTCCGCGGAACCCGTGGCCGAAGGGGAGGACTCCGGGGTCGCGAACCCCTCCAGGTCGATGTCTCCGAGGAGGTCCGGTTCCTCCCCCCGGGTCGCCATGGCTTCCCCCCAGCGCCCGCCGGTCTCGAAGCCCTCGGCCTCGTCGGCGCCGGATTCCTCCTGACTCCCGAGGGGTGAGGGCTCCGGCTCGGCCTCGTCGGACCCTAGGTCCACCGGCGGGAGCTCGACGTCCCCGTACGCAGTGGGCTCGCCGGAGGCCTCCGCTGAGGCGTACGACGTCGTTTCCAGTTCGAAGCCCGGCGTCCGCGAGTCGGCGAAGGCCTCGCCGCCGGCTTCCTCCGGGGTCTGCGCAGAGGCGCTCGCCTCCACGGGTTCCAGATCCTCCAGGAGTTCGAACTCCTCGAACTCATCCTGTTCCGACAGGTCGATGACCTCGACGGTGTCGCCTGCGGGGGGGGCGGCGGCGCCCTCCTCCGGAGGGAGTGGGACTTCCTCGAGTTCGAGCCCCAGGGTCGGCGACTCCAGACTCGCCTCCAACGCGTCGAGCAATTCGGCCGAGGCAAAGGGCTTGGTCAGCACACCGGCGGCGCCGACCGCGGTGGCCAGCCCCTCGCTCACCCGACCGCCCATCATGATCACGGGAATCGCGCTCCGGTCGGGGAGGGACCGGAGGCTGCGGCACACTTCGTAGCCGTCTTCATCCCCGAGGGAGACGTCGCACAGGATGGCGTCGGGGGGCGAGGAGCGAACCGCTTCGCGGGCCTCCTCCGAGTCGACTGCGCTGTGTACGGTCCATTCCTCGCCGGCCAAGGCGAATCTCACGGCGTCCTGCACGGTGGAGCTATCGTCGACTACGAGCACGCTCCTCGGCATATCGACCTCCTCGTCGAGGGCAAACAGGGCTCGGGTTCGGGTGCTCTTTTCGGCCGCAGGGGCGGCAACTCAAGCGAATCTAGAGAATCTTCCACGGCTGGGGCATGAAAATCGACTCGTAGAGCGCCAGTGCGTAGCGGTCGGTCATCCCCGCGATGAAGTCCGACGCCAGGTCCTCCACGGGGGCCCCGGGGATCCTCTGGGCAAGGGTTTCCTGGAACCAGTCCGGTTCTTCGAGGAAGCGGTCGTACAACTCCTCCAGGATCTTGCTCGCCTTCACGAAGTCCCCGTGCACGGTGGGGTTCTCGTAGACGCGCTCGTAGAGGAAGCTCCGAAGTTCGACCGCGGCCTGGTGCGTCTCCGTTCCCATCGCGACCGCTTCGAGGTCGCGGGAGAGCGTCTCCCGGATGACGTCGCGGACCATGGCGTCGATCCTCTGGCCGTGGGTGTCGCCCAGGGCGGCGAACACGTGCGGAGGGAACTGCTCGGGGCGGATCACCCCGGCGCGCAGGGCGTCGTCCACGTCGTGGTTGAGGTAGGCGATGAGGTCTGCGACGCGCACGACCTGCGCCTCCAGCGTGGCCTCTGTCCGGAGGATCTCTCCCCTTCCCTTCGTGTGGAAGACGATCCCGTCCCGGACCTCCCGGGTCAGGTTGAGGCCCTTCCCGTCGCGCTCCAGCACTTCCACGACCCGGAGGCTCTGCAGCGCGTGGTGGAATCCCCCCGGCCGCAGCCGCGCCAGCACGGCTTCGCCGGCGTGGCCGAACGGGGTGTGCCCCAGGTCGTGGGCCAGCGCGATCGCCTCGGTGAGGCTCTCGTTGAGGCGCAGGGCCCGGGCGATCGTCCGGGCGATCTGGCTCACCTCGAGTGTGTGGGTCAGGCGGGTGCGGTAGTGGTCGCCGGCGGGCGCCAGGAAGACCTGGGTCTTGTGCTTGAGCCGGCGGAAGGCCTTGCAGTGGAGCACGCGGTCCCGGTCGTGCTGGAACGCCGGCCGGATGTCGCACTCGGGTTCGGGGCGACCGCGACCGCGGGTCCGACGAGACCGCGTCGCCCGGGGGTGGAGCGTCTGCTCTTCCTGCTCTTCGAGGAGTTCGCGGATCATGGGCCTGCCGCGTCGTGTGAAGCGCCAGCCTAGCCGATCCTGCCCGGCCTTCCAAGGGAAAGGTCGCGCACCCGCGCGGTTTCCTGTGCCGTGGCGAGGCCGGGTCCGGGGTGTTAGTCTGTGAGGTGAGGAGGCCGACGGAGATGCCGGGGGAGGAGAAAGTCGGGAGCATGGGCGGTCGCGGAGCAGGGGTCGTACTGGCGGCGATGCTGATCCTCGCGGGCTGCGGGGTGATCTCCCGGGAGTTGCGCGAGGTGGCGGTGCCTCTCGAGGGATTCTCGGAGCTGCGGGAGGCCCCGGAGTCTTTTCGCGGTCGTACGGTGATCCTCGGGGGGGAGATCATCGAGACCCGCAACAAGGGGGACGAGACCCACCTCGTGATCCTTCAGAGGCCCCTCGACGTCTCCGAACGTCCGAAACTCGATTCCCTGAGCGAGGGGAGGTTCATCGCGCGGTTCCAGCGATATCTCGATCCCGTGCCGTTCGCGCCGCGAAGGGAGGTGACGGTGGCAGGGGTCGTGGCGGGAACGCAGACCGAACCCGTGGGGGAGACCCAGTATCGCTACGTGCTCATCGACGGCTTGGAGGTCCACCTCTGGACGAGGCCGCCCTACGATCGTCTCTACTGGGAGTATTACTACGACGCCTGGCACCCATGGTATCCGCCCTATCCGTGGTGGTCCGGGGCACCCTGGTACTGGAGGCGCTGAGTCGGTCCGTTCGGACTCAAGGGACGGGGCCGGACTGACGATACGAGGCCTGTGGCGAACGAGCGCCACCTCCTCTCTTCCTCCTCTCCTCGTCGAGCGGGCCGCCCCAGGGCGGC
>CAZJSF010000122.1:0-8518 GCA_964548515.1 uncultured Thermodesulfobacteriota bacterium
GATCCTGCGCGGTGCAGCCCTTTGGGCGGCCACCACCCTCACCATCAAGCGCTACCTGACCGGCCTCGTGTCAGCCACCCCCGTCCTGTTCTACCAGCTGGCCTTCTCCGTCCCGGTGCTCTTCGCCGCCAGCGCGGCGCTGGAGGGAGCCCCGGTCCACGGGCTCACCGCACGGGTCGCGGCCTCCGTCGCGTACCAGTGCCTCGTCGTGGCGTTCGCCAGCTACCTCGTGTGGTTCGAGCTCGTCCACCGGTACAGCGTGAGCCTGCTCGCCGCCTTCACCTTCTTCACCCCCGTGTTCGGGGTCCTCCTCAGCGCGGCCCTGCTTCCGGGGGAGAACCTCAACCCGGCGCTCCTCGCTTCCCTCGTGCTGGTCTGCTGCGGCATGGTCCTCGTCAACCGCCCTCCCCGGTTGCGACCTCCCTCATAGAGGACCCGGAACCGTTCACGCCAGGCCGAGCGCGCGGAGCGTTTCCTCCGCGGGCCTGCCCCGGGCGTCCCAGCCCCTCAGCTCGTAGTACCGGGGGAGCATCTCCTCCAGGCGCACGGTCATGCCCTTGCCCGGCCCCTCGGGCATGGGCTCGCGGAGCATCCGGGGCGGCAGCGTGTCCTGCTCCCGGTCGAAGCCGGCCCGGTTCAGGAACACCCGCTCCGCGTTGAAGATCCGGCGGGACGCCTCGATCAGCGTATCCATCGTGTACCCGGCTCCGGTGGCGGCGTTGAGGAGTTCGAGGATCCCCACGGGCCGCACGCGGCGGTCGGGCGTGACGTAGTTGCGCACCGAGAAGAACACGCACAGCCCGGCCGAGTCGATGACGGTGAAGGTGTCCTGCCAGTCCACCACGAGCTCCGCCTTGTCCTCCCAGCTGAGAGGGTCCACCCGCAGCGGCACGCCCAGGATCTCGATGTAGGCCGGGTCGCCCCGCATGTGGGAGGCGCCGATGGGGGAGGTGGCGTACGCGAGCCCCATGCCCTGCTCCCCCCGCGGGTCGTAGCCCGCGAACTCCTGCCCCTTGGCGACCATCGCGAACTCGGGACGGCCGTACCGCCGCGCGAGCCGCAGGCTCCCCTCCGCCAGGAGGTCGCCGAACCCCTCCCGGTACGCCGTTCGACGGGCGAACTCGACCACGGCCCCCCCGTCGCCGAACCGCAGCGGACGCCCCACGTCGGCCTCCGGCAGGACCCCCGCCTCGGCCATCTCCATGGCGCACGCCAGCGTGGCTCCGAAGCTGATGGTGTCCATCCCGAGTTCGTTGCACAGGTAGTTGGCCTTGGTGATCGCCGCCAGGTCCCCCACGCCGCACGCGCTGCCCAGGGAGTAGAGGGTCTCGTACTCCGGCCCCTCCCCCTCCCCCTCGAACCCCGGAACCTCCACCTTCGTGACCCGCCCGCAGGCGATGGGGCACGAGAAGCACGCCTTGGGCTTGACCAGGAAGCGCTCGGTGAGCGCCTCCCCGTGGATCTCCCGCCACCGCTCGAACTGCCCTGTCCGGAAGTTGCGGGTCGGGAAGATGCCCGCGGTCTGGGTGCCCAGGACCGTGGCCGCGGTGCCGTACGTCCGCAGGGCCGGCGGCACCTCCCGGTTGGCCTCGCGGAACCTGGAGAGGTACGTCTCCACGACCTCCCGGAACCGGGCCTCGTCGTGGAGGGGGACCGGCCGGGTTCCGTGGACTGCGACCGCCTTGAGGCTCTTGGCACCCATCACGGCCCCGACGCCCGAGCGGCCCGCCGCCCGGTCGCGGTCGTTCATGATGGAGGCGAAGAGCACCCCCCGCTCTCCCGCCGGGCCGATGCAGGCGACCTTCGCGGCGGAGTCGGTCTCCGCGACGACCCGGTCGTGGGTGGCGTGGGTGTCGAGCCCCCACAGGTGTCCGGCCGGCCGGAGTTCCGCCCTCCCGTCCTCGACCCAGAGGTACACCGGCTCCGGGGACCGACCCTCGAAGATCACGGCGTCCGCACCGGCCTTCTTCAGTTCCGCGGGGAAGTGCCCCCCGGAGTTGGAACAGGTGATGGCCCCGGTGAGCGGGGACTTGGTCGTCACCATGTACCGCGCCCCCGTGGGGGCCCGGGTGCCCGTGAGGGGCCCGGTGGCCATGACGAGCTTGTTCCCCTCCCCCAGGGGGTCGCACCGCGGGTCCACCTCGTCGAGGAGGTAGCGGATTCCCAGCCCCCGGCCGCCGATGTAGTCCCTCGCCTTCCCGGGGTCGAGAGGCTCCCAAACCACCGTCCCTCGGCCCAGATCCACTCGGAGCACCTTGCCCGTCCAACCCGTCATCCCGTCCGCCTCCTCGTCTGGACACCCTGCGAACCCCCCGACCATAATACCGTGGAACCTACCGTCCGGAGGCCCCGCCCCATGCTCGTCCGCGTCGAACTCTTCCTGCACCTGCGCCGCTTCGGCCCACGGGGTGCAGGTCCCCACGACGTGGAACTGCCGGAGGGCGCCACCGTGGCGGATCTGCTGGAGCGGTTGGGGATCCCCGCGGAGGTGCGAAGCATCGCCCTCGTCGGCGGCCGGCTGCGCCGTGACGGCGAGGCACTGCGGGAAGGGGAGACCGTGACCGTCTTCCCGCCGCTGGAGGGCGGCTGAGGCGAAGGCCCCGCCGGCACCAGAGTCGGGGCATTCGCGGTGCTAGAGCTTTTCCCCCTCGGTCCTCCGCCGCCCGAAGGCGAGGATCTCCCCCACGATGCCCCGGCGGAACGAGAGCACGCACGCCACGAAGATCGCCCCCGTGATGATCGTCACCCACGAGCCGAACCCCGCCAGGTAGTTGTTCAGGGAAACCACCAGGAGGGCCCCGACGACCGGGCCGAAGGCGGTCCCCATGCCGCCGAGGAGCGTCATGAGGACGACCTCTCCCGACATGTGCCAGTGGACGTCGGTGAGCGAGGCGAGCTGGAACACGAGGGACTTGGTGCCCCCCGCCAGTCCGCTCAGGGCCGCCGAGAGCACGAAGGCCATCAGCTTGTACCGGTCCACGTCGTACCCCAGGGAGACGGCCCGCGGCTCGTTCTCCCGGATGGCCTTGAGCACCTGGCCGAAGGGCGACCGGATGGCGCGGTACACCACGGCGAGTCCGAACAGGAAGATCGCGAGGACGAAGTAGTACATGTTGAGGGTCGGAGTCAGGTCGAGCAGCCCCAGGAACACGCCCCTCGGGACTCCCTGGATCCCGTCCTCGCCACCGGTGAACTTGAACTGCAGGCTGAGGAAGTAGATGACCTGGGCCAACCCCAGCGTGATCATCGCGAAGTAGATGCCCGACCGGCGGATCGCCAGCCACCCCACCACCAGGCCGAGGAGCGCGGCGACGGCCACCCCCGCCAGGATGCCGAGGCCGGGCGAGAAGCCGAGCGCCTTCACCGTGTGCGCCGTCACGTAGCTCGCCGAGCCGAGGAACGCGGCGTGGCCGAAGGACAGGAGCCCCACGTAGCCCAGGAGCAGGTTGAACGCGCTCGCGAACAGCGCGAAGCACATGACCTTCATGAGGAAGACCGGATAGACGGCGTAGGGCGCCCCCACGGCGACCGCCGCGGCGGCTGCCAGGGCGAGGGCCCGCCGACGTCCCGGGCTCATCGCTCCCGCCCGAACAGCCCCGCGGGGCGGGTGATCAGGACCGCCGCCATGATGACGAAGATCACCATGGCGGAAGCCTCGGGGTAGAAGACCTTCGTGAGCCCCTCCACGAGCCCGAGCCCGATGCCGGTGACGATCGAGCCCAGGATGGACCCCATCCCCCCGATCACGACCACAGCGAAGACGACGATGATCAGGTTCGACCCCATGACCGGGGTCACCTGGTAGATCGGTGCCGCGAGAACCCCGGCGAAGGCCGCCAGGGCCACACCGTAGCCGTAGGTCAGGGTGACCATCAGCGGCACGTTGACGCCGAAGGCCTGGAGGAGCTGGGGCTTTTCCGTGCCCGCCCGCAGGTAGGCGCCCAGCTTCGTGCGCTCGATCACGTACCAGGTCGCGAAGCACACCGTCAGGGAGGCCACGATGACCCAGGCCCGGTAGTGGGGCAGGAACATGAACCCGAGATTCGTGCCCCCCTGGAGGAGCTTGGGCGCCGGGTACGACAGGCCGGAGATCCCGTACCCCTGCCGGAACAGGCCCTCCAGGATCAGCGCGAGGCCGAAGGTTAGGAGCAGGCCGTAGAGGTGGTCCAGGTGGTACAGGCGCCGGAGGAACAGTCTCTCGAGCAGGATCCCGAAGGCGCCGACGGCGAGGGGAGCGAGGAAGAGGGCCACCCAGTAGTTCACGCCCAGGTAGCTCAGGCCCATCCAGGCCGCGAACGCCCCGAGCATGTACTGGGCCCCGTGGGTGAAGTTGATGATGTTCAGGAGCCCGAAGATGATCGCCAGCCCCAGGCTCAGCACGGCGTAGAACGAGCCGTTGATGAGCCCGATGAGCAACTGCCCCAGCAGGGCCTGGATCGGGACCCCGAACACCTGGACCGTCATCTCGCGCCCCTCGCCGCCGACCGGGTCACGCTACTTCTTCACCAGCGAGCAGGTGCTCTTCTCCAGGGGTATGTACGCCTCGTCGCCCGGGATCGTCCGGATGATCTTGTAGTAGTCCCACTCCCCCTTGGACTCCGCCGGGGTCTTCACCTGGGCGAGGTACATGTCGTGCACCATGCGGCCGTCGGCGCGGACCTTCCCGTTCTTCGCGAACATGTCGTTGACCGGCAGGGCCTTCATCTCGTTGACCGCCGCGACCGCCTCGTCGGTGCCGGCCTTCTCGATGGCCTTGAAGTAGTGCATCAGGGCCGAGTACACGCCGGCCTGCCCCATGGTCGGATAGGCCTTGTGGCGCTCGTAGAAGCGCTTGGACCACGCGCGCGTCTCGTCGTTTCGGTCCCAGTAGAAGCCGGTGGTGAGCATCATGCCCTGGGCGGTCTCGAGACCGAGGGCGCGGATGTCCGTCAGGAACACCAGGAGGCCAGCCAGCGTCTGGTTCTGGGTGATGCCGAACTCCTTGGCCTGCTTGATGGCGTTTGTGGTGTCGGCACCGGCGTTGGCGAGGCCGATGATCTTCGCACCGGACGCCTGGGCCTGCATGAGGAACGACGAGAAGTCGGCGTTGGGGAACGGGTGGCGGACGTTGCCGAGCACCTTGCCGCCGCTCTCCTTCACCACCGCGGCGGTGTCCCCCTCGAGGGAGTGGCCGAAGGCGTAGTCGGCGGTGAGGAAGAACCACGTGTCCCCGCCGTTCGCCACCACCGCCCGGCCCGTGCCCACGGCGAGAGAGTAGGTGTCGTAGGTCCAGTGCACGTTGGTGGCGGTGCAGTTGTCGTTCGTGATCTTCGTGGAGGCACCGGTGGAGATGAGCGTCACCCGGTTCTTCTGCTTCGCCACCTCCATGACGGCGAGGGCGCAGGACGAGGTCGGCAGGTCGACGATGACGTCGACCTGATCGGCGTCGAACCACTCCCGCGCCTTGTTGGCCGCGATGTCGGCCTTGTTCTGGTGGTCGGCGGTCACCAGTTCGATCTTCTTGCCGAGGACCTTGCCTCCGAAGTCCTCGATGGCCATCTGGGCGGCCACGACGGACCCGGGCCCGGACAGGTCGGAGTAGGTCCCCGACATGTCGCTCATGACGCCCACCTTGACCACATCGTCGGAGACCTGGGCCGGGGCGTGGGTCGCCCCGAGCCCGACGCACGCGACCACGCCCAGCACCAACCCCGTTCGCCACAGTCGAGCCATTGCGGTCCTCCTTTCCTGGTTGCGGGAGACGTCAGACTCCCAGGTACTCGCGAAGTCTGTCCATACGGGACGCCAGTTCCTCGCGAGGAATCACCTCCACCACCCGCCCGTGCTCGAGCACGTAGTGCCGGTCCGCCACCTCGGCCGCGAACCGGAAGTTCTGCTCGACGAGCACGATCGTGAATCCCTTCTCCTTGAGGGCCCGGACGCTCTCGCCCAGCGCCTTCACGATCACCGGGGCGAGCCCCTCGGTGATCTCGTCCAGGAGCAGCAGGCGAGCGCCCGTGCGCAGGATGCGGGCCAACGCCAGCATCTGCTGCTCCCCCCCCGAAAGCCTCGTGCCCTGGGCGCCGCGGCGCTCCTTCAGGTTGGGGAACATCTCGTAGATCTCGTCGACGGAGAGGCCTCCGCTGCGCACCACCGGAGGCAGCAGCAGGTTCTCCTCCGCGGTCAAGCTCGCGAAGATCCCCCGGTCCTCGGGGCAGTAGCCGATCCCGAGCTGGGCGATCTTGTAGGGAGCGAGCCCCACCGACTCGCTGCCGTTGATCATCACCGACCCCGATCGCCTCCCCACCAGGCCGAGGATCGCCTTGAGCGTGGTGGTCCTCCCCGACCCGTTGCGGCCGAGCAGGGTCACCAGCTCTCCCTGGCCCACGGCGAAGTCCACGCCGTGGAGCACGTGGGACTCGCCGTAGAAGGCGTGGAGGTCCGTGACCCGGAGGAACTCGGCGGGAGGGCTAGCCACCGTTGCCTCCCACGTACGCCTCGAGCACCTGGGGATCCCGGGACACCTCGTCGTAGGTGCCCTCGGCGAGGATCTGGCCCCGCTGGAGGACCGTGATGGTGTCCGAGAGATCCGCCACGACGTTGAGGTTGTGCTCGACCATGAGCACCGTGCGGTCCGACGCGAGCTTCCGGATGAGGGAGACCACGCGGCCCACGTCCTCATGCCCCATGCCCGAGGTGGGCTCGTCGAGGAGCATCACCTCGGGCTCGAGGGCCAGGGTGGTGGCCAGCTCCAGGGCCCGCTTCCTCCCGTAGGGGAGCTCCACCGCCACGTGGTCCGCGAAGGCCGCCAGGTCCACCTGCTCCAGGATCTCGAGCACCCGCGGGTTGAGCACGTCGAGGCCGGCCTCCGAGCGCCAGAAGTGGAAGGAGGTCCCCATGGCCCGCTGGAGGGCGACGCGCACGTTCTCGAGAACCGTGAGATGGGGGAACACGGCGGAGATCTGGAACGACCGCACGAGCCCCTGCCGGGCGAGTTCGGCGGGCTTGGACGCGGTGATGTCCCGGCCCTTGAATAAGATCCGGCCCGCGGTCGGCGGCAGGAAGCCGGTCAGCAGGTTGAACACCGTGGTCTTGCCCGCGCCGTTGGGGCCGATGAGCGCGTGGATCGTGCCGGCGCGGACCCGGAGGCCCACGCCGCTGACCGCCACGAACCCCGAGAAGTCCTTCGTGAGATCCTCGGTGCGGAGGACGTAGTCGTCTCCCATGTCTCCCGTTCTGGAAGCGGCGCGTTCGCGGCTTCGCGCGCCTTTCGGTCCCGTGCCCACCGCCCGGTCGGCGCGATCATCCCGCCACCCCCCCCGCCGTGTCAACACTCCATCAAATCTTGTTTGGAATGAATCCAGGCCTTCTGGGAGGCGATAAGACAAGTATCTCCCGGCCGCACTCCAAGGTGCCGGGATGAATTCCCAAACGGCTTCGCACCACGGAGGTGCCGGAGAGCGTCCCGCCCGGACCCGGGGGGCGGCACGACGAAAGTCAGCGAGGTCCGACGGCCCGAGCGAGAAACGGGGCTCGGCGGCCTCGTCGCCCGGCTTGGGTTGGGAGAGGCTCCCGTCAGGCCTTGCGGCGCGAAGCCTTGGCTTCCACCGCCTTCAGGAACGGTTCGGCCTTGACCACGAAGCGGGTGTGGGTGGCCTCCCCGATCTTCTCCTCCTCGTCGAAGCACTCCACCCGGAACACGAAGCGCTTGCCCTCGGCCTCCACCAGCGTCGCCTCGGCACGCACCTCCCACCCCAGGGGCGTAGGCGCCGTGTGTCTCAGTTCCACGTGCCCCCCCACCGTCATCTCCCCGGCGTCGAGCCAACGCTCCATCATCCTGGCTCCCGAAGCCTCCACGGCGCCGAGGAGCCAGGGCGTGGCGAAGACCGGCGGCGAGCTGTCCTGGAACCGGCTCGCGCTCATCTCCGGGGTGGTCTTCAGGCGGTAGGCGAAGGTCTCTCCAATGCGGTAGTCGTTCCTCATGTGCCCTCCTCTCGGATCAACGCAGTTCCCGGTCGTAGTTGAGTTCCGTGGCTCCGGAGGCCGAAACGGTTTCTCGCCCGAAGCCCGGATCGGCGACGTCCCCTCCCCCGGTGCCCAGGTCCGAGAGGAAGTCCACGATCCCCATGCCGCGAAGCTCCTCCCGCCGACGGAGCCAGGAGAGCACCTGCTCTCCGAAGACCCTGGCCCAGGGCTGCCCCAGGGGGACGGGGGCGGGCTCCCAGTGCAGCCGCCTCCCGTCCAGCGCCTCCACCACCCCGTTCGGAGGCAGCACCTCCCCCGGGTCGAGGCGGGTGACGAAGAGCGGCAATCGGCCCCGAATCAGGACGATCGGCCGCAGCGGCCACCCGGCGGACGCCAGGGCCTCGAGGTTCTCCCGGTCCGTCTCCGGGCTGGGCACGAACGCCTCGAACCCGAGGTCCCCCAGCGCGGCGGCGGCCCACCCGTTCAGTATGTTGAGCTCCCGCCCCCCCGCCAACCGGGTGGGAAGGCCCTCGGCCAGGATCAAGTGGCCGAGGTTGGTCGCGAAGAGGCCGAA
>CAZJSF010000123.1:0-8374 GCA_964548515.1 uncultured Thermodesulfobacteriota bacterium
GGAGGAGGTCTCCGTGGAGGCGATCCTGACCCTGCTGCACCAGAACGTGGAGACCGCCAAGACGATTGTCCGGGAGGCGGCCGTGCGCATCGACGCGGACCGGACCTGCCCGTGCCCCGACGCCGCGCGGCACGCCATCCTCACGGCGCCGGAGCGGATCCCCCCGGAGACGCGCCGGGCCGTGGAGCTCCTCTACGGCCGCTACCTCGGGGGGGGCGCCCGATGAGCGCCGAACTGCTGGTCGTGGGGTCCGTGGCCATCGACTCGGTGGAGACGCCCTTCGGCCGCGACGACGAGGCGCTCGGCGGCTCCGCGCTCCACTTCACGGCGGCGGCCAGCCTGTTCGCCCGCGTGCGCCTCGTGGCGGTGGTGGGAGAGGACTTCCCTCGGGAGCGCCTCTCCTTCCTGTCCCGGCGGGAGGTGGACCTCTCCGCGCTCACCGCCGCGCCGGGGAGCACCTTCCGGTGGAAGGGGCGGTACGGCTTCGACCTGAGCGAGGCCCACACCCTGGAGACGCACCTCAACGTCTTCGAGGGGTTCGAGCCGGTGCTGCCCGAGGGGCACCGCGGCGTTCCCTACGTCTTCCTCGCCAACATCGACCCGGACCTGCAGCTGCGGGTGCTCCAGCAGGTGGAGAAGCCGGAGTTCGTGGCGCTGGACACGATGAACTTCTGGATCGAGGGCAAGCGGCGCAGCCTGCTCGGCGTTCTCGAGCGGGTGGACCTGCTCCTGATCAACGAGGGGGAGGCCCGGATGCTGGCCCAGGAGCCGAACCTGGTGCGGGCCGCCGAGCGCATCCGTTCGTGGGGCCCCCGGGAACTGGTCATCAAACGGGGCGAGTACGGCGCCCTGTACTTCTCGGACGGCCACGTCTTCGCGGCCCCCGCCTATCCCCTGGAAGCGGTGTTCGACCCAACCGGCGCCGGCGACTCCTTCGCGGGGGGTCTCATGGGGTACCTGGCCAGCACCGGGAACGTTTCGCCGGAGAACCTGCGGAGGGCCGTGGTCTTCGGCTCGGCCCTCGCGAGCTTCAACGTGGAGGACTTCAGCTTCCGCCGCCTGGAGCGCCTGACGTATCCCGAGGTGGTCGAACGGTTCCGCTCGTTCCGGAGCCTCACCCACTTCGAGGCCGAGCTGTGAGGCGACCGCGAGGCTTCAGGGGGTGTGGCCGTTTCCCGCGGACAGGTTCCGGATCGCGTCCTTGAGGGGGGTGAGGTCCGGCGACTTGACGAGGTAGCCGTCGGCGCCGATCTCCCTTGCCTCTTCCACGTGATCGTTGTAGGCCGTGAACAGCAGGACGGGCAGGGAGGGGTGGGAGGCCTTGAGCCGGCGCAGCACCTCGATGCCGCCGAGGCCCGGCATCTTGATGTCCAACACCACCACGTCGGGCAGGGCGTCCTCCACGGCCTGCAGGCCGCGGGCGCCGTCGCCGGCCAGTCGGACGGCGTGCCCCTCGAGGGAGAGTTCCTCCTGCACGAGGAAACGAATGCTCTCGTCGTCGTCGATGAAGAGGATGTCAGCCATGGGTGATTCGCTGTGGGGGTGGACCTTCGGCGCAGGGGTTGGCCGGCAAGGGTATCGGCGACGGGGAGGGTGTCAAGCGCTCCTCCTCGTGCTCCTGCTCGGGGTGCTCCCGGGTTGCGGAGGAGTAAACCAGGAGGCGGTGAAGCGGGACGCCCAGACCTCCTACAAGCTCGGGGTGGCCTTCCTGGCGGAGGGACGTCCGGCCCCGGCCCTCAAGGAACTGGCCAAGGCGGAGAGCCTCACCCCGGACGATCCCGAGATCGTCAACGTCCTGGGCCTGGCGTACTGGGCGCGCGGGGAGACCGGTCTCGCGGAGGAGAAGTTCCGGCGGGCGGCGGAGCTCAAGCCGGACTACTCGGAGGCCTGGAACAATCTGGGCGCGCTCTACATCGACCAGGGACGCTACTACGATGCCGTGCCCGTGCTCGAGAACGCCCTGAAGAACGTCTTCTACCAGACGCAGGAGCGGGCGCTCACGAACCTCGGGTGGGCGCTGTACAAGACCGGCCGCACGGCCGAGGCGGAGAAGCGCCTCCGGGCGGCGGTGGAAATGGCGCCGGGCTTCCCCCTGGCCCGGAAGAACCTCGGCATCCTGCTCCAGGACGCCGGCGACCATCGGGCCGCCGTGGAGCAGTTCGACCGGGCGATCCGCTCCTACCCGGACGACGCGGAGGTCCACCTCAAACGCGGGCTGAGCCTGCTGCGCCTGGGGGAGCGCTCCGCCGCGCGGGAGGCCTTCGACCGCGCCTGGCACCTCGCGCCGGGCTCGGATGTGGGCAAGACGGCCAAGACCTACCTCGATTTCCTGGATCAGGGGTAGTCCCCCGATGCGGGAATCGGCAGGCCGCCGGTCCCCGGCGCCCCGGGTCGGGCGGCAGGGCGCGCCGGATGACCGGGAGGCGTCGGTGCTGCGGCGAACCCCTGGACCGGGACGGTAGGCGGATGGAGCGAACCCAAGGGAGCGGTTTCGGAGAAACCCTGCGGAGGGCCCGGGAGGCGGCCGGGCTCACGGAGGAGCAGCTCGCCGAGGCCACCCGCGTCCAGGCCCGCTACGTGCACGCACTGGAGGCCGAGGACTGGGACGCCGTCCCTCCCGGCGTCATCGGGCGCGGCTTCGTGCGCCTGCTGGCGAAGCGGCTCGGACCGGCGGGAGCCCCGCTCCCGGCCCTCTACGCCGAAGCCCGGAGCGAGGAACCCCCGGTCCTCCACACGCCCCCGGGCCAGACGTTCCCGGTGGCCCTGCGCTCGTCCGAGCGCGGGCGCCCCGTCCTCATGGCGATCGGCTTTCTCCTGTGCGTCGCGGCCGGCATCTGGGTGTGGAGTCCGTGGACCCGGGAGCTGCCGCCGCCGACGGCGCCCGATGCGGTCCTCCCGCCTGCCCAGCCGGAGAGCACCCCCGCGGCCGCGCCGGCCGAGCCCCCGCCCCTTCCGCCCCCCGTTCCCACACCGTCGCTCCAGCGGCTGGACGTGGTCGCGGTGGAGGCCGTGTGGGTCAGCGTGGGGATCGACGGGGGGCGGCCGGTGGGGCGGCTGCTCCAGCCGGGGCAGCGGGAGGTGTACGAGGCCAGGGAGTCCTTCGTGGTGCGCCTCGGCAACGCGGGAGGGGTCCAGCTGATGTGGAACGGGGAGCCCCTGCGGCCGCCCGGGGCGCCCGGGCAGGTGGTCGACCTCTCCCTCCCCGACGCCCTCGGGAGCCTGCGGCCGTGAACCCGCGGTGGGACGATCCCCAAGCCGAGGCCGCGGCGCTCTCCCTGGGGGACGGATGGGGCGGGGCCGAGGTCGCCTGCGTTCTCGGGTCGGGTCTGGGGGGGGCAGCCAGTGGCCTGGACGTCCGGGCCCGAGCTCGTTTCGCCGACGTGGCCGGGCTCGGGTCGCCGTCGGTGCCGGGCCACGAGGGGCTGCTCCTTCGGGGAACCCTCGCCGGCGCCCAGGCCCTGGTCTTCGTGGGACGCCGGCACGTGTACGAGGGGCTGGCGCCGGCGGCCGCGGCGTTCCCGGTTCGGCTCGCGGCGCGCCTGGGAGCGCGCCTGCTCGTGACGCTCTGCGCCGTGGGGGCCGTGGACGAGGATCTGCCGGTGGGCGCGTGGGTGTTCCTGGACGACCACGTGAACCTGCTTGGCCGCAACCCCCTGGAGGGGGTGCGCACCCCAGCCGGGCCGCCCTTCGTCGACCTGAGCCGGGCCTATCGGACGGATCTCTTCGACGCGGTGGGCCGGGATCTGGCGGCGGAGGGGGTCGGGGTGCGGCGGGGGGTGCTGGCGTGTTTCCCCGGGCCCAGCTACGAGACTCCCGCCGAGGTCCGCATGGCACGGACCCTGGGGGCTGCGGTCGTCGGCATGTCCACGGTTCCCGAGGCGGTATGGGCTCGGTTCCTCGCAATGGACGTCCTGGCCTTCGGCCGGGTCGCCAATCCGGGTGCGGGGCTCTCCGAGCTCCCCATCGACCACCGCGACGTGCTGCGGAGCTCCGAAGCCGGGGCCGGGGACGGCGAGCGGGTGCTGCGGGCGGCCGTGGGAGCGTGGCGGGAGGCCGAACCAGCGGGAGGACGAGCATGAGCGACGGGCGGTCGGGCGCGGCGCCGGGGGAGAGGGTCAAGGCGGTGAGCCTCCTGTCGGGAGGGCTCGACTCGATCCTCGCCACCCGGGTGGTCCAGGACCAGGGCGTCGACGTGCTGGCGCTCCACTTCATCACGCCTTTCTTCGGGGACGACAAGAGGGGTCGGGAGGCCGAGATCGAGGCGTCCTACCTCGAGCGCTACGGCGTCCGGCTCCGGATCGTGGACGTGTCGGACGAGTACCTGGAGGTGCTGGCGAGCCCCCGGTACGGCTACGGGAAGAACTTCAACCCCTGCGTCGACTGCAAGATCTTCCTGATCCGGAAGGCCGCCGAGATCATGCAGCGGGAGGGGGCGCGCTTCCTCATCACCGGCGAGGTCCTGGGGCAGCGGCCCATGAGCCAGCGCCGCGACGCCATGAACGCTATTGCCAAGCACACGGGGGTGCGCGAACTGCTCCTGCGGCCCCTGTGCGCCAGGTTGATGCCGCCCACCGCCCCGGAGCGCAACGGCTGGGTGGACCGAAGCCGTCTCCACGACTTCTCCGGGCGGAACCGGAAGCCCCAGATGGACCTGGCCGAGCGGCTGGGCGTCACCGAGTACCCCACCCCGGCGGGGGGGTGCCGGCTCACCGACCCGACCCTCGCCGGCCGGGTGCGCCGCTACTTCGAGGCCACGGCGCCCGACGAGCGTCGGGCCGACGACATCCGCCTCCTGCTCGTGGGCCGGCCCTACCGGTTCCCGGCGGGGGGCCTGCTCACGATGGGCCGGAGCCGGGAGGAGAACGACGTCGTGGCGCGGCTCTTCCGCGACGGCGACCGCTTCGCGCAGGTCCCCGGGGTCCCCGGCCCGCTGGGGCTGTTCCGGCAGACGGGGGAGACCGACGAGCGCCCCCTGGCCGCGGCCGCCCTGGTGAGGCACTGCCCCAAGGCCCCCGACGGGGCGTCGGTGGGCTTCTCCGTGGATCCGGAGGACGAGGGCGAGCCGGTGACGCCGGCCCCGGACGCGGACCTTGACGCCTGGCGCTTCTGAGGCGCCGTTCCGGGCCCCCCTCCTCGAGGACTACCGCCGGATGGCCGGGGTCCTCGCCACGCCGCTGCGGACCCTGCGGGGCGTGGGGGACAAGGTGGCGGACCGGCTGGCCCGCAAGGGGCTGCGGACGATGGGCGACGCCCTGGTCTTCCTCCCCCTGCGTCACGAGGACCGCAGCCGGGTCCATCCCCTCGACCGCCTGACGCCGGACGCGCCCGCCCTGTTCCAGGGCGTGATCAGCTCCATCGGGGTGCGCCACTACTCCCGCCGCCGGGTCCTCGAGGCCACCGTGGAGGACGGCTCCGGCGCGGTCACCCTCAAGTGGTTCCGCGGCAACTTCCCGTGGCTCCAGAAGGCCTACCCGTCGGGTTCTCGGGTGGCGGGGTCGGGCACGGTGCGTTTCTTCCTCGGCAGGGCCGAGGTCCACCACCCGGAGCTCGAGGTCCTGGGAGGGGACGGAGAGGGCTCTGCCCTGGAGGGCGTGATCCCGGTCTATTCCGAGGTGGAGGGCGTGCACCCCCGGGCCCTGCGCCGAATCCTCCGGGCGGCCGTCGAGGCGGCGACGCCGTACCTGGTCGACCTGATCCCCCCGGCCCTGCGCGCCGAAGCCGGGGTTCCCCCGCTCTCCGCCGCGTACCGGGAGGTCCACTTCCCGTCGGAGGGGGGCGACGGGCTCGAGGCCAGGGTGGAAGCGCACCGGCGGGCGATCGTGCTGGAGGAGTTCTTCTTCCTCCAACTCGGCCTGCTCCTGAAGAAGGAGGGGTCGGGCCCCCGGGACGGCATCGCCTTCCAGCCGGATTTCCACCTGGTAAAGGCGCTGCTCGCCTCCCTCCCGTACCGCCTCACCGGGGCCCAGCGCCGGGTGCTCGGGGAGATCCGCCGCGACATGGAGTCCCCCCGGCCCATGCACCGGCTCCTCCAGGGGGACGTGGGGAGCGGCAAGACCCTGGTCGCCCTCGTCAGCGCGCTCATGGCCGTGGAGTCGGGGTACCAGGCCTCCCTCATGGCGCCGACCGAGATCCTCGCCGAGCAGCACGCCGCGAACCTGAGGCGGGCCTGCGCGGGGCTGCCCGTGGAGATCGTGCTGCTCACCGGCTCCGCGACCAGGGCCGAGCGGGAGGCGGCCTCGGGGGCGCTCGCCGAGGGGAGCGCCCACCTCGCGGTTGGCACCCACGCGCTCATCCAGGAGGGGGTCGAGTTCCGTCGCCTCGGCCTGGTGATCGTCGACGAGCAGCACCGGTTCGGTGTTCTCCAGCGGGCGGGGCTGGTACGCAAGGGGGGAAGCCCCGACCTGCTGGTGATGACCGCCACGCCGATCCCGCGAAGCCTGTCGATGACCGTCTACGGCGACCTGGACCTCTCGGTCATCGACGAGCTGCCCCCGGGGCGCCAACCCATCCTCACCCGGGTCGCCCGGGAACGGGACCTCCCCGCCGTGCACCGGTTCCTGCGCGAGCAGGTCGGCCAGGGGCGCCAGGCCTACCTGGTGTACCCCCTGGTGGAGGAGAGCGAGGCCGTGGAACTCAAGGCGGCCACCACCATGGCCGAGCATTTCGCCCGGGAGGTGTTCCCGGACCTGCGGGTGGGGCTCGTCCACGGCCGCATGCGGGCCGAAGAGAAGGAGGCCGTCATGGCCGCCTTCGCCGCCGGCACGGTGAACGTGCTCGTCTCCACCACCGTGATCGAGGTCGGGGTCGACGTCCCCAACGCCACGGTGATGGTGGTGGAGCACGCGGAGCGCTTCGGTCTCGCCCAGCTCCACCAGCTCCGGGGCCGGGTGGGGCGCGGGGAACACCGGTCGTACTGCGTGCTGGTGGCCGGCTCCCAGGTGTCCCACGACGCGTGGGAGCGGCTGGGCATCCTCGCCCGCACCCAGGACGGCTTCGAGATCGCGGAGGAGGACCTCAAGATCCGCGGCCCGGGCGACTTCCTCGGGACGAGGCAGTCGGGGTTCCCGGACTTCCGCGTCGGGAACCTCCTGCGCGACGGGCCCCTCCTGCAGAGGGCGAGAGATCTGGCGGCGGCCGTGCTCCGGCAGGACCGCAACCTGGCGAACCCCGCCAACGCCGCCCTCCGGGCGGCCCTCCTCGACCGGTGGGCGGGGCGCCTCGAACTCGCGCAGGTGGGGTAGATGCGTTGGACGTGAAACGTGAAGCGTGAGACGGGGGCAGGGGTGAGGGCGGCGCGCAGGGAGGCACATCCCTCCGGCCGTCCTTCGCTGGCGGCCCTTCTCGGTGCCGCGCTCCTGTTCCTTTGCGCGGCGCTCCTCCTGCCCGGGCCGGTGCGGGCCGAGGGCGAGGTGCGCGCGCTTCTCTTCTACGCCGAGGGGTGCGACCGCTGCCGGGCGGTGGAGGAGGAGGTGCTCCCGCTGGTCCAGGGGGCCTTTCCCCTGGTGGTACGGGCCCTCGAGGTGGGCGACCCGCAGAACTTCCGGATGCTCGCCCGGTACCAGGACGCGCGCGGGGTGGCAGAGGGGGAGGTTCCGGTCGTCGTGCTGGCGGACCGGATCCTCCAGGGGGAGGAGGAGATCCGCGACGGGCTCCTCCCGGCCGTGCTCGAACTGGCCTCGGCGGGGGGCAGCGACTGGCCGGCGCCTCCCGCCGGGGAGGAGCCGGCGGGAGGGGCGGCCGACGGGGTGCCGACCGGTGTCGTCTACTTCTACCGGCCGGGCTGCGCCCGCTGCGACCGGGTGCAGCTCGCCCTCGACTACCTCGCCCGCGCCCGGCACGTGGAGATCCGTTCCTACGACGCCGCCGATCCCGGCAACCAGGTCCTCCACGAGCGCTACGACCGCGCCTACGGCGTGGCGGAGGACGAACGCCTGGCCGCGCCCGCCGTGTACGTCGGGGAGTTCGCGTTCTCGGGAGACGCCCTGACCCGCAGGGCCCTGGAGCGGGCCGTGGCCGGCGCGGCCGGGAGCCCGCCCCCCTGGGAGCGCCTGGGCGCGGAGGGCGCCGCCGAGGCCGCGCAGGGCATCCTGTCCCGGTACCGGGGCTTCGGGCCGCTCGCGGTGGCCCTCGCCGGGCTGCTCGACGGGGTGAACCCCTGCGCCTTCGCCACCCTGCTCTTCCTCCTCTCCTACCTCGCCTACACCGGGCGCACCCCCCGGGAGGTGGTGGCCATCGGGAGCCTCTTCACGGCGGGCGTGTTCGTCACCTACCTCGCCACGGGCCTCGGACTGCTCGCCTTCCTGCGCCAGCTGGCCGGCTTCGCCGCGGTCGCCCGGTGGGTCTCCCGGCTCACCGCGGCCGGGGCCCTCGTCCT
>CAZJSF010000124.1:0-228 GCA_964548515.1 uncultured Thermodesulfobacteriota bacterium
GAAGCCGTGGGTGGCCTTGAGACCGTGCTCGGCTTTGGTCTTCGTGAGGCGGCCGGCACGGCCGAGGGGGACTCCCTGGCGGATGCACGTCAGGACGTCCTGGAGCCCGCGGCGGGCTGCGCAGTGGTAGAGCACCTCCGTGCCTCCCGCCAGCGGGAGGCCGAAGCGGCGCGCCCGGCTGCGGAGGCGGGCCTCCGACCGGGTCTCCTCGGCACGGCGGTGACGGAC
>CAZJSF010000124.1:259-8265 GCA_964548515.1 uncultured Thermodesulfobacteriota bacterium
GTGACGGACGGCGAGGGCGTAGAGGCGGTCTCCGAAAGCCTCCTTTAGGCGAATCGCGTTCCCTTCGGGGTCGTCCTCGGAGGTGAGAAGGCTGCGCTCGCCGCCCCAGAGGGCGAGGAGGCCCGGGGCGTGCCCGCACACCTCATCCCAGGTGACGGAGCAGACACCCTTCGGATTCCGGAGGCGCCCGAGCGTGATCAGGCGGCAGAGGTTCGCGTAGCCGACGCGGTGCTGCGCCAGGAGCAGCAGGGAGGACGAACCGCTCCGCTCGGCGTCGGAACGGATCGTGACTTCCGCTCCCACGATCAGGTGCACTCCCAGTTCGCGGGCTTTGACGTGGGCGCGCACCGTGCCGTACACCCCGTCCCGGTCCGTGAGGGCCAGAGCTTGCAGGCCCAGTTCGTGGGCTCGCTCCACCAACTCCTCGGGGTGGCTCGCGCCTTCCAGGAACGAGAAGTTGCTCTTGCACCAGAGGGCGGAGTAGGACACGGTCCCGGAGTTCTCCGTCATAAGGATTCTCACGGCCATCAACGCCCACGATCGCAAGGCGGTGGTGGGCGTTTCGGTTCTCCATTTTGCATACATTTGTCTTTCAAGACAATCCCTCCTGGGCGAATGCTCCGTCTCCCCTGGTGCTCCGCCCGCTTCCCGGTATCCTCGGAACGGACATCCGGGAGGAAAGCATGGTCCCGTTCACCGCCGAAATCGCATTGACCCTGCTCGTGATGGGTGCCGCCGTCGTCCTCTTCGCGACCGAGAGGATCCGCCCCGACCTCGTCGCGCTTCTGGTCTTCCTCACCCTCGTGCTCACCGGCCTCGTAGAGCCGGAGGACGCGTTCGCCAGTTTCTCGAGTCCGGCCGTGATCACGGTGTGGGCCGTCTACATCGTCTCCGGCGGGTTGATGCGCACCGGCGTCGCCGATTTTCTGGGCGAGCAGATCCTCGGGATCGCGGGCGGAAACCAGCCGCGCTTGATCGCGGTCACCATGCTCACCTGCGGTTGCCTGTCGGCCTTCATGAACAACATCGGGGCCACGGCCGTGCTCATGCCCGCCGTCATCGGTCTGGCGTCACGAACCCGGGTGGGCGCCTCCAAACTCCTCATCCCCCTCGCTTTCGCCTCCCTCCTGGGAGGCAACATGACGCTGATCGGGACGCCGCCGAACATCCTGGCCAACACGATCCTCGCTGAGCGGGGCCTCGCGCGCTTCGACTTCTTCGATTTCCTTCCCACCGGCGTCGTGGTGTTCGCCGTGGGGATCGCGTACATGGTGACGCTGGGGAGGTGGCTTCTCCCCGCGCGTGCCTCCGTTGACGCCCGGAAACGGGAGTTCGCCGCCCGGGAGTACGTGAGCGAGGTGAGGGTGCCCAAGGAGAGCCGCATCGCCGGAAAGACCCTGCTCGAGTCGCGCTTGGGGGCCGATTTCGACCTCCACGTGATGGCCATCGTGCGCGAGGGACACACCCGCACGTGGATCGACCGCGACTCGGTGCTGAAGCCCGACGACCTCCTGATCGTGGAGGGGGCCCTGGAGAACCTCATGCGGGCCCGGGATCGCCTGGGTGTGGAGATCGAGGCGGAGCGGAAGGTGGACATTGCCCAGATGGAGGACGACCGGGCCCACATCGTCGAGGCCACCCTGGCTCCCCGCTCCCGGATGATCGGCCGGACGCTCCGGGAGATCCGGTTCCGGGACCGCTACGGCTTCACGGTGCTGGCGCTCTGGCGGCAGGGCGAACTCATCGTCCAACGCCTGCGCGACGTCCGCCTGCAGTTCGGCGACGCGTTGCTCCTCCAGGGCGCCAAGGAGCGCATGGGGGTGCTCCAGGAGAGGGGCGACTTCCTGGTGCTCGAGGCGGTGGCCTTCGAGCCGCGCCGCCGGCGCCGGGCACCGCTGGCCGTGGGCATTCTCCTCCTGGTCATCGGGCTGGTGACGTTCGGGGCCCTGAAGACGCCGACGGCCATGCTCCTGGGGGCGGTGCTCCTGGCCGTGACCGGGTGCCTGAACATGGAGGAGGCGTACGAGAGCATCGAGTGGCGGAGCGTGTTCCTGATCGCGGGCATGCTGCCCCTCGGAACCGCCATGGAGGCCACGGGCACGGCTCGGTACCTCGCCGACCTCCTCGTGCTCTCGATCGGAAAGCTGGGTCCCCTCGCCCTGCTCGCCGGCATCTACGTCTTCGTGGCGTTGCTCACCCAGCCCATGTCCAACGCAGCGGCGACGGTCCTGGTGGCGCCGATCGCCATCGACGCCGCCCTGGAGATCGGTGCGAGCCCCCACCCGTTCGTGCTGGCGACGGTGATCGGCGCCTCCACGAGCTTTCTGACCCCCGTGGGGCACCAGGTGAACGTCCTCGTGTACGGCCCCGGGGGGTACCGGTTCCTCGACTACGCCCGGGTGGGAGCGCTCCTGAGCCTGTGCGTGCTCGGGGCGACTCTCGTCGTGCTGCCGAGGGTCTGGCCGCTGTACCCGTGACGCGGGACGGGACGTCGGGTGCGTGCAGGCCGGGCAACCGCTTCGGCGGGAGCGGCGGCGTTCACTCCACCTGCCCTTGCAGGAACCACTGCCTCCGCGGCCGGTCGTAGTAGATCCAGAAGATCTCCCCCCTTCGCATCCGGGCGAAGTGGTACTCCCGGTGGACCGGCCTTCGCCACCAGCCTCCGCTGATCACGTAGGGGCCGGTGCGCTCGTCGACCGGTCCGCACTCCTCTCCTCGGAGGAGCCAGCCGTCCGGTTGGTGGCGGGCAGGGGGTGGAAGGGGGGCGGGGCGGGTCCGGATGCGACGAACGAGGGGCCGAACGCCCACTTCCCGGTACTCGGGAGGGGACAGGCGTTCCAGTGGGCTCCAGGAGAACCGAGCCTCCGGGAGGTGGGCCTCGACGAGGCGGGCGGTTACGACGGCGCCGTCCCCCAACTCGGCCCGGATGCGGGCGAGAGCCCGCTCGGCAGCTTCGGGGGCCCGGCGGGGTCGTGCGGCGAAGAGAGCGAGTTGCCGACGGTTTGCCGGTGCCGCCTGGGCCTCTACGCGAAGCCCGACGACTCCCTCGGAGATCCCCACTGCCTCCAGCCGCAGGTGCACGAGGTTGAGCAGTTGGCGGCTGTCCAGGGTGGGTTCGGCGGGCCGGAGGCTTTCGAGCCGCTCGCCTCCCTTCGGCGTCCCCTCCAGGCGGGTGCGGAGCTCCAGCCCCGCCACGGCCTCCCCCCGCGCCGCGAGTCGTTCGAGGAGGGGGTCCAGGAGGCGCTTCACGAGGAAGAGGAGGCGATAGAGGTCGTTTTCGGGGTGGTCCAACTCCGTCTCCCGGCACACCGCCTCCTCGATCGACGCCGGTTCCAGGGGCGATTGCTCCGTCCCCGAGGCGAGGGCGTGGAGTCGGTGTGCCTCGGGCCCGAATCGCTCCCGGAGACCCGAAGCCGGAAGTCGCAGCAGTTCTCCCACGGTGCCGATGCCGAGCTTCCCCAGGGCGTCGAGTGCCGTCTTGGGGAGATCGAGAAGCCCCAGCGGGACCCGATGGGCGGAAGCGGCCTCCTCGGAGGGCCCGCGAAAAACGGCGAGTCCCCGATTCCTGCCGGCCCGGGCGGAAGCGTAGGTCCCGAACTTGGTGAACCCAACGGCCACCCGGGCCCGGAAGCCGAGATCTCCCAGGGATGTTCGGATCTCCCGGGCCCACGCCCTCGGGGAAGGGAAGAGCCGGCTCAGGCCCCCGGCGGCGACCCAGAAGACGCCGGGCTCCCGTCGGCTCGGCTCCACGTCGGGGCTGAAGCGCCGAAGGGTGCCGGTCAGGAGGTCCATGCCCTGCCGGATCTCGGGGTCCGGCACCTCGGCCGCGCGGAGGGAGCCCTCCAGGGAGAGTCCCTCCGCGTAGCGCATGCCGGGAAGGACGCCGGCCCGACGGGACCGGGGGTCGACCCACAGGATCACGCCTTGGGGCCGGTTCCGCTCCACCACGACGACGGGGCAGGAGTCCCAGTCGGGACGCCGCCGTCGCAGGAGTTGGAGGGGCAGGGCGGGGACGTCAACACAGGCCGTCGGGGGCACGGCACAACTCCTCGTGGGCCCACCCGGGGCCGCGGCGCTTGTCCTTGAGGACCCGCACCCGGCAGAGGAAGCGGTCGCCTCCCTGCCGCTCCCGCCACGTTTCGCCACGGAGGGAAACCAACGAGCCCAGAGAGGGGGCTTCCGGCCGCTTGCGCGTGAGGAGGAGGATCGCCGAGCGGTGCCGGGCGGCGAGTCCGGCGAGGCGTGTCTGCGCCGGGAGGGGAAGGGAGGCGCTGTCCCCGAGATCGAGGACCAGGAGACCGAACGCGCCGGAGCGGGTCAGGTGATCGGCCGCCCGCAGCGCCTGCCGGAACTTCGAGACCCGGATCACGACCAGGGCGCGTAGGTCGACGCCCCCCTCCGCTGCGTCGGGGGGATAGAACGAGTCGGCCTCTTCGGTGATCCATGCGGCGGGTTCGCCCCGCCGTTGCGCCTCGAGAACGACACCGAAGGCCATCGTGAGCGAGGCCGAGGCCCCGGCTGCCGAGAGTTCCACGAGGCGGCCGGAGAGGGTCTCCAGGTCCCATCGGGCCGGAGCCGCCTCGGCCGAGGCGAGGCTCAGAGCGGTGGTGATGTCGGTGCGTCCGAGGGAGGGTAGGCTCAAGGGGTTCCTCGAGAAAAGGCGTAAAAGAACCGGGGATGCCAGCAGGACGGAGTTGTGGAATCTCCCGTCCGCTCCGTCGAGCCGGAAAACCGTTCTCTTCGCCGCGCAAGCCGCACCGGCTCGGGCACGCCGGATTCCGTCCGGACCCCGCTCACAGCTTTCGCCGGAGTTCGGTCACCTTGCCCAGGATTTCGAAGGATTCCTCCTCGGGAACGATGGGTTCGAAGGCGGGGTTTTCCGGGTGCAGTTCCACCCGGCCCCTCCGGAGCCGGAGCCGTTTCACCGTGGCTTCGTCCCCGATTCTCGCCACTACGATCTCTCCGCTCCGGGCGGTGGGTTGGCGGCGAACGATCACCACGTCTCCCGGGAGGATGCCCGCACCGATCATGCTTCGTCCCTTGACCCGGAGGGCAAAGAGGTCCTCGGGGCTCCCTCGGCCGTCGACCGGGAGGTAGCCTTCCAGGTCCTCCACCGCCGCGTCCATTGGGCCGGCCGGAACCCGCCCCAGGAGCGGGACGAGGAAAGGAGGCCTTTCCTCTCCGGGAAGGCGATAGCCTCGGGCTTTTCCCCTCTCGGCCTCGAGCCTCCCTTCGGCCACCAGCCTCTCCAGGTGTTGGCGGGCGGTCTGGACGGCCCGAAAGCCGAGGGCTGCCTGCACCTCCCGCACCGTGGGAGGGCGGCCGGCCAAGAGGCGTTCCCGCACGAACTCGAAGACCTTCTGACGGGTCTCTCCCAGGGGTGTTCTTCCCATCGGGTTCCTCCGTGGAAGAGATTTTACAGACATTTGTTCTCAAGTCAAGGCGCTGGACGCCCCTGGTGGGAATGCCCTTTCGCGCTTCCCTGGTCCGCGTTGGGTGGCCGGAATGGAAGAAGCCGTGGCGGACGCAGCCTCGATGGGGTGCCGGACCCGGGGGGAGTTCAGGGCTCCCCCCGACTTCAGTGGTTTGGGAGACTCCGGGGGGTTGGGGCGCCGAACGCCGGGTGCAGGATACGGTCGCCCGGAACGATGCCCAGTTTGCGTGCGGTGCCCCCCCGCAGTTCCAGGATCCCCTTGACCGGGGCGTCCGAAGCGATGAGGCGGGTGGAAAGGGGTTCGGCCTCCGGGTGGATCTTCACGATCGTCCCGTCGGCCGCCAGGAAGAGCATGTCCAGGGGTACGAGCGTGTTCTTCATCCACATGGCGACGGGGCGCTCCTCCCCGTTCACGAAGAGCATCCCTGTCCCCTCGGGTATATCCTTCCGGAACATGAGCCCCTGTTCTCTCTGCGCCGGCGTCAGCGCGATTTCCACTTGGAATCGGTGCAGAGTTCCGGAGGCTGCGATCTCCAGTCTGTCACGCGGGAAGGCTCCAAGCTCCTGCCCGTGAGCGCCGGGGGATGCCGCAGCACACCAGAGGAGCAGAACTGCCGCCAGCAGGACCTCGGCACGGCGGTATACGGTTGGGTCCTGCAGACCCGGGTTTCCGGTAAGCAATCCCTGTCGCACGTTCTTCTCCCGATTCGCAGACAGGGAAGGGTCGCGCGTGCCCTCCCTGCCGACGACCGTAGGGTACCACGACGGAGGGCCCCTCGTCGGACGTCCCGGGCGCGGCGCCCCCGCGGCGCCGGCCGGTTGACCTCGGCGCGCGGCCGCTGCTACAAGGAGCGGACCCTTCCACCGGACGCTCCGGGCACGGGTGCCGTCCGGACCCGACAGGAGAGGGGTATGGGGTGGAGAACAGGAGAGACGGCATGAGTTGGGGCCGAAGGATTTCCCTGGCGCTGTGGGTCGGTCTGATGACGCTTTCGGGGCAGGCGGCTGCGGAGACTCGGTACGTCTCCGACGTCCTGATCGTGAACCTGCGTGAGCGCCCCGACACGTCGAGTGCGACCATCCGTCTCCTGCGGACCGCCGATTCCCTCGAAGTCCTGGAGACCGTTCCGGGCTTCATCCGGGTGCGGGCGGCGGAGGGGGAAGAGGGATGGGTGGCGGAGCAATACGTCACCGGCGAGGTGCCGAAGGAGCAGACGATCCGGAGGCTCGAGCAGGAATCGGGTCGCCTGCGTCAACGGGTCCGGGAGTTGGAGGAGACCCGAGACGAGGTGACCCAGGCCCTGGAGTCGGCGCGCACCACCCACGCCTCCTCGACCGAGGAGAAGGACCTTCAACTCCAGCAGTTGCGCGGCGAGTCGGCGCGCCTGGCCCGGGAACTCAAGGACGTCAGCGAGAAGTACGAAGGCCTGTTGGCGGCCTCCAAGGACGTCCTCCAGGTCGTTCAGGAGCGGGATCGGCTCCTCGGGGAGGCGGAGCGGCTCGGCGACGACCTGCGAAAGTTGCAGGAGGAGCGGAGTTCTCTGGTGAAGGGAGCGGCCGTGCGGTGGTTCCTGGCGGGTGCCGGCGTCCTCCTCACGGGGTGGCTTCTCGGGGCCTTCTCGGGGCGACGCAAGAAGGCCCGCTTCTCCGTCGGGTAGGCCCCCGGACGGGAGCGGCTGCGAGTCCCCTGGGCCGGCCTCCCGTGCGCGTGGCCGCGACGGGGAATCGGCCCACGGCGGGAATCCGGTCTACGGCGCGGGCCCCTTCCGCGTCGCCAGTCCCGCGCCCTCGAACTCCCTGTCCGACGCCGGCCCGGCCAGACGTTTCCGATCCCGCCATGCGCGGGCCCTCCGCGCCACCTCGGCTTCTTCCTCCCGGGTCAGTTGTGCGGACAGTCTCTGCAAGGTCTCCAGCGCCGCCTGGCGGTCGTTCCCGTCGGGCGTGTCTGCGGCGAGGCGGAACCATGTGAGGGCGGCGATGCGGTCCCTCGGTACTCCGTTCCCCTCCCAGAGCAGGGACCCGAGGTAGAACTGCGCTGCCCAGACGCCGCCTTCGGCTGCCTGCCGGGTCCAACGCAGGGTCTCCTCTCGAAAGCGCGCGGCGGCCACCCCATCGGAGAAGAAACAGCCCGGACTGACCGACAGGCGTGGTTCCCCGGGATCTTCCGCGGCCTGGGCGGGGCTCGTGCCCGCCAACAGGAGACACAGTACCGCGGCGACCGCTCCTGCGGTTGGACGGGCCCTCGTGAGCAGGGTGGGCGGTGCTCGAGTCGGGAGGCGTTCCATCCGTGGATCCATGGCCTCGGTTCGGCGAGCGAAGGGGCGGCGGCCATGCCCGGGCGATGGGCGGGGGCCTCACGGCAGCTGCCGCGTGGGTCTGATTCCACCGGTTCGATGTAGTTATCGGCCCCGCCTGCGAGGCACTTGACGACGCTTTCCCGGGCGCTCTCCCGCTCCGCCACCCGGTCCCGGGGAGGATTTCCCGGTCGTCACGAGGTGCAGGAGCAAGAAGGCGGGCCCCCGGAGGGTCCCGCCTTCCATGCCTCCCACACTTCGCGAGGGCCTCGTGTCTA
>CAZJSF010000125.1:0-8126 GCA_964548515.1 uncultured Thermodesulfobacteriota bacterium
TACAACACCGTTGTCGTCTGGTGCGAAGCCTTCAGTGAGTTCATCACGGCGGCGAAATACCGTTGAACCGTAGAGGTCTGCGCCGGACCGCGGAGAGATCGAAGCTCACAGCGACGACACGAACGCGACGAGCGCGTCCCGCTCCGCGGGATCGACGAGATCGACGCCCCGACCCTGCGGAGATTCCTCGCCGAGGGACACTTCCCGCCGGGAAGCATGGGCCCCAAGGTGGAGGCCGCCCTGGAATTCGTCGAGGGCGGGGGGCGCCTGGCGATCATCACGTCCCCGGAACTCGCCACGGCCGCCCTCGAGGGCCGGGCCGGCACCCGGATCCGCGGGGCGACGCCGAACCGATCCGAACGCGCCGCTTAGGCTCCTTCCTTCTGTCCCGAGGACCTTCCTTGACCGGCCATTCGAGCTCCGAGTACCAATGGCGTGTTCACGGACCCCTCCCTTTCCGCGGAGGGCACCCGCCCATGGGCGGTCACGAGAACAGGGAGGATCGGAGTCCATGAAGGCGAACGAGGGGCCTGAGGCGGCCCGAACCGCCATGGTGGAGGCGGTGCTGCGCCGGATGGTAGCGGGGCAGGAGGAGCCGCTCGTCCTCATCCGAGACCTGTTCGGCTCCGTCCGCCCGAGGCCGCTCCGGAACCAGGCGGAGGCGACCCCCTCCTGGCGGGTCCTGCTGACCCTGCTGGAAACCAACCGGGAGTACCGCGAGGCTGCGGCCGAGACGATGCTCGACCTGTTCGCCAGCAGGAACCAGCGGCCGCTGTACACGGAAGCCGGCCTGCTCCCGAACACGGGCTTCTTCTCGGAGCTTCGGCGCAGCCTGGTCCACAAGGTCCTGCCGGAACTCGTGGACGAGACCGACCTGCGCGACTGCGTCGACCTCCTGTTCCCCGGACGCTCGTTGTGGATCACGAACATCCCCGCCGAGGACCGCGCCGCGTTCTGGAGACTTCTCGCCAGCGTGCCGACCGTGACCAGCCAGGCGCGGGTCGCGATCCGGGAACAGATGCTCGACGCCGCCGTGGTGCTCGGTCACCGGACCGCTGCAATGGGCTTGGAGCCCGAACTGCTGCGCGTCCTGCCGCGACTGGCCCAGGGAGAGTCCCCCTTCATCGGCCTCAACGAGCAGTTGGCCGTGTTCGTGAAGGCGTTTCGCGCCCTCGACCCGGTTGCCACGGAGGCGCACGACGAGGACGAGCGCCACGTGCTCGTCCTGGGGGACCAGTGCCGCGAAGCCGTCGATCGAGCCCGGCAGGCCGCCGCCACCCGGGGCACCAGCCTGGCGTTGACCTTCCTCCTGGTGCGCCTGCAGCAGCACCTCGAGCGGATCGAACTCCTGGTGCGCGTGCTGGCCGTCCGCTTCAGCGCGCAGGCGAACGAGGAACTGGCGGAGCGCTGGAGCGGCTTCCTGCGGCACGCCGTCGAGTCGGAACTGCAGCGCAACAGCATCCGGAGACACGTCGCCGACCTGCTCGGGCTGCTCTCCCTTCGGGTGACCGAGAACGCGGGGCACACGGGAGAGCACTACATCGCCGAGAACCTCGCCCAGTGGGCGCGGATGTGGGGCGCGGCCGCCGTGGGGGGCTGCTTCATCGCCGTGATGGCGCTGCTCAAGATCCGGGGAGCCGGCCTCCACCTGGCGGTGCTGAACGAGGGACTGCTCAACGGGGCCATCTACGGCGTCGGGTTCGCCGTGATCCACGTGTTTCACGGCACCGTCGCCACCAAGCAGCCCGCCATGACCGCCGCCACCCTGGCGACCGCGCTCGACAGGATGCGGGGCAAGGCCAGGGAGATCGAGGAGATCGCCGGGCTCGTGGCCGCCACCGTGCGGACACAGGGGGCGGCGATCGCGGGCAACATACTCGTCGCCTTCCCCCTCGCCCTGGCCGTGGGGATGGCCCTGGGGGTCGGCGACGGCGGCACGATCCCCGAAGCCAAGGCCGCCAAGCTTCTGGCCGACACCGACCTCCTGTCCGTCGCACCGCTGATCTACGCGGGGGTCGCCGGGGTGTGGCTGTTCGCGGCAGGGCTGGTGTCCGGGTACGTGGACAACCTGGTGGCGTACGGGCGGATCGGGGACCGAGTGGCGTCGCATCCCAGGCTGGGCCGGCTCCTGGGGAAGACCGCGGCGACGAAGTTCGGCTCCTATTTGGATCGCAACGCCGGGGGGTTGGCGGGCAACCTCTTCTTCGGGCTGATGCTCGGGATCACGCCCGTCCTCGGCGCCATCTCGGGTCTACCCCTCGACATCCGCCACGTCGCTTTCTCGGCGGCCAACTTCGGCTACGCGCTGACGACCTTCGACTTCCAGGTCGCGGCCGGGAAGGTGCTCCGCTGCGCCGCAGGCATCGCCGGAATCGGCATCGTCAACCTGACGGTGAGCTTCTTCCTGGCCCTGTGGCTGGCTCTTCGCGCCCACCGGACGGGCCTGGGACGCCTGCGCGGACTAATGCCCGCCCTCCTGCACCTGGCCCGCGAGAAGCCCTCCCGGTTCTTCCTCCCCGATCGCCGGGAGGAGGGCTGAGGAACGGAGCGCACCCGAGAGCGTGCGTACGCCGACGCGCGCCCTTCACGCCCCCTGGCCCGCGGGCGTCTCCCCGGCTTCCCCTCGACGCACGCCCGGCTCGACTCGGAAGCCCAGCAGCCGCCGCCCGTCCTCCAGCGCCAGGTAGAGGCACGGGATGAGCAGCAGGGTGATCCCGGTGGCGAAGAGCACGCCGAACCCCAGGCTGATGGCCATGGGGATGAGGAACCGGGCCTGCACGCTCTTCTCCAGGATCATGGGCGCGAGCCCGAAGAAGGTCGTGAGGGAGGTGAGCAAGATGGGGCGGAACCGGCGCACCGCCGCGTCGAGCACCGCGCGCGCCGCTTCGGCCCCCTCCCGGCGGCCGGTGTTGGCGCGGTCGATGAGCAGCAGGGAGTCGTTGACCACCACGCCGGAGAGCGCCACCACCCCGAAGATGCTCAGGATGCTCAGCTTGTAACCCATGAGCAGGTGGCCCAGGACCGCCCCGACCAGCCCGAAGGGGATGGCGGCCATGATGAGGAGGGGCTGGCTGTAGCTGCGGAAGGGGATGGCGAGGAGGGCGAAGATGGCCACCAGGGCCAGGAGGAACCCCTGGCCCATGCTCTCCATGGCCTCGCGGCGCTCCCCCTCCTCCCCCTCCAGGTCGAAGGCGAGGCCGGGGTAGTCCCGGGCGAGGTCGGCGAGCACCCCCGCCTTCAGGTCCTCCAGGATCGCCCCGGCGTTGGCCACGTCGCTGTCCACGCTGGCCGTGACGTCGATCACCCGCTTCCGGTCGGTCCGGTTGATCTCGCTGAAGCCCCGCCCCTCCTCCACGTTCGCGGCCCGGGCCAGGGGCAGAGCCCCGCCGCCCGGGATGCGCACGCGCATGGCCTCCAGCTCCGCGAGGCTGCGGCGGTCGGCCTCGGGGTAGCGCACCATGACCCGCACCTCGTTGCGCCCCCGCTGCAGCCGCAGCGCCTCGGCCCCGAAGAAGGCCCCGCGCACCTGGCGTCCCAGATCCTCCTCGGTGACCCCCAGGGTGCGCGCCTCCGGGGTGAGCCGCAGCACCAGCTCCCGCTTGCCCCGGGCGTAGGTGTCGTCGATGTCCCCCACGCCGGGGTACTGGGCCAGGGCGGACCGGAGGCGCTCGGCGACCTCCGCGAGGACGCGGAAGTCGGCGTGGGCCGCGCGCACGTCGATGTTGGCGCCCAGCCGGATCATGTTGGAGGTGAAGGTCAGGGACTCGGCGCCGGCAACCTCCCCCACCCGCTGCCGCCACCGGTTCCCGATCTCGCTGGACGGGATCCCCCGGGTCTCGCTGCCGACGAGGAAGAGCGCCACGTCCGCCAGGTGCGAGCCCGAGCCGGTCTCCCCGCCTCCCGGCCCGCGCTCCGCGAGCTTGGCGCCCACGACGGCGTACACGTTGCGCAGGATCGAGTCGTCGCGGTCGCGGTCGTACTCCCCCACCGTCGCCAGGGCCTCCCGCACGAGGCGTTCGGCCACCCGTCCGGTCTCGTCCACCGGCGTGCCCCGGGGCATCTTCACCGACGCCGTGACGACGTCGCCGTCCACCTCGGGCATGAAGACGAACTGGAGGATCCCGCCCCGGACCAGCCCCACCGTCACCAGGAGCACCGCCACCCCCGCGGCGAGCACCGTGTAGCGGTGGCGCAGGCACCTCTCCAGGAACCACCGGTAGGGCCCCGAGACGAACCGGTCGAGCCCCCCCCCGAAGCCGCGCCGCACCCGCTCGAGGAGACCCAGGAGGCCCTTCGGGCGCTCCCGCCGCCTGCCGCCCCCCAGGTGTGCCGGCAGCACGAAGAGGGACTCCACGAGGGAGACGAGCAGGAGCGCGATCACCACCAGGGGGATGACCCGGATGAACTTGCCGAGCATGCCGCTCACGAACACCAGGGGCACGAAGGCCGCCACGGTGGTGAGCACCGAGAAGACGACGGGCCCGGCCACCTCCAGGGCGCCGTCCACCGCGGCCGGGAGGTGGGGCTTCCCCATCTCCCGGTGGGCGTACACGTTCTCGCCCACCACGATGGCGTCGTCCACCAGGATGCCGAGCGCCAGGATGAAGGCGAACAGGGAGATCATGTTGATCGAGACGTCCACCGCCGGAAGGAACAGGAACGCCCCGAGCACGGAGATGGGGATGCCGAGCATGACCCACAGGGCGAGCCGGATCTCCAGGAAGAGCCCGAGCACGACGAACACCAGCAGCAGGCCCAGCCGGGCGTTTCGGAGCAGGAGGTCCATGCGGCTCTGGAGCAGCTCCGAGGTGTCGTTCCACGTGGCCAGGCCCAGGGACCCGGGGAGCGACGCCTGGCGGCCCTCGACGTAGCCCTTCACGATGCGGGAGATCTCCGTGGGTTTCTGGTCGCCGACCCGGTACACGCGGACCATGGCGGCGGGCTTGCCGTCGAACCGGGCGAACTCGTCGGTCTCCCGGAAGGTGTCCCGCACCTCGGCGATGTCGCCGAGGCGCACCTGGGTCCCGTCCGGGTCCACCACCACCGGGATCTCCGCGTACTCCGACCCGAAGTACCGCCGCTCCTTGGTCCGAAGCAGCACCTCTCCGCCCTCGGTCTTCACCGTGCCCCCCGGCAGGTCGAGGGAGGCCCGCCTCAGCCGCTGGGCCAGGGAGTCGAGGGTGAGCCCGTGTCGCCGCAGGCTCTCCTCGGGCACCTCCACCGAGATCTCGTAGGGCCTCACCCCGCTGAGGTCGACCTGGGTGATGTCGGGGAACGCCAGCAGGTCGTCCCGGATGGCCTCCGCCTGCTCGCGCAGCGTGCGCTCGGGCACGTCACCGAACACGACCACCGAGATCACCTCCCGGCGGTTGAGGACCTTGCTGATGACCGGCTTCTCCGCGTCCTCGGGGAAGGTGACGATGCGGTCCACCTCGGCCTTCACGTCCTGCAGGACCCGGTCCGGGTCCTCCCCCGGCAGCAGTTCCACGGTGACCGTCCCCACCCCCTCGGCCGCGGTGGCCCGGACCTCCTTGATGCCGTCCACCCCGGTGAGGTTCTCCTCGATCTGGAGGAGGATGCCCTCCTCCACCTCCTCGGGACCGGCGCCGGGGTAGGCCACCGAGATGCGAACCTGGTCCAGGGAGACCTCGGGGAACACCTCCTGCTTCACCGAGGCGCCCCGGACGAGCCCGCCCACGATCAGAACCAGCATCAGCAGGTTCGACGTGACGTGGTTGCGCGTCATCCAGGAGACGGCGCCGGTCATTCGCCCCCTCCCACGGCGACCGGCCGGACCCTCATTCCGTCCGCCGCCGCGGACAGCGCGGTGAGGACCACGCGCTCCCCGGGCGAGAGCCCGGCGGTGACCAGGGCCTCCCGCCGCTCCAGGCGCCCGACGGTCACCTGCCTCACCCGCAACCGTTCCTCCCCGTCCACCACCCACACGGTGCCGCCGTCGCGGAGCGCACTCCGGGGCACGGCGCACACGTCGCGCACGACCGTACCCTCGAATTCCACGGCCACGAAGGAGCCGAGTTCGAGGGGGCGCGCGGCGCCTCCGCCGGAGAGCCCGTAGGGGTCGGAGACGGCCACCACGAGCCTCGTCATGCGCCCCTGGGGGTCCACCTCGCCCAGGGAGCGAACCACCCGCCCCCTCCACGGCCTCCCGCCGCCTCCCGCCGCAGACCGCAGCACCGCGGGAGACCCCGAGGGCGTTCCCGCCGGACCGGGCACCCGGAGCCAGGCCAGGTCCTCGGCGGCCACGGGGACCACCACCTCCACCTCCGCGGTGCCAGCCAGGGTCGCCACGGGGCCTCCCTGGCGCACGTACTGGCCGACCTCCACCTGCTCGGAGCGCACCAGCGCCGCGAAGGGCGCGCGGACCGCGGTGCGCTCCAGGTCCAGCTCGGCCTGCCGCAACGCGGCCTCGGCCGCCGCGACCCCGGCCCGGGCGTTCTCGAGCTGGGGTCCGTACAGGACCAGGGGGTTGGCCTCCTCCCCCTCCAGGGCCAGCCGAGCCCACTCCTCCCGGGCCACCCGCGCCTGGGTCTCCGTGCGCGTCAACTCGTAGCGGGCCGCCACGACGGCGGCCCGCGCCCGCGCGACCGTCAGTTCGTAGTCCGCGCTCTCGATCTCGAACAGGGTCTCTCCCTCGGCGACGAAACCGCCCGCCACCAGGTTGGGCGAGACTATCACCACCCGGCCGCTCACCTGGGGGGTGATCGAGACCTCCCGCCGGGCCTGCACCGTGCCGGTCGCCTCCACCACCACCCGGCGATCCTCCCGGCCCACGGCCAGCGTCTCCACCAGGGGCCCGGGATCGGCCCGCGCCTCCCGCCGGGGCGCCTCCCGACCCAGGACCAGCGCCCGCATGACCACGGCGCCCGCGGCCAGGATCACCAGGGGGAGGAGCACCTTGAGTGCCGTCCGCAGCACCTTCACGGGATCACCAATCCCCCGGCCTGGCGCCGGGTCTTCCGCGTCGTCATCTTCCCCGCCGCTCCTTCTGCCCGACCCTCACGGCCCGGCGCACTAGTCGCCATCCCCGCTCCCCCTCTCCGCGAACCTCCGGTCGACCTCGGCGTCCATCCAGCTGCCCCCCACCGCGCGGACGAGCGCAACCCGGTCCGACAGCAGCTGCCTCCGGGCCGCCAGCAGGTCCCGGCGCGCGTCGAACAGGAGAGCCTGGGACGTGAGGACCGTCAGGTAGTCGCTGAGCCCCTGGAAGTACCGGTCCGTAGCGGCGCGCAGGGTGTCCTCGGACACCGCGACCCGGTCTTCGAGCCGCCGCACCTGCTGCTCGGTCGTCCGGTTGTCCGACAGGGCGTCCTCGACCTCCGCCACCGCCGTGAGCACCGCCTGCCGGAACCCCGCCACGGCCTCCCGCGCCGCCGCCTCCGTCCGGTCCACCTCGGCCAGCCGGCGCCCGCCGTCCACGATCGGCTGCGTCAGCCCCGCGAGAAGGTTCCAGAAGGCCCCGGCCGCGGTCCCGGCGTCGAGGAGGGTGCGGGAGACGCCCAGGGCGCCGGTGAGCCGCAGGGAGGGGAACCGGTCCGCCACCGCGGCGGCCACCGCGGCGTCCGCCGCGCGCACCCGGTCCAGGGCGGCCCGGACGTCGGGGCGCCGCAGGAGGAGGTCCGCGGGCACCCCCGCCTCCGGCAGCGGCGGCGTGGCCGGGAGGTCCCCCTCCACGCTCCCCCCCGCCTCCGGGTAGCGCCCGAGCAGGACGGCCAGGGCGTGGCGCGCCCGGGCCAGCTCCGCCTCGAGGGGCGGGCGCCTCGTGCGGGCACCCACCACCGTCTGTCGGGCCTGGTACACGTCGAGGCTGGGCACCAGCCCGGCCCGGTAGCGCAGTTCCACGCGCTCCAGGAAGTCGACGTAGCTCCCCACGGTGCGGTCGGTGAGTTCGATCTGGGCCCGGCGCTCCCGCAGCCGGAAGTGAAGGTCCGCCACCTGGGCCGAGAGGCTCAGGTACAGCGCCCGGAGGTCCTCCCGGGAAGCCCGGGCGGCCTGGACGGCCGCCTCCTCCCGCGACGCGAGCTTTCCCCACAGGTCCACCTCGTAGGCCGCGGCCCCGGAGAGCCGGTAGTCGTCCGTGTCCGCGTCCTCCAGCAGCCCGGGGCGGC
>CAZJSF010000126.1:0-2148 GCA_964548515.1 uncultured Thermodesulfobacteriota bacterium
GCCGGTTGTGTCCAGAGTTGTGTGCAAGAGAGGTCGGGGCGGCCTTCGAGCGACCCCTCCACGGGGTTTGCCAGCGCAGCCATTTTCGAAGGCCGGACGTCCGGACCATTTCGCGAGCGATAATAAGACCTACTTGGTAGTCGTTGGCTCGGCAAACTATATTTCTTGTCCTCCATTGACACGGCATCTGCCGCGCGAAACACTTCTTTCAGTAGAAGAATCATTTTTTCTCCTGTCCCTGCCCGGTGAAGATGCGTCAATAGGTATCTCTTTCGCGTCGAGACGTGAGGAGGGTGGCCATGAACGGGAAGACGCTCGCCTGGATCGTCGCAGCGGGGTGGGCCCTCGGCGGCTGCATGTCGGCGCAGCAGCACTACGAGCAGACCCACGGGCCCCGGGAGAAGGAGATGACCGTGGGGATCGTGCAGCGCGAGATCCGCAAGGGGATGTCGGCCGCGGAGGTGGCCGAGGCCCTCGGCTCGCCCAACATCGTGACCACGGACGAACAGGGAAGGGAGGTGTGGATCTACGACAAGATCTCCACCGACGTCACCTACTCCCAGAGCTCGGGGGGCGCCGGGATCGCCCTGCTGGTGGGCGCGGCCGGGGGCGGAGCGGTGGGCGGGGCCCTGCCCACGGCGAGCTACAGCGAGTCGGCCGGGGCCCAGTCGAAGACCCAGAAGACGCTGACGGTGGTGATCAAGTACGACGAGGAGAAGAAGGTCCGCGACTTCGCCTATCACGCGAGCAAGTTCTGAGGGGCGGGCGGTCATGGGAGCGGCACGTGCGTTCCGCCCGTGCGCGGCGCTGACCGCGGCGCTGCTCGTCGCTTCCTGCGCGCCGGGCATCCCGAAGGACGCCCTGGTCCTGACCCCGGAGTCCCTGCAGGACCGCCAGACCCAGACGCGCGTGTTCGAGACCGCCGACGAGGAGAAGATCCTGACGGCGAGTGCGGCGGTCCTCCAGGACCTGGGGTTCACGATCGAGGAGTCCGAGACGCCCTGCGGGCTGATCGTGTGCTCCCGCGACCGCGACGTGTCGAGCACCGGCAAGGTGATCGGCTCGATCTTCCTCGCGGTGCTGGTCGGGCAGCCGGTGTACTGGGACAAGCACCAGAAGGTGGTGGCCTCGCTGGTCACCCGCCCCGTCGGCGACACGCGGATCGCGGTCCGGATCACCTTCCAGCACATGGTGTGGAACACGAACAACCAGCTCACGAGAAACGAGGCGATCCGCGACCCTGAGGTCTATCGGGAGTTCTTCGAGCGCCTGTCGAAGTCGGTCTTCCTGACCGCCCACGACATCTGAGGGGGCCATGAGGCTGCAGCCGAAGCTCGCGTTCCTCGTCCTGCTCCCCTGCTTCTTCGCGTGCGCGAGCCCGCAGAAGCAGATCCTGGAGACCGGGGAGTCCCAGGTGCACCTGCGGAGCATCCAGAGCCGGGTCTTCGACACGGCCGACAAGGCGAAGATGCTCCGGGTGGTGATCTCGACCCTGCAGGACCTGGGCTTCGTGGTGGACGGGGCGGACCAGACGCTGGGCACCGTCTCGGGCACCAAGCGGGCCGGGTACTCGCTGCGGATGACGGTGGCGGTCCGGCCCCGGGGGGAAACGCAGCTCATCGTGCGCGCCAACGCCCAGTACAACCTGCAGACGGTGGAGGATCCGGAGCCCTACCAGCAGTTCTTCGCGGCCCTGTCGAAGGGCATCTTCCTGGAGGCCCAGCAGGTCGAGTAGGGCCCCCGCGTCCGAGCACTACTCCGCGTGAGCGCGTCCCGGAGGCAAGAAAAAGGAGGGGAGCCCCAAGGGCTCCCCTCCCGTTCGCTTCCGTGCGAAGCGCAGCCTACCGGCGGCTGCGGCGCCAGCGGCGGTCCCGATCGCCGCTGTACTCGCGCTCGTCGTCATCCGACTCGTCGAGTTCGTCGTCGTCGTGCTCGTCATCGTGCTCGTCGTCGTCCCCGCGCCAACGGTTGTAGCGGGTCCTGCCGCCGGTGTCTCCCGACGACGGGGGAGTGCTCACCACGGGGCAGTCAGCACCCTGGGTGCGGTCGGCGCCGCTGCAGTCCTGGTCGATGCCGTCGAGGCACACGTCGATGGCGCCGGGGAAGATCTCCGGGTCGGCGTCGTTGCAGTCGCCGTCCTCCACGCAC
>CAZJSF010000126.1:2248-8106 GCA_964548515.1 uncultured Thermodesulfobacteriota bacterium
CGGGGCAGAAGTAGCAGTAGTCGCCCCGCCCGGAGGCGGACTTCGCGGGCGTGGAAGCACCCCGGTCGGAGAGGTGGCAGAAGTTGCAGCTGCCGTTGTAGGGGTTGGAGGCGCAGAAGGCGTTGACGTCGTCACCGATGGAGCCGTAGCCGAAAGCCGAGGTGGCCGCGAGGCCGATGGCGGCGGCGACGACCGCCCCGTGGACGAGAGCCTGGAACGTGCGCATGGACTTCCTCCCTGTGGTGATCGGGGCTCCCTCGTGGAGCCCCGGGTTGTCGAGGGGCGGCGTGGAGCCGCCGCGGTTGCGTGTTGCTCCCTTGGTGTCTTGTCGGGGTGCCTAGGCCCGCGGCCCCCTTGTGCAAGGCTGGGGCCACCCGGACCGGACAGTGGGGGGCGCCGGTCGCAGTGCCCTGAAAACGCTCGGATTTCTTGAATCGCGGGCGCCCGGGCGGAGGGGAGGAAGCCGCACGCGAGGGGCGGGCAGGTTGGGAAGGTGTCGCCCTGGGGCGACCCGGTGTTCGCACGGGCCCCCCGCGGGACCCCGGGTGGGGTGCACGGCGCCGGCGAGGAGGCGGGAGGATGGCATCGCCACCAGGTTCCGGTGCCAGTTCGGCCCGGGAGCAGGAGAAAGAGAGAGGGGAGCCCGTGGGCTCCCCTCCCGTTCGCCTCCGTGCGAAGCCTGGATTACCGGCAGGCGCGGTTGGAGCCGCAGTCCGGGTCGTCGCAGTCCGTGAGGCCGTCCCCGTCGTTGTCCGTGCCGTCGGAGCACGTCTTGCCCTTCCCCTCGGACGCGCCCGTCTTGCTCACCCGGGGGCAACCCTTGCCCTTGGTGCGGTCGGCGCCGCTGCAGTCCTGGTCGATCCCGTCGAGGCAGACGTCCGAGGCGCCGGGGAAGATCTCCGGGTCGGCGTCGTTGCAGTCGCCGTCCTCCACGCACCAGCCGTCGCCGTCGCCGTCGGAGCACGGAGGCGGCGAGACCACGATGCAGGCGTCGTCCTGGCCGTCGATGGCGCCGTTGCAGTCGTTGTCCCGGGCGTCGGTGCAGACCTCGGCCGCGCCCGGGTTGATGCGGCGGTCGTTGTCGTTGCAGTCGATCGGGGTCCCGCAGCCGGCTTCGGCGAAGTAGCCGTCGCCGTCGGCGTCGGTGCAGGCGGGCTGGGGAACGCACTGGGCGTCGTCGGGGCAGAAGTAGCAGTAGTCGCCCCGCCCGGAGGCGGACTTCGCGGGCGTGGAGGCGCCCCGGTCGGAGAGGTGGCAGAGGCTGCAGTCGCCGTTGTAGGGGTTGGACGCGCAGAAGGCGTCGACGTCGTTGCCGATGGAATTGAAGCCGGACGCCGAGGTGGCCGCGAGGCCGATGGCGGCGGCGACGACCGCCCCGTGAAGCAGGGTCTTGAACGTGAGCATGGACTTCCTCCCTCTTGGGTTGGGACTCCCTCTCTGGAGCCCCGGGTTGTCGGGAGGCGGTGTGCCGCCTCCCCGTCGGGTGTTGCCGGGGTGCCTAGGCCCGCGGCCCCCGTCTGCAAGCCGGGGGCCCGCCGTTCGGGAGGAGGAGGGTGCCGTGCGCGAGAGTGCTGATCGAGGCGGGTTTCCCGGATGCGGGAGCGCGCGTTGAGGGGATGGTGGCCGACCGGGCGGAGGGGGCGGGTGTCGCCCCGTGGCGACGCATCTCGGGGGGCGGGGGGAGGATCGCTAGATTGGAGGCGTTCTACGTGTCGCCGTCGGGAGACACCCGTTGGATAGAACCGGGGCCCCCCTTTTCAGGAGGGCCCCGGGCGGGCACTTCGGCCAGGCGCCTGCGCCGGGTTCGGCGCAGGGAAGCTCCCTACGGAAGCGCGGCGACCGCCTGGCGGTACTCCTTCTCGGTGAATGAGCGCAGGGTCTCCATGCTCGCCTCGCCCGTGGCGCCGATGGTGAGGAAGGCCTTCAGGAACGCCTCCTCGGACGGGAACTCGCTGAGGGCCACGGCGTCGTACTGGCCCAGGGTGAGGTAGAAGCCCTTGAGCTCTCCTCCGGCCGCGCGGCACGCGGCCTTGGCGCGGTCGAGGCGGGAGGGCATGTCCTTGAACTTCTCCATGCCCGTCTGGGTGAACCGGAGCAGCGTCACGTAGGTGGCCATGGTTCGACTCCTTCCCTGAAGAGTGGGTGTTGGTGTCCGGTCGCTTCCGGGCCCGTTGAACGGCCGGGCCCGGGGAGCGAGGATACCGGGGCCGGCCGGATGTGCAAGCCCGGGGCCCGGCCGACGGTGGCGGACGGTGAACCGCTGCGCTAGCATCGGGCCCGGATGGTCGCTCTGGCTGGACGTTCGGACGCGAGGCTCGCCGTGATGGCCCGCGGGGTTGCCGCCTGGTTCCTGCTGGCAGGGGTGGCGGGGTGCGGCGCCCTGATCCCCCGCGCGGTGCCCGACGGGGCCCTGCGCGCGGGCACTCCGGTGTCGGCCCTTCCCCCGGGCTACGGACTGGTCCTGGGAAAGGTCCAGGTCACCGTCGGGGGGGAACCTCTCCGGTGTGCCGCCGTCCGGGCACCGGCTGCGTGCGGTCTCGTCGTGCGCTACGAGACCGGGGAGACGTTCCTGATCCCCCACCAGCCCCCGGAGTCCCTGGCCGCCTACGAGCCTCCCGGCCCGTTCTTCGCGATCCGCCTCCCCGAGGGGGCCTACGAGGTGACGCGGTTCGACGTACCCCGCGAAGCCCTCGGCCCCGGGGTGCCGGAACTTCCGGGCGCCGGGATCCCGCTGGGGAATCGGTTCACCGTTCCGCCGGGTGGGTTCGTGTACGTGGGTTCCCTGTACGCGGACGTGGACCCCGGCGCCGCGGGGGGCGTGTTTGTTCGCGTCGTGGACGAGAGGGGCGAGGCGGGGCGGGTCGCGGAGGAGATCGACCCGGTGGCGGCGCCCCGGCTCCGGGTCCAGCTGCTGGAGTGATCGGGGGGTGGCTGCCGGTCCTCGGCGGAGTCCGGCTACTCCCCGATGATCTTCACGAGCACGCGCTTCCTGCGCCGGCCGTCGAACTCCCCGTAGAAGATCTGCTCCCAGGGCCCGAAGTCGAGCCTGCCCGCCGTCACGGCCACCACGACCTCCCGCCCCATCACCGTCCGCTTGAGGTGGGCGTCGCCGTTGTCCTCCCCGGTGTTGTTGTGCCGGTAGAGGCCGAGGGGTTCGTGGGGCGCCAACTGCTCCAGCCAGCGTTCGAAGTCCGCGTGGAGGCCCCGTTCGTCGTCGTTGACGAAGACCGAGGCGGTGATGTGCATGGCGTTGCACAGCAGCAGCCCCTCGCGCACCCCGCTCTCCCGGAGGCACCCCTCGACCTGGGGTGTGATGTTGACGAACCCTCGCCGGCTGGGGATCTCGAACCACAGTTCCTTTCGGTAGCTCTTCACGATCGCTCCTTGGGGGAGGCCTTGCGCTCCACGGTGAGGAAGGTGGGCAGCGAGAGGTTCCAGCGGATGGCGGCGAGCCGGACGGCCAGGGTGACGCCCATGGACAGGACGGTCGCCGGGGGCCCCCAGGCCAGCCCCCGGGCCAGGGAGACGTACAGGACGGCCCCGGCCAGGGAGGCGGTGGCGTAGATCTCCCGACGCAGGACCAGCGGCACCTCCCCGGTAAGGAGGTCGCGGGCGATCCCCCCGGCAACGCCGGTCAGCAGCCCCATGGTCACGGCAACCGGGGCGGAGCTGCCGAGCACGAGGGCCTTCTTGGCGCCCACCACGGTGAACACCGCGAGCCCGAAGGCGTCGGCCACCAGGAGGGCTCCGCCCCGGAGCCGGTGGAGGCGCGCCCAGAAGAAGGTGACCAGGGCGGCGCCGGTCCCCACGCCGAGGTAGGCGACGTCGGCCACCCAGAACACGGGCCGGGCGTCGAGGATCACGTCGCGCAGGGTCCCTCCCCCCACCGCGGTGACCAGGCCCACGACCACGACGCCGAACAGGTCGAGGCGGTGCCGGCCGGCGGCCAGGGCGCCGGCCACGGCGAAGACGGCCGTGCCGAAGAGGTCGAGGTAGTAGATCACGGGGCCGCCGCCTCCCAGACGTCCCACCACTCGAAGGCTTCGTCCGCCACGACCGCGTCCCAACCGGCCGGCCTGCTCCACCGCCACCGGGTCCTCGCCGTTCCCGGCCGGCGCTCGACCGGCCCTGGCTCCAGGTCCCGCACCTCGGCCTTCCCCGCGCCGTTGGGGAGGTCCACCACGTAGGGCGGGGCATCCCCAGCGGGGCCGAGGCGGGCGGCCGCTTCCCGGTGGAGGGCGAGCCCCCGGCGGAGGGAGACCCGGAAGGATGCGTTGCCCGGGGCGCGGTCGGGGTGGTGCAGGTACTTGGGTGCGGCGCCTGCCTCCGAGACCCGGGTCCAAAGGCTGACGAGGGTCCCCGGGTCGTCGGTGACCCCGGCGAGGAGGACCGACTGGGAGAGGACCTCCGCGCCTGCGGCACGGAAGCGCCCGACGGCGGCCTCGACCCGGGAGTCGATCTCCGCCGGGTGCGCCGCGTGGACCACCAGCCGGAGCGGGAGGGGCCCGTCGAGGGCCCGCAGGAGGCCCCGGGTCACGCGGTCGGGGAGGACGACGGGCGCCCGGGTGTGGATGCGCCACCGCCGGAGGCTCGGGACGGCGGCCAGGCGCTTCGCGATCTCCCGCAGCCGCCGGTCGGGCAGCGCGAGCGGGTCGCCCCCGGACAGGATGACCTCCTCCACCTCGGGGTGGGCGGCCAGCCAGCGGGCGATCCGCTCCCAGTGGCGGGGGCCGGGGCGCGCCCCGGAGCCCATCTCCTCCCGGCGGAAGCAGAAGCGGCAGTGGGAGAAGCAGCGGGAGGAGGCGAGAACCACCACGCGGTCCCGGTGCTTGCGCACGAGGAAGGGCAGCGGGCGGAGCCGGCGGTCGCCCGTGGCGTCGGGGAGGGCGTCCGGATCGGGGAGCCCCTCGGCGGGGTCCGGGTCGCCCAGGCGGAGCAGGGGGTTTCCGGGGCCGAGGCCTTCGGCCAGGGCGCGGTACCGCCGGGGCCAGCGGGCCGGGAAGGGAGCGGAGGGCTCGAGGGCCCGGGCAGCGGAGGAACTCGTCGACAAGGCGGCCGTCCGTCCTGCACGCGCCGCCGGGAGGGCCGGCGGCGAAAGAGGAGACATTTTGACAGAATGCCCGAAAAAGTCTAAAAGATACGGCCTTTCGCAACCCCCATCCCAGGAGAACGGGCGATGTACAAGGCGGGTGACCTCAAGAAGGGGCTCAAGCTGGAGATCGACGGCGAGCCGTACGTGATCGAGGAGTTCGAGTTCTCCAAGCCCGGCAAGGGACAGGCGCTCTACCGCTGCCGCATGCGGAACATGATCAACGGCAACCGCTTCGACCGCACCTACCGCTCGGGCGACGTGTTCAAGCCCGCGGCCATGGAGGAGCGGACGATGACCTACCTGTTCAACGACGGGCACTTCTACACGTTCATGGACCAGCAGACCTACGAGCAGCACCAGATCACCGCCGAGCAGCTCGGGGACGACGTGCACTACCTCATCGACAACCTCGAGATCGACGTCCTCCTGTTCCAGGACCGGCCCATCGGGGTGACGCTGCCGAACTTCGTGGTGCTCAAGGTCGTGAAGGCCGACCCCGCGGCGCGGGGCGACACGGCCACGAACGTGACCAAGACCGCCGTCGTGGAGACGGGCTACGAGCTCCAGGTGCCCGCCTTCGTGGCCGAGGGCGAGAAGATCCAGATCGACACCCGCAACGGGCAGTACGTGACCCGGGTGAAGTAGGGGGCGACGGTTGGCGGGAGGCGAGGCGCTGCGGGCGCTCCGCCGGAAGCGTCCGTTCCTGGAGGCGCGGGCCCGGGTCCTGGACGGGATCCGGGCCTTCTTCGTCGGGCAGGGGTTCCTC
>CAZJSF010000127.1:0-8080 GCA_964548515.1 uncultured Thermodesulfobacteriota bacterium
TGGGCGTCGAGCTCAACCAGGAGACCGACGGCTGCGTGGCGCTGGCCGTGCTCCTCCACGACGATCCGGACCAGCCCCCGATCAGCTGCGACCTGCGGTTCTTCCCGGACCACGCCGCCGACCTCCGGGCCCTGCAGGGCCTCCTGGAAACATCCCAGTTCCGCCTGCTCCCCTGCTGCCACGACGGGCGGCGGTGGTCGGTGGGGCCGGTGCAGACCTTCCGGCTTCCCCCCAACGCCCTGCTCCGCCTCAAGCACTACTCGCTCTCCTGGCCGCCCGCGGACGAGCCCGTGCAGGCCCCGTCGGTCCGCCCACCGTCTTCGGCCGCCCCCGGCGCCCGGGGCCCCGACCCACGGGACACGGTGATCCGCAAGCTCAAGGAGCAGGTGGAGGGGCTGCGGGCGCAGCTCCAGGAGCGGGACAAGCGCATCGTGGAACTCGAGGACGAGCTCCACGACATCAAGAGCCGCGGGAGGGGCTACCGGCTCACCGGCGAGCGCAAGACATGGTGGAAGCCCTTCTCCTGACCGCGGGGCTCCGACGCAGGCCCGTCGACAAGGCTTGAGGCCCCGGGAGCAACGTGTTATAAGGGCGCGCTTCGAGCCGAGACCCCTGCAGGAGGAAGAGCCATGGCCAGGACATGCGAGATCTGCGGGAAGTCCCCCGCAGTGGGCCAGAACGTCAGCCACGCCAACAACAAGACCAAGCGGGTGGTCTTCCCGAACCTGCAGACGGTGCGGGCGCAGACCCCCCAGGGGAACCGCCGCGTCCGGGTCTGCACCCGGTGCCTGCGCTCCAACCGGATCACCAAGGCCGCCTGATCCGGCGCGCTCCCCAGCCGTCTCGCCGAGGGCCGCCGTCGCGCGGCCCTCTTCGTTTTCCCCCGGAGATTCCCGCCGATCTGCCCGCTACCCGTGCAGGAGCAGCTTCACCGCGAAGAGGATGATGCAGGCGGTCACCACCCGGCGCAGCCACGCGTGACCCTTGCGCACCGCCAGCCGGACGCCGACGAGCCCCCCCAGGGTGTTGCCGGCCGCCAGGGCGAGGCCGGGGAGCCACTCCACCCGCCCCTGCCACGCGAAGATGGCGAGGGACACGGCGGTGAGCGCCAGGACCGCCAGCACCTTCACGGCGTTGCCCCGCACGAGGTCGAGGCCGGCGGCCGTGGTGGCGGCCAGGATGAAGAACCCCACCCCGGCCTGGACGAACCCCCCGTAGACGCCCACCCCGAAGAACCCCGCCGCCAGGACCCAGGGGCGCATTCCCCCGGCGCCGGCCCCGGGCACCTCCTTCGGGGACTTCCAGAGCGACCAGAGGGTCACGGCCACCATGAGGAAGGCGAGCACCTGGCGGAAGGCGTCGTCTCCGATCCTCAGGGCGCCCCAGGTCCCGACCACGGCGCCGGCCATCGCCGGCAGGGACGCCCACAGGGCGACCCGCCAGGGCATCACCCGGTGGCGGTGGAAGCCCCACACGGCACCCACGTTCTGCAGCAGCACCCCCACGCGGTTGGTGGCGTTGGCGATGCCCGGCGGCAGGCCGACGAAGATGAGCACGGGCAGCGTGAGGAACGACCCGCCGCCGGCCAGGACGTTGACGGTTCCGGCGACCAGCCCCGCCCCGAAGAGCAGGGCGACGGGCAGCGGCCCGGTCACGGACCCGCCCCGCGAACGGAGGCCGGCCCCGGGCTGGCCGGAACCTCGCGAATCTGATAGCGTATGGCGTCCGGATCGCCGGAAGGAGCACCCGGAACAAGGAGTTCGGGCATGTGGGAGAGCCTCCGCAACCGATTCGAAGCCGTGGACTGGGAAGCCCTGGGCGCCCAGGTTTCCAACGAGCGCCTCGTGGCCCTGTTCACCCACCCGTACGGCATGGCCGGCCTGGGCGTGCTGCTCCTGCTCTCGCTGCTGCTCAAGTGGCGCGTCACCTTCGTCGTCATCGCGGGCGCCCTGGCCGTGAGCTTCCTCGCCCGCTCGACCCTCTCGGGCGTGCAGGAGGGGCCGAACCGCAACCTCTTCTTCTTCGCCGCGGGCGGGGTGGCGGTGGGCGCCTTCATCATCTACTACCTCTTCATCCGCGAAGACTGATGGCACGGATCGGCATCACCACCACCGTACCGGTGGAGGTGATATACGCCGCCGGGCACCAGCCCGTCGACCTGAACAACGCCTTCGTCAACGCCCCCCACCCCGGCGAACTCCTGGAGCAGGCCGAGATCGCCGGCTTCCCCGCCACGACCTGCGGGTGGATCAAGGGCATCTACGCCGCGGCCCGGCGCTCGGAGGTGAGCGCCGTGGTGGGCGTGATGGCCGGTGACTGCTCCAACACCCAGGCCCTGCTGGAGATCTGGCAGTACGAGGGCCTGGAGACCATCCCCTTCGCCTACCCCTACGACCGCTCGCCGGAGGTGCTCTCCGGGGAGATCGACCGCCTCTGCTCCCGGCTCGGCGCCTCCCGGGCGGATGCGGAACGGCAGAAGGAACGCCTGGACGCGGTTCGCGGCCGGGCGCTGGAGGTGGATCGGCTCACCTGGGAGGAGGACCGGGTCACCGGGTTCGAGAACCACTTGTACCTGGTCAGCGCCAGCGACTTCAACGGCGACCCGGAAGGCTACGGCCTGGGGGTGGAGCGGTTCCTCGCCGAGGCGGCGCGGCGACCGCGGCGGGCAGAGCCCCTCCGCCTGGGCTACGTGGGAGTGCCCCCCATCCTGAGCGGGCTCCACGAGTTCCTGGAGGCCCGGGAGGCCCGGGTGGTGTACAACGAGACCCAGCGCCAGTTCGCCCTGCCGTACCTCGGCGCGCCCCTGGCCGAGGCGTACACCCGCTACACGTACCCCTACGGGATCTTCCCCCGCCTCGAGGACATCCGGCGCGAGGTGGAGCGGCGCCGGATCCACGGGCTGATCCACTACGTGCAGTCCTTCTGCTTCCGGCAGATGGAGGACATGCTCCTGCGCAAGTCGCTGGAGGTCCCCGTGCTCACCCTCGAGGGCGACCGGCCCATGCCCGTGGACGCCCGCACCCGGACCCGGCTCGAGAGCTTCCTCGAGATGATCGGAGACCGGGCGTGAAGACCGGCGGCGCGGAGGGGCGCTTCGGGCTCCGGGCCCACGGCACGGACGCGCGCACCGAGGTGCTGGCCGGCCTCACGACCTTCCTGACCGCGGCCTACATCGTGTTCGTGAACCCGGCGATCCTCTCGGCCACCGGGATGGACAAGGCCGCGCTGATCACGGTCACCTGCCTCGTGGCCGGCATCTCCACCTGGCTCATGGCGCTCTGGGCCAACGCCCCCTTCATGATGGCGCCGGGCATGGGCCTAAACGCCTACTTCGCGTTCAGCCTCTGCCTGGGCCAAGGCATCGCCTGGCAGACCGCGCTGGGGGTGGTCTTCCTCTCGGGCGTGCTCTTCCTCGTCCTCACCTGGGTCGGCGTGCGCGAGCGGATCGTGGAGTCGATCCCGCGCAACCTGCGCCTGGCGGCCGGGGTGGGCATCGGGCTCTTCATCACCTTCATCGGGCTCCAGAACCTCGGGCTCGTGGTGAAGGACGACGCCGTCCTGGTCCGGCTCGGCGACCTGACGCCGTCGGTGCTCCTCGGCCTCGGCGGGGTCGTGCTGATGGCCGTGCTCGAGGCCCGCCGGATCCGCGGGGCGATCCTGGCGGGGATCCTCGCCACCGCGGCCGCCGGGTTCGCCCTGGGCCTGGCCGAGCCGCCGGCCGCGCTGCTGAGCCTGCCCGCGTCGCCCGGGCCGGTGAGCTTCGAGCTCGACCTGCTGGGGGCCCTGCAGCCGGCCCTGTGGGCGGCGATCTTCTCCTTCATGTTCGTGGACCTCTTCGACAGCCTGGGCACCCTGCTCGCGGTGTCCTACGAGGCCGGGCGCGTGACCGAGGACGGCCGCATCCCGGGCATCGGTCGGATGCTCGGCGCGGACGCCGTGGCCACCGTGTTCGGGAGCCTGATGGGGACCTCCACGACCACGACCTACATCGAGTCGGCCTCCGGCATCGCCGAGGGGGGCCGCACCGGGCTGACGTCGCTCGTGACCGGCGGCCTGTTCCTGCTCGCCCTCTTCTTCGGCCCCCTGATCGGCGCGATCCCGGCTTTCGCCACGGCGCCGGCCCTCGTGGTGGTGGGCCTGTTCATGGTGCGCGGCATCCAGCGCATCGACTTCCAGCGCTTCGACGAGGCGCTCCCGGCCTTCCTGACCATCGTCCTCATGCCCCTCACCTACTCCATCGCCACCGGGCTGCTCTTCGGGTTCCTCTCCTACGTCGTCCTCAAGGTGCTCACCGGCCGGGGCCGGGAGCTCAACCCGGTGCTGGCGGTGATCGCGCTCCTCTCCCTGCTCGACCTGCTCGTGATCTGATGGGGAACCCGGGCCTGCTGGAGAAGCGCATCCTGCGCAAGGCGGGCCGCGCGGTCACCGACTTCCGGATGATCGACGAGGGCGACCGGGTGCTCGTGGCCCTTTCCGGGGGCAAGGACAGCTGGACGCTGCTGCACTGCCTCGAGTCGCTGCGCCGCCGGGCACCGGTGGCCTTCGAGGTGCACGCCGTCACCGTCCACCCCGGCTTCCCGGGCTTCCGCACGGAGCCCGTGGAGGCATACTGCCGGGAGCAGGGGTTCACCCACTGGGTGGAGCCGAGCCGGATCTACGAGATCGTGGAGGCCAAGCGCGACCCGGGGACGAGCTACTGCTCCTTCTGCTCGCGCCTCCGGCGGGGGATCCTGTACGGGCTGGCCCGGCGCGGGGGCTACACGAAGATCGCCCTGGGACACCACGCGGACGACCTGATCGAGACGCTCCTGCTGAGCCAGTTCTTCACCGGGGAGATCAAGAGCATGCCCCCGGTGCTCCGGGCCGAGGACGGGGTGAACGTGGTGATCCGGCCGCTGTGCACCGTGTTCGAGGAGGACATCCGCGCCTACGCCGCGCAGCGCGGCTTCCCCGTGGTGTGCTGCGGGTGCCCCGCCTGCGGGGTCGAGGAGATGAAGCGGCGCGAGGTGAAGGCGCTGCTCCGGGACCTGGAGAGGGGACACCCCGGCATCAAGGCCAACATGCTCTCCAGCCTGGGCCGGGTGCGGCGCGGCTACCTCATGGAGACCGGCACCGGCTGACGAGGAGGGCACGGTGGGCGAGGCCTTCTGGACGCTCCTGGCGCTGCACCTGATCGTGGCCTCCGTCCTGGCCGCCGACCTCGTGCTGCGCCGCAAGGAGCCAGTGGCCACCCTCGCCTGGCTCCAGGGGATCTTCCTCCTGCCGGTGCTCGGCGCCCTGCTCTACCTCGTCTTCGGCGCCGCGACGATCGAGCGGCGCAGGTTCCGCCGGAAGCGGCGCGTCCTCGGGGAGTTCGCCGCCCGGATGACCTCGCGGGCCGGCACCGCGGGCGAGCCCGTCGAGGAGCCCCCCGGGGACCTGCCGGAGGCGACACGGGAGACCCTGGCCGTGGCCATCCGCACCTCCCGCCGGCTCCCCACCCGGGGGAATCGGGTGGAGGTCTTCGAGAACGCCGCGGAACTCCTCGACGAACTGGCCGAGGCGGTCGCCGCGGCGACCCGCCACGTCCACCTCGAGTACTACATCTTCCAGCCCGACGGCACGGGCCGCCTGTTCCTGGAGCGCCTGGCGGACAAGGCCTCGGAGGGGGTGGAGGTCCGCCTCCTCCTCGACGCGGTGGGCTCCCGCCGCCTCACCGAGGGCCACGTGGCGCCGCTCCTGCGGGCCGGGGGGCGGGTGGGGTGGTTCCTGCCGTTGCGCCACTTCCCGCGGCGCCTGGCGCTCCACCTGCGCAACCACCGCAAGATCGCCGTGTTCGACGGGGCCGTGGCGTACACGGGGGGAGCGAACATCGGCGACGAGTACCGGGGGCGCCGGGCCCGCAAGCCGTCCTGGCGCGACACCCACCTGCGGGTCTCCGGCCCGGCGGCGCGCCAGCTCCAGGAGGTCTTCGCCGCGGACTGGCTGTTCGCCACCGGGGAGGAGCTCCTCGACGACGGGTACTACCCGGCGGGCCGCGCCGAGGGAGACTCCATCGTGCAGGTGGTGGACAGCGGGCCGGACGACCCCGGGGGCGCGATCCGGGCCACGATGTTCCACGCCATCGCCTCGGCACGCCGCAGGGTGTGGATCGAGACGCCCTACTTCGTCCCCGACGACGCGGTGGCGACGGCGCTGGCCACCACGGCCCGGCGGGGGGTGGACGTGCGGCTCATCCTGCCGGAGCGCACCGACCACCTCCTCGTGGACCTCGCGGGCGAGAGCTTCCTCCCCGACCTTCTCGACGCCGGGGTGCACGTCTTCCGCTACCAGGGGGGCATGCTCCACTCCAAGCTCGTCGTCGTGGACGGGCAGTGGGGCACCCTGGGCTCGGCCAACATGGACATCCGCTCCTTCCGCTTCAACTTCGAGGTGAACCTGCTGGTCTTCTCCCCCTCGGTGGCCGCGGAGCTCGAGGAGATGTTCGAGGGGGACCTGAAGGTCTCCAGCGCCTACACCCGGGCCCACGTCCACTCGGCGTCCCTCGCGCACCGGGTGCGGGTGGCCGCCTGCCGGGCCCTGGCCCCGGTGCTGTGAGACGGAGGGCAGAGGGATAGAATTCAGCGGCAGCAAATGAAAATTCACCGCGTCGGCTCTGCCGGGCCTCCTGTGCAACCGCGCAGGACCCGCTTCCGGGCGGGTCCGACGTCGTGCGCGACCGCTTGGGACGTTTCTTGCACGGGGGCCAACGGCGCCCTGCGCCCCGGACCCGTTTCCCCGACCGCCACCGGGAGGAGACCATGAAGCCGTACTTCCAGAAGATGCCCGATCTCGGCCAGCCCCTCACCGACCGACAGCTCAAGGCCTCGGAGGAGAGCGTCGCGGAGATCCGCAAGGTGGAGGAGGGACTCGCCCAGGCGATCGAGAAGGTCCGGGCCTCCGGCCTGCCGGACGCCAAGATCCACGCGCGCGACCAGTTCACCGTGTGGCAGCGCATCGAGTACCTGGTGGAGCCCGGCACGTGGTGCCCGCTCCACTCGGTCTTCGACCCGATGGAGAACCCGTACGGCACCACGAACGTGGTGGACGGGTTGGGGAAGATCTCCGGGAGGTGGGCGGTCATCGCCGGGTTCAACAACAAGGTGCTCGCCGGAGCCTGGGTGGCGGGGCAGTCGGAGAACATCCTCCGGGTGACCGACCTGGCCAAGCGCCTGAACGTGCCGCTCGTGTGGCTGGTCAACTGCAGCGGGGTGGACCTGCCGAACCAGGAACTCGTGTACCCGGACCGCCGGGGCGGGGGCACGACGTTCTTCCGCCACGCGGAACTCCAGCAGATGGGGGTGCCGATCCTCGCGGCCATCTACGGCACCAACCCAGCCGGCGGCGGCTACCAGTCCATCAGCCCGACGATCCTCTTCGCCCACAAGGACGCCAACATGGCCGTCGGGGGCGGCGGGATCGTGAGCGGGATGAGCCCGAAGGGGCACTTCGACGAGGCGGGGTGCGAGGCGCTGATCGAGGCCACCCGCAAGTTCCGGGAGGAGCCCCCCGGGCGGACCGAGATCCACCACGACGGCACCGGCTTCTTTCGCTACGTGTTCCAGACCGAGGAGGAGGTGCTCAACGGGATCAAGGAGTACATGCGGGACATGCCCGGGTACAACCCGAAGTTCTTCCGGGTCGCGGAACCCAAGCAGCCCCGGTTCAGCCCGAAGGAGATCGACCGGCTGGTGCCCCACAACCAGAAGCGCACCTACTCCATCGAGGACGTGGTGGCACGGCTCGTGGACGGGAGCGAGCACATGGAGTTCCGGCCCGACTACGGCCCGGAGATCTACACCGCCCTGGTCAAGGTGGACGGGTTCCCCGTCGGGGTGATCGCCAACCGCCTCGGGTTCATGCCGCCGGGCTACCCCGAGTACGCGGACTACCCCGGCATCGGCGGCAAGCTCTACCGCCAGGGCCTCGTGAAGATGAACGAGTTCGTGACCCTGTGCGGCCGCGACCGCGTCCCCGTGGTGTGGTTCCAGGACACGTCGGGCATCGACGTGGGGGACATCGCCGAGCAGGCGGAACTGCTGGGCCTGGGACAGTCCCTCAT
>CAZJSF010000128.1:0-5871 GCA_964548515.1 uncultured Thermodesulfobacteriota bacterium
GTCCGCCGTAGCCGAGGGGCGCGGCATGGACGCGGAGGAGGTCCGCGACCTCGCCGACGGCCGCGTCTACTCGGGGCGGCAGGCACTGGTCCTGGGCCTCGTGGATGAACTCGGGGGCTTCTGGGACGCGGTGCGGGTCGCGGGCGAACTCGGCGACATCGAGGGCGAGCCCAAGCTCGACTACCGGCGCAAGGAGCCCAAGGGAATCCTGCGGTGGGTCCTCGGGGAGGACGCCGACGCCCTTGCGCCCCTCCAGGAGGCGGCCGCCTCGCCCCTGCAGTACGCCCTGCCGGGGTGGTGAGGGAAGCGGGTGATGGGTGACCCGTAACCCGTAACCCGTAACCCGTGCGGACCTGAGTCGCGGACGGAGACCATGGACGCCTTCCTGCTGGCCCGCCTGGCCCTCGAACTCGAACAGGGTTGGGGCGGCGCCTGGGTCCAGGGGGCGTGGGAAGATCGCGACGGGCGCCTCGTGGTGAGGCTCCGGACGCCCGGACGCACCGCGCACCTTCTCTTGAGCCCGCTTGCCCGGGCGCCCGGCCTGGGACTCGTGGAGCGTCGGCCCCCGTGCCCGCCGCGCCCCGGGGCCCTGGCCGCCTACCTGCGCGCCCATGCGGAGGGCGGACGCCTGCTCGCCGCCCGCGCCCTTCCCTTCGAGAGGGTGGTGGAACTGCGCCTCGGCAGGAGCGAGGCTCCCGTCGGCCTCGTCCTCGAGGCGGTCGGCCGCCGGGGAAACCTCCTGGCCCTGGATGCCGCGGGCACCCTCCGGGCCGCCCTGCGTTGGGAAGACGAGGGGCGCAGCCCCCTGCGTCCCCTCCGGGCCGGGGAGGCCTACCGACCGCCGCCCCGGCCGCCGGGCCTCGCCGACCCCCGCGGCGTGGGGCGGGAGGAACTGGAGGCGTGGGTCGCCGCGGGGGAGCCGCTGCACCGCCGGGTGGCGGGGCTCGGCCCGTCGGTCGCCGCGGAGATCGCCCACCGGGCACCAACCCGGGGCGCCTGGGAGGCGTTCCGGGGGGTGCTCGAGGCCTACGGGGTGCCGGGACCGGTGCGGCGCTACGGGACGACGCTCTCCGCCGTGGAACTGTCCGGTCTGGGGCCGCCCGACGCCGCGCACGCCGAGGGGCTAGCCGCCGCGGGGGATTGGCTCGACGAGCGCCTCTCCGGCGCGCGGGAGGAGGAGGCGTCCCGGCACGAGGCCGCGGAGGAGGCCCGGGTCCGGGAGCGCCTGGGGAAGCGGGTGGCCCGCATCGAGCGGGAACTCGCGAGCCTGCCCGACGCTGCGGAGGCCCGCCGGCTCGCGGACGCCCTGGCGGCCCGGCTCCACGCGGTACGCGTTGGCGAGCGCTGGGCCGAGGTCCCAGACCTCGAGGACCCGGAGCGCACGCTGCGGATCGAGCTCGACCCGGCCCGCAGCCCCGGGGAGAACCTGGAGCGGTTCTACCGCCGGGCCAGGAAGGCGCAGACCGCCCTCCGGGCCCTCCAGGAGCGACTCGAGGAGGCGCGGGGCGCCCTGGAGGCCGGTGCATCGGCCTCGTCCGGCCCGAGGCCGCCCGCCCAGGCCCGCAGTCCGGGGCTGCCCTTCCGGCGCTACCGATCCTCCGACGGGTGGACCATCTGGGTGGGGCGCAACGGCGCCGAGAACGACCTCCTCCTGCGGGAGGCCCGGCCCTGGGACCTCTGGTTCCACGTGCGCGACGCCGCAGGAGCCCACGTGCTCCTGCGGGGCCCCGGCCGGGAGGCCCGTCCCCCGGAGCGCACCGTGGCCGAGGCCGCGGGCCTCGCCGCTCTCCACTCCCGCGCCTCGACCCACGCCGCCGTGGACGTGATGGTCGTGGAGGCGGGCCGGCTGAGGAAGCCCAAGGGTGCCGGCCGGGGCCGGGTGCTCGTCGCCGGGGAGCGCACGGTCCGGGTCGCCCCCGGCGCGGGGCATCCGCGCCCGGAAGGCGGTTCCGGACGCGGCGCGAAGGGTTGAAGACCCGGGGGGCCTCCGCTACCATGGCGGCGCCTCGTCCCCCGCCGCAGGAGAGGGTCCCGTGCGAGCCGTGGTCCAGAGGGTGAGCCGCGCCGAGGTCCGGGTGGGGGGCGAGACGGTGGGCTCGGTGGGGCGGGGGCTCTTGGTGCTCGTGGGCGTCGAGGGCGGCGACGGCGAGGCCGACGCGGCGTACGTGGCCGAGAAGACCGCCGGGCTGCGCGTGTTCGAGGACGCCGGGGGGAAGATGAACCTCTCGGCGCGGGAGGTCGGGGGGGGCGTGCTGGTGGTGAGCCAGTTCACGCTCCTGGGCGACTGCCGGAAGGGGCGGCGGCCCTCCTTCACGACATCCGCGGAGCCCGCCACGGCCGAGGTCTTGTACGGCTCCGTGGCCCGGCGCCTCGCGGATCTGGGGCTGCCCGTGGCCACCGGGCGCTTCCGGGCGGAGATGGAAGTCGAACTCGTCAACGAAGGCCCCGTGACGCTGCTGCTCGACTCGCGGCGCGGCTTCTGAGGGCCCTGCGACCCCAGCGGGCGGGAGGGCCGCCGCGTGATCCTGGGACTGCTCTCGGACACGCACCTTCGCACCCCGGGCGGGCGCCTGGAGGCTCTCCTGGCCGGTCCCCTGGCCGAGGCCGAGGTGCTGCTCCACGCGGGGGACTACACCGGCGACGAGGTGCTGGAGCACCTCGAACTCGGCGACCCCCGGCCGTTCTTCGGCGTCGCGGGCAACATGGACGCCGGGGGGGCCGCCGGGCGGCTGCCCTGGAAGCGCCTCCTGCAGTTCGCGGGCGTGCGGGTGGGGCTGGTCCACGGGTGGGGAGCCCCGGCGGGGTTGGAGGAACGCGTGCTGGGATCCTTCCCCGAGGCCCCCGACCTGATCGTCTTCGGGCACAGCCATCGGGCGACGGAGAAGCGGGTGGGGGAGGCCCTGCTCGTCAATCCGGGGTCGGCCTTCGAACGGCGCGGGGCCCCGCGGTGCACGGTGGCGCTGGTGGAGGTGGGGCAGGGCCCGGTGCGGGTCCGGTTCCGGGAGGCGGAGGGTTGAACCGCGAGAACCTCTGGGCGCCCTGGCGAATCGAGTACATCCGTGCCCCGAAGGGCGGCGCGTGCGTCTTCTGCGAGGCGCTCGCCGCCGGCGACGACCGGGGGCGGCTGGTCCTCCACCGGGGCGCGCGGGTCTTCGCGATCCTGAACCGCTACCCGTACACTGCGGGCCACCTCATGGTGGTCCCGAACCGGCACGTGGGCGCCTTGGAGGACCTCTCGGCCGAGGAGGCCGGAGAGCTGTGGGCGGTGGCGGTCCAGGCGAAGCGGGCGCTCGACGCCGCCTTCCGGCCCGACGGGTACAACCTGGGCTTGAACCTGGGCCCGGCGGCGGGCGCCGGGGTGAAGGACCACCTGCACCTGCACGTGGTGCCCCGCTGGGGCGGCGACACGAACTTCATGCCGGTGCTCGGGGAGGTCCACGTGATCTCCCAGCACCTGGACGAGATCTACGAGTCCCTGGTCCCCGGCTTCCCCGGGGCCCCGGCCACGACCCAACCCCAGCGCGGGAGCTGACCCATGCTCGCCTTCGTCAAAAAGGTCTTCATCGCGGTCGTCCTCATCGTGCTGGTGATCTTCGCCTACCAGAACCTCGGGGCGCTGAGCACGGGGATCCGGTTCCAGTTCGACCCCTACTTCCGAGAACCCGTGGCGACGCCGGAACTCCCGGTGGTCTTCCTGCTCGCGGTGCTGTTCCTGCTCGGCATGCTCGCCGCCGGCGCCCGGGGGATGTACGAGCACGTGGCGCGGCGCTCCGAGCTTCGCAGCCGCACGAAGCGCATCCGGGAGCTGGAGAAGGAACTCGCCGAGCTCAAGGCCCGGGCGGCGGAGCTGCGCCCGCCGGAGGCCGAGCCCGAGCCCTGGCAGGCCTCCGGGGTCGAGCCTCCCGCCTCGTTGCCGAGCGGGCCGGAGCCGGCCGAGCGCATCTCCCCGCCGCCGCGGCAGCCCCCCTCCGCCCCTCCGAAGCCCCCCCTGGAGGAGGAGCCCACGCTCTAGCCTCCCGTCTCCGTCCCCGTCCCCGGAGGACGCCCGCGCATGTCCGCCGAACAGACCCCGGCAGGCCCCGCCCGCCTCACGCCCATGATGCGGCAATACCTGGAGCTGAAGCAGGCCCACCCGGACTGCATCCTTCTCTTCCGCCTCGGGGACTTCTACGAGATGTTCTTCGAGGACGCCGAGGTGGCCTCGCGGGTCCTCGAGATCACGCTGACCAGCCGCGACAAGGGCGACGACGCCGTGCCGATGTGCGGGGTGCCGTGGCACTCGGCCCGGGGCTACATCGCGCGCTTGGTGGAGAGCGGGCACAAGGTCGCCATCTGCGACCAGGTCGAGGATCCCCGGGCGGCCAAGGGGCTGGTCCGCCGCGAGGTGGTCCAGGTGGTGACGCCGGGGCTCGTCACCGACACGGAGATGCTCGACGCCAAGCGGCCCCACTACCTCCTGGCCCTGGCGCCGGGCCGGCGCTCCGTGGGATTCGCCTACGCCGACGTCACGACCGGCGAGTTCCGGGTGGGCGAGGCCCGCGACTGGGGCGCGGCGGGCGACGAGGTGGGCCGGATCGAGCCCCGGGAGGTGCTCGTTCCCGAGGGGGCCGAGGTGCCCGAGAGGGTGCTGCCCCGCGGCCTCGTCTCGGCGCCGGTGGCCGCCGAGTCCTTCGACGGCCGTCGGGCCCGCAGGTCCCTCCAGGCCCACCTGGGCGTGGCCGACCTGAGCGGCTTCGGCGTGGAGGACCTCTCCGAGGGGGCCCGGGCGGCCGGAGCCGTGCTCGCCTACGTGGAGTCCAACTACAAGGGGGGCCTCGCCACCCTGCGGCGCCTCGCGCGCCACCGCAGCGCCGAGGCCATGGCCCTGGACGAGGCCACCAAACGCAACCTCGAGCTCTTCCGCACGCTCTCCGGCGAGCGCAAGGAGGGTTCGCTCCTGCACCTGGTGGACCGCACCCGCACCCCCATGGGGGGGCGGCTCCTCCGCGAGTGGATGGCATTCCCCTGCCTCGACCCCGAACGGATCGAGGGCCGGCTCGATGCCGTGGCCGAGCTCGCGCGGCGCGGCGACACCCGGCGGAAGATCCGCGAGGCGCTGCGCGCGGTGCACGACGTGTCGCGCCTCGGGGGCAAGGCGGCCATGGGCACGGCCAACGGCCGCGACCTCGTGGCGCTCAGGCGCTCGCTGCAGGCGGTGCCCGAGCTCTCCGCCCTGGTGGCCGACGCCGAGGCGCGCCTGCTGCGCGAGCTCTCCGGCCGGCTCGACCCCCTCCCCGAGGTGACCGGCCTCCTGGAGCGGGCGCTCGCCGACGACCCTCCGGCGGTGCTCACGGAGGGCGGACTCCTGCGCGACGGGTTCGACCCCGAGATCGACGAACTGCGCGCCATCCAGCGCGACGGCCGGGGGTGGATCGCCAAGCTCCAGGCCCGGGAGCGCGAGCGCAGCGGCATCGGCTCCCTCAAGATCGGGTTCAACAAGGTCTTCGGCTACTACCTGGAGGTCACCCGCGCGAACCTGGCCTCGGTGCCCCCCGAGTACGAGCGCCGCCAGACCCTGGCCAACGCCGAGCGCTTCGTCACCCCGGAGCTCAAGGAGATGGAGGCCAAGGTGCTCGGTGCCGAGGACCGGGCCCGGGCCCTGGAGTACGAGCGCTTCGTGGAGGTGCGCCGGGAGGTGGCCGGGCACATCGACCGGCTCCACGCCACCACAGCGGCCCTGGAGGTGCTCGACGTGACGGCGGGCCTGGCCGACCTGGCGGTGGAGCGCGGCTACGTGCGCCCCCGGGTCCACGGCGGCCGAGGGGTGGACATCCGGGGGGGGCGCCACCCGGTCGTCGAAAAAATGATCACCGGCGAACGGTTCGTGCCCAA
>CAZJSF010000128.1:5881-8069 GCA_964548515.1 uncultured Thermodesulfobacteriota bacterium
TCGAGGCCCTGGGCGCGGAGCGCTTCGTCCCCAACGACGTGCGCCTCTCCGAGGAGGCGAGCCTGCTCATCATCACCGGGCCCAACATGGCCGGGAAGTCCACCATCCTGCGGCAGACGGCCCTGATCGCGCTCCTGGCCCAGATGGGCTCCTTCGTGCCGGCCGAGAGCGCGGAGATCGGGGTGGTGGACCGGATCTTCACCCGGGTGGGCGCCTCCGACGACCTCGCACGGGGCCGCTCCACCTTCATGGTGGAGATGACCGAGACGGCCAACATCCTCCACAACGCCACGAACCGCAGCCTCATCGTCCTCGACGAGATCGGCCGGGGCACCTCCACCTTCGACGGGCTCTCCATCGCCTGGGCCGTGGCCGAGCACATCCACGACCTGGGGGCGCTCACGCTCTTCGCCACCCACTATCACGAGCTGACCGACCTGGCCCGCACCCTGCGCGGCGTGGCCAACTTCAACGTGGCGGTGAAGGAGTGGGGCGGGGAGGTGATCTTCCTGCGGCGCCTGGTGGAGGGGGGAGCCAGCCGGTCCTACGGCATCCAGGTGGCGCGGCTGGCGGGGCTGCCCGACCGGGCCCTCGCCCGGGCCCGGGAGGTCCTGGGCAATCTGGAGGCCGGGGAGCTCGACGAGACCGGCACGCCCCGGCTGGCCCTCTCGGCCCGGGTGCACCCGGAGCTGCCCCGGCGCCAGCTCGACCTGTTCCGGAGCGCCGGCGACCGGCGCCGGGACGCGTTGCTGCGGGAGGTCGCGGGCCAGCTCGTGGACTCCCTCACCCCGGTGGAGGCGCTGGTGCGCCTGCAGGAACTCAAGGACCGCGCCCGGCAGCTCCTGGAGAAGGACCCCGAGGGCTGACGGCTGAGAGCTGAGAGTTGAGAACTGAGAGCTGAAAGCTGACGGCTGTCAGCTCAGCGCCCGGGCCTCGCCAGGCGCAGGAACAAGGGCCCCAGGGCGACGGCCCCGGCCATGGTGAGGAAGGCCGCCCCCCAGGAGAGCGCGCTCGTGCCGCCGCCCGTGGCGTCCAGGGCGACCCCCACCGCCAGGGGCCCGAGCGATGCGGTCCCGAAGCCCGCCAGCGACTGGAGCGCCATGGTCGTCCCCCGGCGGGCGGGGTCCGCGTTCTCCACCGTACCGGCGTGGAGCGCCGACGAGTCGCCCTGGACCAGCAGGTTGTAGAGCACGCACAGGACCGCCACCGCGGCGTAGGGGGATGCCGCGGCGAACCCCAGGCCCGCGCCGAAGAGCGCCGACGCGGTCATGATCGCCGTGAGCACCCGGCGCCGCCCGAAGCGCACCGCCAGTTCCCCCCCGAGCACGTTGGCTCCGGTCGCCGCCAGGCCTGCCACGGCCGCCACCGCGGCGGGAGACCAGCGCGACGCGCCCGCCGGGCTCAGGCTCGCGCTGAACGAGAGGAAGGCCACGGCCCAGGACCGCAGGGAGAAGAGCTCCCAGGTGTGGGCCGCGTAGGCGAGGATGTAGGCCAGGGCGTCCCGGTTGGCGAGGACGGGGCGGAAGTCCAGGAGTCGGGCCCGGGGCCCCGGCGCGGGCGCCCGCGGCCGGAGAGCCGCCGCGCCGATCCCCAGGGCCAGGGCCGCTCCCGCGGCCGACGCCGCGAAGGCCCAGCGCCACCCGGCGATCCTCCCCAACTCCCCCGCGGCGTAGAACGACAGGCTCGTGCCGAGCCCGAAGGTGGCCGTGTAGTAGGCCACGGCCCGGGCGTGGGCCCGGGGCTCGAGGCGGTCCACCAGGGCCTTGAGGCCCGGGATGAAGGTTCCCGAGAGGCCGAGACCGGCCAGTGCCCGCAGGAGCAGGGCGCTCCAGAACCCCGAGGCGAAGAACGCGAACCCCAGGTGGGCCAGGGCGGCCGTGGCGGCCCCGAGCAGGTACACCCTCCGGGCGTCCACCCGGTCGGTGAGGCTCGCCAGCACCGGCACCGCCAGCGTGTACCCCCCGAAGTACACGCCGCTGATCCACCCCGCCTCCGTGTGGCTGAGGGCCCAGGCTTCGCGGAAGTCCGGGAGCAGGGCGGGGAAGCCGAAGGTCCCCACCATGCTCGCCAGTTCGGCCGCGCAGAGCAGGGGCACCAGCCGGGCCGCCGGCATGGGCGAGGGTTCGCGGGTCAAGGGGGCTCCGGGGGCGGGGGGCTCGGGAAGGCGCCCCGGCTCACCCTTCCCAGC
>CAZJSF010000129.1:0-8047 GCA_964548515.1 uncultured Thermodesulfobacteriota bacterium
GCCCCCGTTTGGAGGTCGCAAGGAATGCCAGCAGGACTCGCCCTACTACGCCGCCTGGTACCGCCTGCAGGCGTCCGAAGCGGAACCGATTCGCCTGGTTGAGGTGGAGAACGAGTGGGGGCGGTTTCGGCTGACGCCGCTCCGTGGCAGGAGCCGCGGTGAGGGCGGGGGTTCGCCCGTCCGCCCCGCCCCCGGGCGCCCCGGCCCGGGTGCCGCGGGACCGGCGGGTTCCATCGGGAAGGAGAGGGTTCATGGGTGTGTTGTTCCGTTTGCGAACGATCCGACGCGTCCTGCTGCTCGCGCTCGCGGGGGCGGCCCTGCTGCCGGCGGGGCCGACCGCGGCCCAGTCGAAGGGCAAGGGCCAGGCCCCGGCGGCGGTCTCCGTGGACCTGCACGACGTGGAACTGCTCGATCAGGACGGGAACAAACTGCTCTTCAAGAGCGAGGTGATCGGCGACCGGATCGTGGCCATCGACACCTTCTACACCGACTGCGGCCTCATCTGCCCGATCCTGTCGGCCATCTTCGCCGACATGCAGAAGAAGCTCGGCGACCGCCTGGGCAGGGACGTGACCCTGGTGTCCCTGTCGGTGGACCCGACCACCGACATCCCCGCCCGCCTGAAGGACTACGCGGACGGCTGGAACGCGAAGCCGGGGTGGGTGTTCCTCACCGGGGAGGACCCCAACATGACCAAGGTGCTCCAGGGGCTCGGGCTCTACGCCCCGAACTTCACCAACCACCCGGCGGCCTTCCTGGTGGGCGACGGGAAGACCGGCGCGTGGACGAGGTACTACGGGTTCCCCTCCCCGAAGAAGCTCATCGAGAAGATCGACGAGCTCGCGGCGGCGCGCAAGTGACGACCCCGCCCGCCGACCTCCTCTCCTACCGGGACTACCCGGGCGAGCCGGTCGTCCTCGGGGACCTCTCGCTGGAGTTCATGAAGAGCGCGCGCTGCGTGCCGCTGGCGATCACGGACCGCGCCATCGAGGTGGCGATGGCCGACCCGGCGGACACCGACACGGTGCGGGCGCTGAAGTTCGCCTACGGCCGCGAGGTCCGCGTGCGGCGGGGCAAGGCCGACGACATCCTGGACGCCATCGAGAGGCTCTACGGCGCCGGCCGCCAGTCGCTCGAGAACATCATCGAGGAGGCGGGCCGGGAGATCTCCGAGGGCGCGGACCAGGAGGACGAGGGCCACCTGCGCGACCTCGCCTCCGAGGCGCCGATCATCCGCCTGGTGAACCGGCTGATCGTGGACGCCGTGGGCATGGAGGCGAGCGACATCCACTTCGAGCCCTTCGAGGACGAGTTCAAGGTGCGCTACCGGATCGACGGGGTTCTGAGCGAGGTGGAGTCGCCCCCGAAGCAGTTCCAGCCCGCCATCCTCTCGCGCCTCAAGCTCATGGCGAAGCTCAACATCTCGGAGCGGCGCCTGCCCCAGGACGGGCGGATCAAGCTCAAGATCCGCGACAAGGAGGTGGACTTCCGGGTGTCCACCATCCCCACGCTCTTCGGCGAGAGCCTGGTGATGCGCATCCTGAACCGCGACACGCTCCAACTCGACCTGGAGCGCCTGGGGTTCCCGCCCGACGTCCTGGAGCGGTACGTGCGGCTCGCGTCGCAGCCCTACGGCATGATCCTCGTGACCGGGCCCACCGGGAGCGGCAAGACCTCGACGCTCTACGCGACGCTGTCGCTCCTGAACTCGGCGGAGAACAAGGTGATCACCCTGGAGGACCCGGTGGAGTACCAGCTCCGCGGGGTGAACCAGATCCAGGTCAACCCGGGCATCGGGCTGACGTTTGCGAGCGGGCTCCGTTCCATCGTGCGCCAGGACCCCGACATCATCCTCGTCGGCGAGATCCGCGACCGGGAGACCGCCGACACCGCCATCCAATCGGCGCTGACCGGCCACCTGCTCTTCAGCACGCTCCACACCAACGACGCGCCGGGCGCGATCTCGCGCCTGCTCGACATGGGGGTGGAGGGGTTCCTCCTGAGCTCGACCCTGCTCGGGGTGCTCGCACAGCGGCTCGTGCGGGTGATCTGCCCGGCGTGCAAGGAGGAGACCGACCCCGACCCCCGGCTGCTCGAGTCCCTGCAGCTCGACCCCGCCGAGACCCGGGACGTGCGCTTCCACGCGGGCCGGGGGTGCGAGGCGTGCCGCTCCACCGGGTACCGGGGCCGCACCGGGATCTTCGAGTACATCGCCATCGACGACGAGTTCCGCCGGATGATCAACGACCGCGCCGGCACCGACCGGATCCGGGAGCGGGCCCTCGCCAAGGGGCACGCGACCCTTCGCCACGACGGGTGGCGCAAGGTGCGGAGCGGGGTGACGACCGTGTCGGAAGTGATCCGGGTGACCCTGGCCCAGTGAGATGACGCTCTTCACGTACAAGGCCGCGGACGCGGACGGCAGGATCGTGACGGGCTCGCAGGACGCCGCGGACGAGCAGGGCGTGGTGGCGCACCTGAGGGCCCTGGGGTACGTCCCCATCCGGGTCGCCTCCGCCGGAGGGGCCCCCTCGCCCCTGTCGCTGGGCGGGAAGCGGATCGCCCTCCCCTCCTCCCGCAAGCGGGTCTCCGACAAGGGCGTGCTCCGCTTCACCGAGGACCTGGCCACGCTGCTCGGCTCGGGCCTCACGCTGGACCGGTCGCTCCGGATCCTGCGGGACGCCGCGGACAACCCGGCGCTGCAGGCCGTCCTGGAAAAGGTGCTCAAGGCGGTGCAGAAGGGCACCGACCTCTCCGACGCGCTGGCGGAGCACCCCGGCGCGTTCTCCCAGTTCTACGTGAACATGGTCAAGGCCGGGGAGGCGGGGGGCTTCCTCCACGCGATCCTGGACCGGATGAGCACCTACCTGAGGGACACCCGGGAGCTGAAGGACTACGTGGTCTCCGCCATGGTGTACCCCCTGTTCCTCCTGACCATCGGGGGCGTCTCCATCCTGATCCTGCTCACCTACGTGCTGCCGAAGTTCGCGGTGATCTTCGCCGACATGGGGCAGGCGGTCCCCCTCTCCACGCAGCTCCTTTTGGGGGCCGCGTCGTTCCTCCAGGAATACTTCGCGCTGCTGCTGGCCGCCGCCGCGGCGGGCATCTTCCTGGCGCGCCGCTTCGTCGCGACGGAGTGGGGCCGGTACCGGGTGGACGCGCTCCTGCGGGGGCTGCCGCTGGCGGGCACCTTCGTGCAGGAGTTGGAGACGGCGCGCTTCGCCCGGACCCTGGGCACGCTGATCCGGAGCGGGGTCCCCATCCTCGGCTCGCTCACGCTGGTGCAGGGCGTGACGCGAAACCGGGTGATCGCGGAGTCGCTCGACGCCATCCGGGAGCGGGTGCGGGAGGGCGACACCCTGGCGAGGCCCATGGCCGACAGCCACATGTTCCCCCCGCTGGCGACCCAGATGGTGACCGTGGGCGAGGAGACGGGCCGACTGGACGAGATGCTCATCCGGATCGGCGACATCTACGAGAAGAAGGTGCGAAGCTCCATCAAGAAGGCGATGAGCCTGCTGGAGCCCGTCGTGATCCTCGCGATGGGCATCGTCATCGGCTTCGTCGTGATCTCCATGCTGATGGCGATCTTCAGCATGAACGACCTGCCCTTCTAGAAGACAAGAGGACGGCACCCGTGAAGAAGAGCGAAGCGCGCACGTCCGGTTTCACCCTCATCGAGCTGCTGATCGTCATGGTGATCATCGGCCTCCTGGCGGCCTTCGTCGCCCCCCGGTTCTTCGGCCAGGAGGAGAAGGCGAAGCAACGCGGGGCGAAGGGGCAGATCGCGCTGCTGGAGTCGGCCCTCGACACCTACCGCCTGGACGTCGGCTCCTACCCGACGACGGAGCAGGGCCTGGAGGCCCTGCGGGAGCAGCCGGCGGGGGTGGAGCGGTGGGACGGGCCCTACGTGCGCAAGGAGCTCCCCCTCGACCCCTGGGGCAGGCCGTACGTGTACGAATCCCCCAGCGAGCACGGCGACTACGCGATCCTGTCCTACGGGGCGGACGGCAAGGACGGCGGGGTGGGCGCGGACACGGACATCGTGAGCTGGAAGGACCTCGGGCAGTGAGCCCGGAGGGCGGACCGACCGATGGCCCGGAGGCGGGAGAGAGCGTTCACGCTGCTGGAGCTGCTGATCGTGCTGCTCCTCGTGGGCCTCGCCTCCGCCCTGGTGGTGCCGCGCATGGTGGCGTCGCTGCCGGGCGTGCAGCTCAAGTCCGCCGCGCGGGCGGTGGCGGCCTCGCTCCGCTACGCCCGCAGCCAGGCCGTGTTCGAGACGGTTCCCTACGCGGCCGCCGTTGACGGCAGCCGCGGGCTCCTGGTGGTGGAGCCCGCCGAGTCCCGGGAGGCGCCGGAGAGGCGGCGGGTCTACGAGCTCCCCGAGGGGATCGAGGCCGAGGTCGTCGACGCGGCGGCCGGGGAGGAGCCGGGCACGGCGCGACTGCTCTTCTTCCCCCGGGGCGACAGCAGCGGGGGGAGGGTCGTGCTGCGGGACCCGCGACGGAGGGAGTATGCGATCACGGTGGACCCCATCACCGGCACGGTCGAGGTCGAGAGGCCTTAGAACCTGGCGCGGGGCGGCGGCCGGCTTCACGCTGATGGAGACGCTGGTCGCCATGACGATCCTCTCGATCGCCCTGGTGATCGTGTTCCAGCAGTTCTCGGGAGCCCTCAACGCGGGCTACGTCTCGGAGGCGTACACGCGGGCGGTGTGGCATGCCCGGGAGAAGATGGACGAACTCCTGCTCCTCGACGCGCCGAGCCCGGGGGAGGAGGAAGGGGACTTCGGCGACGGGTACCGGTGGCGCTGCCGGGTGGAGGCGGTGGAGCTCGACGCCCCGCCGGCCCCCGACGCGGTGGCGCCCCTCACGGTCACGGTGTGGGTGAACTGGGAGCAGGGGAGGAAGACCAAGGAGTTGGAACTGAGCGCGCTGACCCTCGCTGTGCCCCCGGGCACGTGACCGGGCGGACGACGTGCGCGCGCGGCCCCGCCCCCGACGGCGGCTCGGGTTCACGCTCCTCGAGCTGCTCCTGGCCCTGTCGATCCTGGGCGTCATCCTGGCGGTGGTGGCCGGGGCGCTGCGGGTCACGGTGCGGGCGTGGGAGAAGGGAGAGCGCCTGGCGGAGGTCCAGCAGCGCTCGCGGACGGTGCTGGAGCAGCTCCGGCGGCAGCTGGGGTCGACGGTGGTGCTGTTCGGCGCCCGGGAGGACCAGCCCCTGGTCGCCTTCTCCGGAGGTCCGAGGCGGGTGGAGTTCACCTCGACCCTGGCCATGGCCTCGAGGACCGGCGCCGCCGCGGTCCACGTCACCTACGTGGTCGAACCCGGGCCGGACGGCAGTTCGCGGCTGCTCCTGTTCGAGGACCCCGTGGAGCCCGACGACTACCTCTCGGACCGCCCGCTGGCCCACGGCTCCGAGCCGCGGCTGCTGGCGGCGGACCTGGAGGACGTGGTCTTCGAGTACCTGGCCGGGAGGGTGGACGGGCCCGACCTGCGGTGGCTCCCCGCGTGGGAGCCCGGGGACCCGGCGGACTCGCCCCGGGCCGTGCGGATCACCTTCACGGGCGCCCGGGGCGGGCACCCGGTGCGGGTGGTCGCCGGGGTGCACCTGTGGCCCCGCCCGAAGGGCGACGCGTGAGCACGGCCGCCGCCGGGGGCCCGCGGCGGGGAGAGCGGGGCTTCGCCTTGGTCGCCGTGCTGTGGATCCTGGTCCTCCTGACGGCGATCGTCGGCGAGTTCGCGTACTCGATGCGCACGGAGGCGAACATCGCCCGCAACTTCAAGGAGGCGACCCAGGCCCACTACATCGCCCGATCGGGGCTGCTGCGCGCGGTGGCGGGGCTGCTGGCGGAGGCGGCGGCCGCCGAGGCCCCCCGGGAAGCGCCCGCGCCGGGGGAGCCCGCGTGGCGGGTCAACGTGCCGATCCCCCCCCGGTCATTCGGTGCGGGGGAGTACGAGGTCCGGATCGAGAACACCGCGGGTCTGGTCGATCTCAACACCGCGAGCGAGGGGCTGCTGCGGCTGATGGCCGGCATGATCGACGCCGGCGACCGGGAGCGGGCCGTGATCGTGGACTCGATCCTCGACTGGAGGGACCCCGACGACCTGCACCGGCTCAACGGCGCCGAGGACTCGTACTACCGGTCGCTGCCTCGGCCGTACCGGTGCAAGAACGCCCCCTTCGACTCCGTGGACGAGCTGCTCCTCGTCCGGGGCATGAGCCCGGAGATGCTCACGCCGGCCCTGCGCTCGGTGCTGGTCGTCGTGCCCGGGACGGCAACCGGGGGCGGGCCGGCGGGGAACCGGCCGGGGGCCGCCCGGCGGGCCCAGGCCGCCGGGCAGCTCAACGTCAACGCCGCGCCCCGGCACCTGCTGGAAGCGCTGCCCGCGATGACCCCGGATCGGGTCGAGGCCCTGGTCGCCTTCCGCGCGGGGCAGGACTTCCGGTCGGTGGAGGAGGTCCGCGCCGTGATCGGGGGCGAGGCCTTCTCGGCCATCGCGCCGTATATTACGCTGGCGCTGTCGCCCTACTACGAGATCCGGGCCGAGGGCCGGGTCGCCGGCAGCCCGGTGAGGCAGAACCTGCGGGCCATGGTCCACTTCGACGAGGCCCTGCCCGCGGGCTACGAGATGGTCGCCTGGCAGGAGCAGTACTACTGAGCCCGCCGGCGGCGACGGTGCGGGCCGGCCCCCGGAGGCGGCCCGCGAGCGAGGACCCCGCATGATCGCCAAGGGAAGCGTCGGCGTAGCGATTTCGCGCAGCCGCCTGACGATCGTGTTCGCCAAGGCGAGCCCGTTTCGTACCCAGATCCGGGCGTGCGCCACCCACGAGCTCGACCCCGCGGCGAGCGTGCCCGAGCGCACCGCCGCCGTGTGCGCCCTCGTGCAGTCCTTCTGGCGCGCGCACCGCATCGGCGACGCCTGCATCTGGATCGGTCTGCCGTCGGACGTGGTGATCCAGCGGGTGATCGCCCTGCCCTCGGCCGCGCGGGAGAACCTCGACAAGGCCATCGAGTACGAGCTGCAGAAGTACATACCCCGGGAGCTGGAGCACTTCCACTTCCAGTACCAGGTGCTCCACGAGGACCGGGGAGAGCGGCGCCTGCACATCCTCGTGTCCGCCGTGAAGAAGGGCGACCTGGGGCCGATCATCGAGGCCCGCGACAACTTCAGCGCGGGCGTCTACGGGGTGGAATCCGCGGCGACGGCGGCGATCAACGGGCTCCGATGGGCGACGGGGCCCTTGCGCGAGAAGGCCTACGGCCTCGGCTACGCGGCCGAAGGCACGATGCACGTCGCGTACTTCGAAGACGGCGAGCCCCGCTACGTGTGGGCGCTCGACCTCGGCGACGACGTGGCGCCCCAGCGCCAGCAGCTGCTCCAGAGGCTGGAGGCGCTCGGGGCGGGCCCGGGGGCCACCCTGCGCGTGCACTGCCACGGGCCGGACGCCACCGAGGACGTGCTGCGGGAGTGGAACGGTGCGCCGAACCTGGAGTTCCGGCGCCTGGAGCTGCAGGAGGACTTCCCCGAGGGAGACAACCCGATCGTGGGCACGGGCCTCGCCGTGAAGGGGCTCCAGCAGGTCCCCCTCGACATCAACCTGTTCCCCGAGCCGTTCCGAAAGCGGCCCTCGGTGCTCGGCCGGTACGTCGGGGGGGCGCTGGCGGGGCTCGCGCTCGCCGCGGGCGTCGCCTGGGCCGCCAGCCAGTTCCTGCACCCGAGGATCCTCGACCGGCGCGTCGAGCGGGAGCTGAGCGAGCTCGCGGGGGAGGTGGAGGCACTACGGCAGCTGCAGGCGGAGGCGGAGACGCTGCGGGGCCAGATCGAGTACCTGGACGGCCTGCGCCGGGAGCGGATGGACGCCCTGGGCTTCCTGAAGGAGCTCACCGAGGTCCTCCCGGACACCTCGTGGCTGCTCTCGCTCTCGGTGGCGGGGGACAAAGCGGCGATCCAGGGCATCGCCGAGAACTCCACCGAGCTGATCCCGCAGCTGGAGGCGTCGCCGCTGTTCGGCAACGCGCAGTTCACGGCGACGATCACGAAGG
>CAZJSF010000130.1:0-7917 GCA_964548515.1 uncultured Thermodesulfobacteriota bacterium
AGCACTAGGCAGTGGAACATCAGGTCGGCCAGTTCGTAGACCAGGGCGTCGTCGTCGCCGCCCTTGCCCGCCAGCAGCACCTCCACCGCCTCCTCCCCCACCTTCTGGAGGATCTTGTCCTCCCCCCGTTCGAGGAGGCGGCACACGTAGGAGTCGGGGCTGGGGTTGGCCTTACGGTCCAGCACCACGGCGTAGAGCCGGTCGAGGATGCCCCCGCCTCGCGGTTCCATCGGTCACAGCCTCACCGGGACGCCCCGTTCGGCGAGGTAGCGCTTCACCTCCTCCACGGTGGTCTCCCGGTAGTGGAAGATGCTCGCGGCGAGCACCGCGTCGGCGCGCCCCTCGGCCACGGCCTCGTAGAGGTGCCGGGCGTTGCCCGCCCCGCCCGAGGCGATGACGGGGATCGTCACGGCGTCGGAGATCGCCCGGGTCAGCGGGATGTCGTACCCGTCCTTGGTCCCGTCGCGGTCCATGCTCGTGAGCAGGATCTCGCCCGCCCCCAGGGCCTCCATGCGCCGGGCCCAGCCCACCGCGTCGATGCCGGTGGGCCGGCGTCCGCCGTGGGTGTACACCTCCCAGCCCTCGTCGACGCCCTCGCCGCGCCGCTTGGCGTCCACGGCGACGACGATGCACTGGGAGCCGAAGCGCCGAGACGCCTCCTCCACGAACTCGGGCCGGTGCACGGCCGCCGTGTTGATGGAGACCTTGTCGGCGCCGGCCAGGAGGAGCCGCCGCACGTCGTCGATCACCCGCACGCCGCCGCCGACGGTGAGCGGCATGAAGATCTTCTCCGCCGTGGCGCGCACGACGTCGATGATGATGTCGCGCTCGTCGCTGGAAGCCGTGATGTCGAGGAAGGTCAGCTCGTCCGCGCCCTGGGCGTCGTAGACAGAGGCGTTCTCCACGGGGTCCCCGGCGTCCCGCAGTTCGACGAAGTTGACGCCCTTGACGACCCGGCCCGACTTCACGTCCAGGCAGGGGATGATGCGCTTGGCGAGCATTCGAGGGTTCCTCGCAAGGTTGGACGGGTGACCGGGGCGCATCCGCCCCCACCCGCAGTCCGCGCCGGCGCCGCCTACGGCGTCCCCTCGGCCACGGCCATGGCCTCGGCCAGGTCCAGGGTGCCCTCGTAGAGCGCGCGGCCCGTGATCACGCCGGTGACGCCGTCCGCCTCCAGGGGCTTGAGGCGCCGGATGTCGTCGAGGCTCGACACCCCGCCCGAGGCGATGACCGGGACCCCGCACGCCCGGGCGAACTCGCCGGTGGCGTCCAGGTTCACGCCGGTCTGCATCCCGTCCCGCTCGATGTCCGTGAAGATGAACCCGGCCGCCCCGGCCGCGGCGAGGCGGCGGCCCAGGTCCACGGCGGGGGTCTCGCTCACGTCGGCCCAGCCCCGCACGGCCACCCGTCCGCCCCGGGCGTCGATCCCGACGAGGATGCGCCCGGGGTGGCTCGCCGACAGGCGCTCCACCAGGCCGGGGTCCTCCAGGGCCACGGTGCCGAGGATCGCGAAGTCGATCCCCTCGCCGAGCAGGCGTTCCGCCGTGGCCGCGTCGCGGATGCCGCCCCCCAGTTCCAGGGGCACGCCCACCGCCCGGCGGATCGCACGCACGGCCTCGAGGTTCTCCGGCCGCCCGGCGAAGGCGCCGTCCAGGTCCACCACGTGGATGCGGCGGGCTCCCTCGGCCTCCCAGCGGGCCGCCACGGCACCCGGGTCGCCGGAGTACACGGTGTCGTCCTCCATGCGGCCCTGCCGCAGGCGCACGCAGCGCCCCCCCTTGAGATCGATGGCCGGGATGACGATCATGCTCCCCCCTCCCCGCGCACCCGGTCCCAGAAGCCGCGCAGCAGCGCCAGCCCGACGCGCTGGCTCTTCTCCGGGTGGAACTGGCTGGCGTAGATGTTCCCCCGCGCGGCGCTGGAGGCGAACTCGACCCCGTAGCGGGTGGTTGTGGCGACCACGTCCGGGTCCTCGGGGACGGGGTAGTAGGAGTGCACGAAGTACACGAAGGCGCCGTCCTCCACCCCGCGCAGCACCGCGACGTCCTTCTTCTTCCAGATCCGGTTCCAGCCCATGTGGGGCACCTTGAGGCGGGAGCCGCCCGCCTCGAGCCCGCCGGGGAACCGGACCACGCGGCCGCGGAAGATGCCGAAGCCCGGCGTGCGCCCGTGCTCCTCGCTCTCCTCGAAGAGGAGCTGATAGCCCACGCAGATGCCCAGGAACGGCACGCCCTCGAGGATCTTGTCGCGCACCGGCTGCGCGAGCCGGTAGGACTCGAGCTTGCCCATGCAGTCGCGGAAGGCCCCCTGGCCCGGCAGGACGAGGGCCCGCGCGTCCCGCACCCGGGCGGGGTCGCGGGTCAGTTCCGCGGGCACCCCCAGGGACTCGATGGCCTTCTGCACGCTCCGGAGGTTCCCGGAGTCGTAGTCGACGATCACCACCGACACGTCACAGGCTCCCCTTGGTGGACGGCACGCCCCGGCGGCGGGGCTCCCGCGCCGTCGCCCGGTCCAGCGCCCGTCCGAAGGCCTTGAAGACGGCCTCGATCACGTGGTGCGCGTTGCGGCCGGAGAGGACGCGGACGTGCACGGTGGCCCCGGCGCTGCGGCCGAAGGCCTCGAAGAACTCCCGGAAGAGCTCGATGTCCACGTCGCCCACCTTCCCCGGGGCCAGGCCGTCGTCGTAGGAGACGTGCACCCGGCCCGAGAGGTCGAGCGCGACCGAGGCCAGGGCCTCGTCCATGGGGACGGTGGCCTCCCCGTACCGGGCGATCCCGGAGCGGTCGCCGAGCACCTGGGCCACGGCCGCGCCCAGCGCGATCCCCACGTCCTCCACCGTGTGGTGGAAGTCCACGTGGAGGTCTCCCCGGGCTTCCACGTCCAGGTCGAAGAACCCATGCACGGCGACGTGGGTGAGCATGTGGTCGAGGAAGCCGATGCCCGTCGCCACCTTCGCCGCTCCCCCCCCGTCCAGGTCGAGGCGCACGCGGATGTCGGTCTCCTTCGTCTTTCGGGCGATCTCCGCCACTCTTTCCATGGGGTCTCCTGTTCGCTCGGGAATGCCGTGCAGGAAGAGGCCGTACCCTGGCCGGCTCACTCGCCCTCGAGTTTCGCCACCCGGACCTCCACCGCGCGGGCGTGGGCCTCGAGGCCCTCGAGCCGCGCGATGTGGACGACCTGGGGCGCCAGTTCGGCCAGGGACTCCCGGGAGAAGGCCACCACGCTCGACCGCTTCACGAAGTCCTCGACCCCGAGGGGGGAGAAGAACCGGGCGGTTCCCGCCGTGGGCAGGACGTGGTTCGGCCCGGCCGCGTAGTCGCCCAGGGCCTCGGGGGTGTGGTGGCACAGGAAGATCGCGCCGGCGTGGCGGATGGCCCCCAGGGCCTCCCACGGGGCCTCCACGGCGAGCTCCAGGTGCTCGGGCGCGAACTCGTTGGCGAGCTCGCACGCGCGCGGCACCGACCCCACGACGAGCACCGCACCCCGCTCGCTCCAGCTCCGGGACGCCGTCTCCCTGCGCCCGAGCCGGGCCAGCTGCTCCTCCACATGGAAGGCCACGGCCCGTCCGAACTCCCGGTCGGTGGTGACGAGCACGGCCGTCGCCATCTCGTCGTGCTCGGCCTGGCTCAGGAGGTCTGCCGCGACGTGGGCGGGGTCCCCGGAGCCGTCGTTCACCACGAGGATCTCGCTCGGCCCGGCCACCATGTCGATGTCCACGCGGCCGTACACGAGGCGCTTCGCCGTTGCCACGTAGATGTTTCCCGGGCCGACGATCTTGTCGACGGGCGCGATCGTGTCGGTGCCCCACGCCAGGGCGCCCACCGCCTGGGCCCCCCCCACGCGGTAGACCTCGCGCACGCCCACGATCCAGGCGGCGGCCAGCACGTGGGCATTGACCGCGCCCCCGGGGGAGGGGCTCACCAGGGCGATCCGCCCCACCCCGGCCACGCGCGCCGGGATGGCGTTCATGAGCACGCTCGACGGGTAGCTGGCCTTGCCCCCGGGCACGTACAGCCCAACCGCGTCCAGGGGGGTCACCCGCTGCCCGAGGATGGCGCCGCCCTCCTCGACGAACCACGAGCGGTCGAGCTGGCGCTCGTGGAACGCCCGGATCCTGCGGGCTGCCAGGTCCAGGGCGTCGCGGTCGTCCCCGGGGAGCGACAACCACGCCTTCTCCAGCTCCGCCTCCGGGACACGCAGTTCCCCGGGAGTCAGGCGCACGCCGTCGAAGCGCTCCGTGTACTCCACCACCGCGGCGTCGCCGCGCGCGGCCACGTCCGCGAGGATGTCGCGCACCGCCCCCTCGACCGCGGCCCCGTCGTCGACCCCGCGCGCCGTGATCCGGGCCCACGCCTCTCGGAACCCGGGCTGTCCGTCGACGAGAACCCCCTTCATGGCGAAGCCTCCAGACTGGCCCGGAGCGCCCTCACCAGCCCGGCGATCGGCTCCGTGCGCGTCTTCATGCTGGCCCGGTTCACGATGAGCCGGGAGGTCGACTCCAGGATGGTCTCCACCTCCACCAGGCCGTTCTGGCGCAGGGTCTCGCCGCTGCTCACGAGGTCCACGATCTGCTCCGAGAGGCCCACCAGGGGGGCGAGTTCGATCGAACCGTAGAGTTTGATCACCTCGGCCTGCACGCCCTTCCGGCGATAGTGGGCCTCGGCCAGGCGCGGGTACTTCGTGGCCACGCGCACCCGGGAGCTCCCGGCCGTGGCCCCGCCCTCCCGAGCGTCCGCGGGCTCGGCCACCACGAGGCGGCAGTACCCGAAGCCGAGATCCAGGGGCTCGTAGACCTCGGGCTGCTGTTCCAGGAGCACGTCCTTGCCCACCACGCCGAGATCCGCCGCCCCGTGCTCCACGTAGGTGGCGACGTCCTGGCTTCGCACCACGAGGAACCGGTAGCCGGGGACGTCGAGCACCAGGCGCCGGGAGTCGTCCGCCGCCTCGCCGCACGGCACCCCGCACCGCGCCAGCAGCTCCAGGGTTTGCTGCAAGATCCTGCCCTTGGGCAGGGCGAGAGTCAACCGGCTCGTGCCCCCCTCCGCCGGGCCGCACGCGGCGTTCGGGCGCTGTCCTGGCCTCATTCCTTGACCCTCCGGATGCGCGCCCCGAGGCCTTCGAGCTTCGACTCCAGCGACTCGTACCCCCGGTCCAGGTGGTACACCCGGGAGACCACGGTGGTCCCTTCGGCGACGAGTCCGGCCAGGACCAGCGCGGCGCTGGCCCGCAGGTCGGTCGCCATGACCCGGGCCCCCGAGAGCTTCCCGACGCCCCGCACCACGGCGCTCGCCCCCTCCGCCTTGATGTCGGCTCCCATCCGGTTCAGCTCGGGCACGTGCATGAAGCGGTTCTCGAACACCCTCTCCGTGATCACGCTCAGGCCCCGGCCGCGGGCCATCAGGGCCATGAACTGGGCCTGCATGTCCGTCGGGAACCCCGGGTACGGGCTCGTGCGGACGTCCACGCTGCGCGCCGGGGGCCTCCCGCGTACGCGGGCGCCGCCCGACCCCAGGTCGTCCACCTCGGCCCCCGCCTCCCTCAGCTTCTCCACCAGGGCGTCGAGGTGGTCGAGCCGCGCCGCCTCCAGCCGCACATCCCCCCCGCACAGGGCCGCGGCCACCAGGAAGGTGCCGGTCTCGATCCGGTCGGGGATCGGCTGGTGGTCGTAGGGCCGCAGCCCCTCCACACCCTCCACTTCCACCACCGCCGAACCCGCTCCCCGGATGCGCGCGCCCATGGACCGCAGGCACTCCGCCAGATCCACGACCTCGGGCTCCCGGGCGGCGTTCTCGATGACCGTCGTGCCGTCCGCCAGGCTCGCCGCCATCATCAGGTTCTCGGTGCCCGTCACCGTGGGGATGTCGAGCACCACGCGCCCGCCCCGCAGGCGCTCGGCCTCCACGTCGACGTACCCGTGCTCCAGGCGGACCCGGGCGCCCAGCGCCTCGAGGCCACGCAGGTGCAGGTCGATGGGCCGCGCACCGATGGCGCACCCCCCGGGCAGGCTCACCCGCGCGCGGCCGAAGCGGCCCACGAGCGGCCCCAGCACGAGCACCGAGGCCCGCATGGTCTTCACCAGGTCGTAGGGAGCCTCCCGGCCCGGGACGTCGCCGGCGTCCACCCGCAGCCCACCGCCCTCGGGCTCCACCCGGGCCCCGAGGTGCCCCAGGAGCCGCCCCAGGGTGCGCACGTCGGCGAGCCGGGGGACCTCCCGCAGCCGGCTCTCCCCGGGCGCCAGGAGGGCGGCCGCCATCAGGGGCAGCACGGCGTTCTTCGCCGGGCTGACGCGGACCGTGCCCCGGAGGGGGCTCCCGCCTTCGATCACGATGCTGTCCACGAAACCCTCCGCCCTATCGGCTGCCCGGCTCCCACGACCCGGAACCCGCGGCGGCCGACGCCGACGCCACGGCCACCCGCTCCCGCCCGGCCAGGTCGGGGATCAGTTCCACCGACGCATACCCGCCGGCGCTCTCGAACGCCTCCCGCACCGCGGCGCCCTGGCCCGCGCCGAACTCCACCGCGACGAACCCGCCCGGCGCGACGCTCGCTCCCGCCGAGCGCGCGATCCTCCGGAGCACGTCGAGCCCGTCCTCCCCGCCGTCCAGGGCCGCCCGGGGCTCGTATCGCCCGACCTCCGGGGCCAGCCCGGCGATCTCCCCGGCCGGCACATAGGGCGGGTTGGAGACCACCGCGTCGAAACGCCTGCCCGCGACGACCGCGAAGAGGTCCCCGCGGCGGAACTCCAGCCGGTCCGCGACCCCGTGCCTCCCCGCGTTGGCCCGGGCCACTTCCAGGGCCTCCTCGGAGACGTCGACGGCGACGCCGGTCCACCCCGGGCGCTCCACGAGCAGCGCGACCGCCACGGCGCCCGACCCCGTGCCCACGTCGAGGAGGCACCCCGCAGGCCCCATCCTGCGCGCGGCCGCCTCCACCAGCGTCTCGGTCTCCGGCCGCGGCGAAAGGACGCGGCGGTCCACGGCGAACGGAAGGGACCAGAACTCCCGGGTGCCGGTGATGTGGCAGACCGGCTCCCGGCGCGCCCGCCGGCGGACGGCCTCCCGGTAGGCCTCCACCTCCCGCGGTTCCAGGGGCTTGTCGAACTGGAGGTAGAGCTGGATGCGCGCCACCCCGAGCACGTGGGCAAGGAGGACCTCGGCGTCGAGCCGGGGGTTCGGCACCCCCTTCTCTCCGAGCCAGGAGGCGGTCAGGCGCAGGAGTTCCAGGGAGGTGGGCGGCACGGGCTCAGGCCCCCTGCCGTCCCATGGCCTCCGCCTGGGCCTCGGCCGTGAGGGCCTCCACGAACGGGTCGATCTCCCCCTCCATCACGGCGTCCAGGCGGTGCAGCGTGAGGTTCACCCGGTGATCGGTCACCCGGTTCTGGGGGAAGTTGTAGGTGCGGATCCGTTCGCTCCGGTCCCCGGACCCCACCAGGGATCGCCTCTCCTCGCTGCGCTCGGCGTCGGCCTCCCGCTGCACCCGCTCGAAGAGGCGCGCCTTCAGGATCTGGAGCGCCCGCGCGCGGTTCTTGTGCTGGGACTTCTCGTCCTGGCAGCTGACCACGATCCCGCTCGGGAGGTGGGTCACCCGCACGGCCGACTCGGTGCGGTTGACGTGCTGCCCCCCCGCCCCCCCCGCGCGGAAGACGTCGAACCTCAGGTCGTCCGGCCGGATCTCCACGTCCACGTCGTCCGCCTCGGGCAGCACGGCCACGGTCACCGCCGAGGTGTGGATCCGGCCCGAGGCCTCGGTGACCGGGACCCGCTGGACCCTGTGGACGCCGCTCTCGAACTTGAGACGGCTGTAAGCCCCCCGGCCGCGGATCAGGGCGATCACCTCCTTGAGGCCCCCGATCCCGGTCTCGTTGACGCTCAGGACCTCCACGCGCCAGCCCTGCTCCTCGGCGTAGCGCGTGTACAT
>CAZJSF010000131.1:0-4849 GCA_964548515.1 uncultured Thermodesulfobacteriota bacterium
TGACACCACCGGATCCCCGCGCGAGTCAAATGGAATGCGGCGGCGCGCGCGGTTCGGGACCAGGAGGGCACCGCGGTTGGGCGTCTCAGGGCCTTTGCACTTTACAGCGCGAGCGAGGCAGTCTAAGATCCGGCCGGCCTTTAAGGGCACGGACTGGTTGCGGGGACCGCTCATGGAGTCCGCCCGAAGCATCCTGTACATCGAAGACAATCCCACAAACTTTCGCCTCGTGGAGAGACTGCTGCGGGACGAAGGTTTCGACGTGCTCCATGCCCGCGACGGCTTCGAGGGCATCCAGAAGGCCGTCGAACAGCGGGACCGGCTGGACCTCGTCCTCCTCGACATCAACCTCCCGGGCATGGACGGCTACGAGGCGGCCACCAAGCTCAAGACCCTCGAAGGCTTCGACTCCATCCCCATCGTGGCCGTCACCGTGAACGCGTTGACCGGCGACCGGAAGCGGTCGCTGGCCGCCGGCTGCGACGGCTTCATCCTCAAGCCCATCGACATCCACTCCTTCCCCACGCGGGTACGCGAGTACATCGGGGGCCGGCGCGAGAAGATCCAGGGGGCGGAGGAGAGCTACTACCTCCGCGAACACAGCCGGAAGCTGGTGGACCGCCTCGAGTCGAGCCTCGGTCAACTGCGGGTCACCACCGAGCAGGTTCGCCACAAGGACAAGCTCGCCACCCTGGGCGAGATGGCCGCCAGCATCGCCCACGAGCTCAACAACCCGCTGTCGAGCATCTCCTTCGCGGCGCAGCTGCTCCTGAGGGAGGCGCCCCAGACCGGGCGCCAGCGCCAGCACCTCGAGATGGTCGGCCGCAACGTCGCCAAGATCCAGAAGCTCGCAGAGGCCCTCACCTCCTTCGCCCGCCCCTCGGACGGGGCGAGGGACCTCGTGGACCCGGTGCGGGCCCTGGAGGAGTCGGTGCTCCTCTCGGAGCACGAGTTCCGGACCCGCCAGGTGGAGGTGGAGCGGGACTTCGCCCCGGAGGTCCCCGCGGTGTGGGCCAACGAGGGACAGCTGCACCACGTGTTCCTCAACCTCCTCCGCAACGCGGCCCAGGCCGTGGAGACCCGGGTCCGGCAGGACGCGGACAACGGCGGGATAGCCTGGGAGCCGGGCCGGGTGACCTTGAGGGCCCGGCGCGACGAGGGCGGCTTCGTCTCGATCGACGTCTCCGACAACGGGTGCGGGATCCACCCGGATTACCAGGAGCGCCTCTTCACCCCCTTCTTCACGACCAAGCCGCGGGGCCAGGGAACCGGCCTGGGGCTCTACATCGTGAAGCAGATCGTGGACGACCTCGGCGGGCGCATCGACGTCCAGAGCGCGGTGCACCGAGGCACCACGTTCCGCATCCTCCTGCCCCGCGACGCCAAGTCCGCGAGGCCCGGTTGATGGTCATCGCCCTCGACCGAGCCGCCTTCGACCGCCCGCTCCCGACCCTCCCCGTCGTCGTCGTCCGCCTCCTCGCCGTCTACGCGGCCGAGGATTACGCCGTCGGCGACGTGGTCCGGGTCCTCGAGACCGACCCGGCCCTGAGCGGCCGGATCATGCGGCTGGCCAACTCTGCCTACTACGGGTTCCGCAGCCGCATCGACACGGTTGCCCACGCCGCGGTGCTCCTCGGAGAAGCCACGGTGCAGGCGGTGGCCCTGGGGTCCTCCCTGCTGCGAACGTGGAGGGGCAGGCCCCTTCCCCCCGCCGTCGAGGACGTGTGGCTGCACTCCTACCTGGCCGGCTTCGGGTGCCGGGAACTGGCCCTGCGGCTCCCTCCCGGCACGCTGCCCGCCGACCCGGACGCGATCTTCCTCGCCGGGCTCCTCCACGACGTGGGGAAGATCCTCTTCCTTTCCCAGGACGAGGCGGGGTACGCGGCGGACCTGGCGGAAGCCGGGACCAGCGCAGAGCTGCGCGGCCGGGAGCTCCGGCGCTTCGGAGCGGACCACGCCGAGGCGGGGGCCGACCTGCTCGGGGCGTGGCACCTCCCGCCTTGGCTGTGCGCCGTGGTGGGGAGCCATCACGAGGGCGAGCTGCGATCGGAGTTCGAACCGGTCCGCGAGGTCCTGGCCGCTGCCCACGCGGCCTGCCGAGGAGAGCCGGCGCCCGGGACGCGGCTCGTGCCCGCCGCCCTGGCCGAGGACCTGCTGGACCGCCTGACCGAAGCCCGTCCCGAGGCCGAAGCGTTCTACCGGGCGATCTCGTGAGAGCACGGCACCCATGACACCTCCTGCCGACGATCGAGCCATGGAGAGTCCGGAACAGCACCGGGAGGTCTTCGCCCGCGCGCTGGCCGGGTCGGCCCGGGAACTCGAGGGCAAGGTCGAGGAACTGGGGGTCCTGCGGCAGATGGGGCGGCTCTTCGAGCGCTCGACCCGTCTCGACGACCTCGCCTCCCACGCCCTGCCGATCCTCCTGCAGCTCTCGGCGGCCCGGAACGCCTCGATCATGGTGCTCCCCCGGGGCGCGGAGGAACTGACGCTGCTCGCCGCCCTGGGCCGCGACGAGGGCCGGGTGGCCTTCTTCGGGCTGGGCGGGTATCCCCACCGCCTCTTCCGCATCGGCGAGGGTCTGGCCGGATGCTGCCTGGCCGGGGGAGAGCCCCTGGAGGCCGAAGAAGCCGCCCGCGACGAACGCTTCATCCCCGGGTTCGGCAAGGTGGGGGTCGGGAGCCTCATCTGCATCCCCCTGATGGTTCGAGACGAACCCCTCGGGGTCGTCAACCTCAGCCACCCCGAGCCCCGGGCACTGGTCGGCCGTCGGCTGCCGATCCTCGCCACCCTTTCGAGCTACCTGGCGGTGGCGCTCTCCCAGGCCCTGCTCTTCGACGAACTCCGCGCCTCGAACCGGAGGCTCGAAGAACGGGTGCGGGGCCGCACCCGGACCCTCGAGCGCACCGTCCGCGAACTCGAGCAGGCACGGGCCGACCTGGCGACCCACAGCGAGGTCCTCGAGGAAAAGGTCCGCGGACGGACCCGGGAGTTGGAGGCCGCCCTCGGCCAGGTGCGGGACCAGAACATCCGGCTCGAGGAGGCCAACCGGATCAAGGACGACTTCCTCAACAACATCAACCACGAGCTCAAGACCCCGCTGAACGCCATCATCGGATACGCGGGCCTCCTGCTCCGGGAGACCGCGTCCGCCCTGGGCGCGGAGCAGCGGGCGGACCTCGAGTTGATCGAGGCGAACGGCAAGCACCTCCAGCAGATCCTGGAGAACATCTTCTCGCTCAAGGACATCGAGAGCGGGGAACTGGACCTCGCCCGGGTCCCGTCCGACCTCAGCGAGATCATCCGCTCCGTGGCCGCCTCCCTGCGGCCCCGGGCACAGGAGAAGGGGCTCGGACTCCAGGTGGACGCCGAGGAGGGCCCGCCGGTCCCCCTCGATCCCACCCTGATCCGGCGCGTGCTCTTCAACCTTCTCGACAACGCGGTGAAGTTCAGCTACGAGGGCGACGTCACGATCCGCCGCCGGGATGCCTTCCGCCACCCGGAACGCCCCCAGGAGGACTGCCCGCCCGAGCGCGGCGGGGTTCGCTGTGCCGTGGTCGAGGTCGAGGACCGGGGCAAGGGCATCCAGGCCGAGGACGTGGACCGGATCTTCCAGAAGTTCCAGCAGGCGGAGGTTCCCACCCGCAAGAGCGAGGGGGGGTCGGGCCTGGGACTCACCATCGCCAAGAACCTGGTGGAACTGCACGGGGGGAGGATCTGGGTCACCAGCCGGCCGGGCCGCGGGAGCATCTTCGGGTTCAACCTGCCCCACGACTCCTGATCCAGGCCGCGGGCCGTGTTGACACCCGCACGGCGGGGTCTCTACCATGCCGGCTCGTTTCTTTCGTCACAAGCCAGAACAACGAGCACAGGGGAATGCCGTGAGCCCGTGGAATCGACGCAGCTTCCTCCAGGCGGGGGTTTTCGGTACCGCCGGCCTGGCCATCGAGAACCGCTCGCGGCTCCTGCGGTCGGCACAGAAGCCGTGGAACGCCGGCAACGGCCGCTCCCTGAAGAAGTTTCGCGACCCCGCCCCGACCGTGTGCCGGATGTGCCCCGCCCGCTGCGGCATCGTCGTCAATCGGGACGGCGACCGGGTCGTGCAGGTGCTGGGGAGCCCCGGAGCTCCCACGAACCAGGGCGGCGTCTGTTCCCGAGCCTTCATGGGCCTTGAGCGGCTCTACGACGCCGAGCGGCAGCTCCGTCCCCTGCGCCGCAAGGGCCCGCGAGGGTCGGGGGAGTGGGAGGCGATCTCGTGGGACCAGGCTCTCGACGAGATCGGAGCGCGGCTCGGCCGCGGCCGGAACGTCCTCCATCTGGACCACGAGGAACTCCTGGTCGAGGATCTGCGTGGGGCGCTGGCTTGGGACCAGGTCCTGGTGGACCGCCCCCCGCCCGGCCGCCCTGGCCCGGGGTCCGGCGCCCGGTGGTACGGCGCCCCGGCCCTCGGCCCGGACGCCTCCCGTGCTCGCACGATCCTGCTTCTCGGCGCCAACCCCTTCGACGGGCGCTTCTCGGTGCCCCTGGTCCGGGATCTCATGACGGCCCGCGCCCGCGGGGCGGCCATCCACCTTCTCGACAGCATGGAGGGGAGCACGGGCAGCGTGGGCGAGTGGCACCCGGTGTCTCCCGGCACCGAGGCCGTGGTGGCGTTCGGCATCGCCCTCATCCTGCTCCACCGGGACGCCTACGACCGGGAGAGGCTGGCCGAGACGGTCTCCGACGACCCGGATGCCTTGCGGGAGGCCCTGGCTTCCTACACCCCGGAGGCGGTCGAGCAGGCCACCGGCGTGTCCCCCGGCACCCTCGTCTCCCTCGCCCGGGCCTTCGGGGAGCGGCGCCCCGCGCTGGC
>CAZJSF010000131.1:4859-6734 GCA_964548515.1 uncultured Thermodesulfobacteriota bacterium
GGTGGATTCCGTCAATCCGAGCCGTACTCCGCCTCTCGCGCCGAAAGGGTCGGCCGCGGAGCCCGCGGCGGCCCTGCTCAATCACCTCGCGGGAACCGTGAACCGGCCCGGGGGCATGGCCACGGCCCGGGGCCCGTTCTTCGTGAAGGCACTGGCGCCGGACCGCACCCCGGCGGCATTTCTGAAGGGCCTGGCGGATGACTCGGAGCGCGCCGACCTCTACTGGGTCGTGGACGCGGATCCCGCCTACCGGGCCCCCTCCGGGGGTGCCGTGGCCGAGGCGCTCCGCCGGCCGGACCGGGTGGGCCTCCTCGTGGCCATGGACACCCACCTGACGGAGACGGCGGCCCTGGCCGACCTCTTCCTCCCCATGGCCACCCACCTGGAGAGCTGGGACCTCGCGGAAGGGTGCCTGCCGGACGGCCGCCCCTACCTGTTCCTGCAGCAACCGGTGACGCGGCCGCGCTCGGAACCCGACAAGCTGAAGGATCCCGACACGCAGCACCTGGAGCTCTTCGAACCCAGCCCCCGGCCCCTCGGAGAAGCGCGCAGCCTGCCCGACGTGCTCCTCCAACTGGCCCGCCGACGCGACCCCGGCTCGGTGCCCTTCGAGAACTCCAAGGACTTCCTCTTCGAGGTGCTCCGCAAGTCCTGGGGCCCCGGCAGCCTCGAGGCCCTCACGCGGCGGGGCATCTGGGTGAGCGGGGAGGGCCGCGCCCCCACCCCGACCGAGCGCGTGAGCCTGCTGGGCGGCATCCCGGAGCTGGGGGGAGTCCCCCCCTCGGACCCGCCGGAGACCGGCAGTCTCCTCCTCGTGCGGTACGAGCCGGCCACCCTCCCCGCGGCGTTCCCCAACACCCGCTGGGGCCGGGAGATCGAGCACCGCTGCGAGGCGCTGCTCCATCCCTCCACCGCCCGGGGCCTCGGGCTGCGCCCCGGCGACACGGTGGTGATCCGCTCCGAGGGCCGGGAAGCGCGCGCGAAGGCGAGACTGCTGCAGGGCATCCACCCCGCCGCCATCGCGCTGCCCGACGGCTTCGGGCACCGGGGCGGGGGCTCCGTGGCGCAGGCCCTGCCGACGGCGCCCGCCGGGGAACACCGACCCTACCTGGTGAGGCGGCGGGACTTCCTGGACAACCCCCTGGGGCTCGCACAGGAGCACACCGCTCCCGGGGAGCCGATCTGGTGGGAGGAGGCCGGCCCGGGGGTCTCCGCGAACGCCCTGTTCCCGTTCCGCTTGGGGCACGAGGGAGTCCAGGACTGGGGCCCCCTGCCCGTCGAGGTGCGGAAGGCGTAGCCCTGCGGGCAGCGCTGCCCGAACAACGCGCGAGGAGGCCGGTTCCTGTCGGGATCCGGCCTCTTTCGTTCCTTCCCGCCGTTCCCGGCGTTCTCGCTCCTCCCCGGCTCGTCGATCCCTTGTCCACGACCGGCCCCGCCGACTTGACGTCCGGGGCCCGGCGCGTAGTCTCGCCCGCAGGGCTCACGCCGGGAAGCGTCCCGGATCGGCGGTGGGGAGACGGACCATGGGAAGATGCGCGGCAGGGATGGTCGGACTCGTCGTTCTCCTGACGTTGGGGGCACCCCCGGCGCGGGGGGAGGAGTATCGGCTCGAGCGCTACAAGTTCGAGTGGGTCGTCGCCGACATCGGGGACGTCAGCCTGAGCGTCACGAAGACGGAGGAGGGGACCCGGCTGGGCCTCTACCGGCGGAGCGGGCTGTGCTGCTTCGACCAGTTCACCGCCGAGCAGGCCGTGGAGATCGGGAAGTTCCTGGCCTCCGCCCTGGAGCGGCAGGCCTCTCCCGAGCCCGGCACCCGGCCCGCCGCTCCCGAGTACGTCGACGCCTGCGGCTGCGTGCTGGAGTTCGAGACGCGCT
>CAZJSF010000131.1:6768-7803 GCA_964548515.1 uncultured Thermodesulfobacteriota bacterium
TCAACAAGAAGGGGCAGAGCCCGTACCGCTTCTGCCTCGACCGGGCCGGGGCCGAGGCCCTGCGGGACCTCCTGCTCGAGGCCCCGGACCTCGTGCGATTCGTGGACCAGAAGGTCTGCCCCTGAGGAATCGCCAGGAGGGGGCTCGCATCGGAGCATCCCACTACCCGCGGTCGAACTCCTCCGCGTACTTCCGGGCCGTCCTGTAGTCGAGGCCGCTTCTCCTGGCCACCTCTTCCCACGTGCCGTATCGCCCGTGCAGCAGGCGGCAGTACGCTCCCAGCAGCCGCCTGGCTTCCACGTCCCTTCCCTTTCTCGTTCAACTGAGCCACCGACCGACCAGATAACTGGCCGAAGCTACCGCGGTGCAGAGAATGGTTCCCCAACCGACGTCGACGACAACTACCTTGATCGGCCAACCCCGAAGCGTTGCGAGGTTGGTCAGGTCATAGGTGGCGTAAGTGAAGAAGCCGAACAGTGCTCCCCAGACCGCGGCCTTGGCGAGGGAGTCGTGGGCCAGCGCCGGACGCACAGCGAAAACGATGATTCCCGCGATGTAGATAAGGTAGAAGACGATCGCGGCCGGCCAGTTGACCTGAGGGCTGAGGAGATGGGCTAGGTTCCTCTGGTAGAAGCCTTTGGCAATGAGACCTAGCCAGAGGAGATCAATCGCGAAGAACAAGGGCACGGTCAGCAGATAGAGTTTCATGTAGCTTAGTGCGTCCATCGGCACCTCATCGAACCACCCTCTGGTCCACCAACACGCGCCGCAGTCGTTCGACCCGGCGGCGGTTCACACCGAGATCCCAGTAGCCGGTCCGGGAGGCCGACCGCACTGCGATCAGCCCCTCGGCAGGCCGCAACTGAAGTTGCAGGTCGTCAATGAACCCCAGCACCGGGCTACTACACTCCGCGTGCAGGTACGACTCCGTCCGCTCGACGATGCGAGCGCCCTTGAGTCCGGAGACGGCCTGGGTCGCCGCCGACCAGGCCTTCGCCTCGGGAACCGCCAAGAGCAAAGGTGCGACCCAACCGT
>CAZJSF010000132.1:0-7795 GCA_964548515.1 uncultured Thermodesulfobacteriota bacterium
CACCACTTCCATGACTGTGAACCACCCGGGGCCGGTGCTCCTGGCCATGTACCTCGCGGTGGCCGAACAGCAGGGCGCCGCCTGGGACCGGGTGGGTGGCACCGTGCAGAACGACCCCCTCAAGGAGTTCTTCGCCCAGAAATCCTACATCTGGCCCCCCAAGGAGAGCGTGCGGCTGCTGGTGGACACCATGGAGTTCTGCGCGCGGCACGTGCCGAAGTGGCACCCCGTGTCGATCTCCGGTTACCACATCCGGGAGGCCGGCAGCACCGCGCAGCAGGAACTGGCGTTCACCCTCGCGGACGGCATCGCGTACGTGGAGGCGGCGGTGGAGCGGGGCCTCGACGTGGACGCCTTCGCACCCCACCTGTCGTTCTTCTTCGACGCGCACGTGGACTTCTTCGAGGAGATCGCCAAGTTCCGGGCGGCCCGGCGGCTCTGGGCGCGGGTGATGAAGGAGCGCTTCGGCGCGAAGGACCCCAAGAGCCTGTGGATGCGGTTCCACACCCAGACGGCGGGCGTGAGCCTGACGGCCCAGCAGCCGCTCAACAACATCGTCCGCACGGCCTTCGAGGCGCTCTCCGCGGTGCTGGGGGGCACCCAGAGCCTGCACACCAACTCCTTCGACGAGGCGGAGGCCCTGCCCACCGAGCAGGCGGTCACCGTGGCGCTGCGCACCCAGCAGATCATCGCCCACGAGACCGGCGTGGCGAACACCGTCGACCCCCTGGCCGGCTCCTACTTCGTCGAGGCCCTCACGGACGAGATGGAGAAGGCGGCCGTCGAGTACATCCGCAAGATCGACGAACTGGGGGGCATGGTGGCGGCCGTGGAGGCCGGGTACCCGCAGAACGAGATCATCCGGGCTTCCATGGAGTTCCAGAAGGCCGTGGAGTCCGGCGAGAAGGTCGTCGTCGGGGTCAACCGCTTCGCCATGAAGGAGCAGACGACGATCCCGCTCCTGAAGATCGACGACCGCGCCGAGAAGGCGCAGATCGCCCGGATCCGGGAGACGAAGCAGAACCGGGACAACGCCCGCGTGGAGCAGTGCCTGCGCCGGGTCAGCGACACGGCCCGGGGCGGAGACAACCTTCTCCCCCCGATCCTGGAAGCCGTGAAGGAGTACGCCCTGCTCGGCGAGGTCTGCGGGGCCATCGTGGACGTGTTCGGGGCGTACCAGGACCCGGCGGTGTTCTGAGCGCCGGGGGACGTGACGTGGCGCGCGCGCAGCGCGGGGAGAACGCTCGATGAAGAAGGTTCGAGTCCTCATCGCCAAACCGGGTCTCGACGGGCACGACCGGGGGGCCAAGATCGTGGCCAAGCACCTGCAGGAGAGCGGGTACGAGGTCGTCTACACCGGGCTCCACCAGAGCCCCGAGCAGATCGTGAGCGCGGCCCTCCAGGAGGCGGTGGACGTGATCGGGATCTCCATCCTCTCGGGGTCCCACGACTACGTCTTCCCCGAGGTGATGCGGCTCCTGGCGGAGAAGGGCATGGACGACGTCCTGGTCTTCGGCGGCGGCACCATCCCCGAGGAGGACATCCCGGGCCTGCTGTCCGCCGGGGTGCGGGCGCTGTTCCGCCCGGGCACGCCCCTGGAGGAGATCACCCGGTTCCTCAAGGAAAACGTGGGCTAGGGAGGCGCGACGACACACGATGCGGTACGCGGAAGAGGCCCTCAAGGGCAACCAGCTCGCGGGGGCCCGCCTGATCCGCCTGCTCGAGGAGGGGGACCCGGCGGGCATCGAGGCCCTGAAGGTGCTCTACCCCCACACGGGCCGGGCCTACATCCTCGGCATCACCGGGCCGCCGGGGGCCGGGAAGTCCACCCTCGTCGACCGGATCATCGCCGAGTTCCGGGCCCGCGACCGCAAGGTCGGCGTGGTGGCGATCGACCCCTCGAGCCCCTTCTCCGGCGGCGCCATCCTGGGGGACCGGGTGCGCATGCAGCGCCACGCCACCGACCCGGGGGTCTTCGTGCGCTCCATGGCGACGCGGGGGCACCTGGGGGGGCTGAGCAAGGCCACGGCGGAGGCGGTGTTCGTGCTCGACGCCATGGGCTACGACGTCGTCCTGGTGGAGACCGTGGGCGTGGGGCAGGACGAGGTGGAGGTCGTGGACCTCGCCCACACGACCACCGTGGTCAGCCTTCCCGGCATGGGCGACGACATCCAGGCCATGAAGGCGGGCATCCTGGAGATCGGGGACGTCTTCGTCGTGAACAAGGCCGACAAGCCCGGGGCCGACGAGGTGGTCAAGCAGCTCACGATCATGCTGGAGATGCGCAACGCGCCGGCGGACGGGTGGCAGCCCCGGGTGGTCCGGACCGTGGCGGTGAAGAACGAGGGCGTCCCCGAGCTGGTCGACGCCGTGCTCGCGCACCGGCAGCACCTCCTCGACAGCGGCCGGCTCGCCGAGCGCATGACCGCCCGGGAGGTCCACTTCTTCCGGCAGCTGGTCAAGGAGCTCGCGGCCGAGAGGATCTTCGCCGCCCTGGAGGGCAAGCCCGGGTTCGCGGCCCTGCTCGAAGACCTCAAGGCCCGGCGGGTGGACCCTTACTCGGCCGCGGAACGGGTCGTGGAGGGGGTGGGTTGACCCGCGCCGGCGGGAGCTGCGAGGGTTGATGGGAGCGGCCAGGGGCACCCTGATCATCCCGGTGGAGAACCAGGTGCGGGAGCTGGACCCCAAGCTGCTCCTGGCCTGCGTGGCGGCGCGCCGGGGGTTCGCCTCGTTCCTGGGCTCGCGGCGGGAGATGGAGTTCCGGATCTGGTCCTTCCCCCGCAGCGTGTACCTGGGCAAGAGCATGACCATCCGGGGCCTCCTGCTCTTCCTGCTCGCCCGTCGCTTCGGGCACGAGATCGTGACCTGGGACGAGGAGGCCCTCGTCCACCTGCCCCCCGACGTCTACTACTCCCGGCGCATCTCGCCGGCGGCGCTGCGCTGCGTGTCCCACCTCTTCGCGTGGGGCGAGGACAACGCGGAGCTGTGGCGGCAGTACCCCCACCTCCCGCGGGGCCTGCCGATCCACGCCACGGGCAACCCCCGAAACGACATGCTCCGTCCGGAGCTCCGCCCCTTCCACGCCGGGGAGGTGGAGCGGATCCGCGGGGAGCACGGCCCCTTCGTCCTCGTGAACACCAACTTCAACCACGTCAACGCGTTCTTCCCGGGCCTCAACCTCTTCGTGCCCACGAAGAAGCCGGGCCGGCAGCCCCGCTTCGGGAGAGGGGCGAGGGGCATGCCCCTGGAGTACGCGGAGGGGCTGCGCGACCACAAGCAGGCCATCTTCGAGGCCTTCCTCCACATGGTCCCGGAGCTGGAGCGCGCGTTCCCGGGCCACCGCATCGTGGTGCGCCCCCACCCGACGGAGAGCCAGGAGGTCTACCGCCGGCTGGCCTCCCGCTGCGAGAGGATCCGGGTGACCAACGAGGGGAACGTGGTGCCGTGGCTCCTGGCGGCCGACGCCCTGATCCACAACGGGTGCACCACGGGCGTCGAGGCGTACGTCCTCGGCAAGCCCGCGCTGTCGTACCGGGCGCGGGTGGACGACCGCTACGACCGGGGCTTCTACGTCCTCCCGAACCTGCTCAGCCACGAGTGCTTCAGCCTCGAGGAGGTGAAGGAGCGGCTCGCGCAGATCTTCGGGGGAACGCTCGGCCCGGCCTCCGGCGCCGCACGGGCCGAGGTGGCGAAACGCTACCTCTCGGGCCTGGAGGGGCCCTTCGCGTGCGAGCGGATCGTCGACGTGGTGGAGCGCATCGCCGAGGGTGCCCTGGCCCCCGAGAGGGTCGGCGCGCGCCGCAGGGCGGAGAGGGCGTTTCTCGCGGGAGCCATGCGGCTGGCCGACCGCGTGAAGTCCTACCTCCCGGGGGGGCACAACCGGCCCGCGTTCCAGAAGCACCGCTACCCGGGGATCCCGTTGGATCGCCTCCAGGAGAAGATCCGGCGTTTCGAGGAGATCCTGGGGCCGGGGGAGGCGATCCGGGCCGAGGAGGTCCGGCCGGGCACCTTCCGCGTCGCCTGCTGAGCTCGGGAAAGCCCGGTGCCCGGCGCTTGACACCGGGGGCCGCGCTCCCTAAGATCGCTCGTTTCCGAGACGACGCGCCTCCCGGGCCCACCCTTCGAGGGCACCGCTGAAGGGTGGGGCGGCACAGACCGACGGCGCCGGCCCCGCGAGGCACCCGATCCAGACCGTCCGGTCCCGCCCCCCGAGAAGCAGTCCGGAAGGCCCTCCCCGTCCCCCCGGCTCACCTCCGATCCGGGGCAGCGGGAAGGCCCGTCCGCGAGACGAGCATGGCTGAGAGACCCCCCCTCATCATCCCGGTGGAAAACCAGGTCCGGGAGCTGGATCCGAAACTGCTCCTGGCGTGCGTGGCGGCCAGGCGGGGCTTCCCTTCGATCATCGGAGACCTGCGCGAGATCGACCTGCGCCTGACGGCGTTCCCGCGGGGGATCTACCTGTGCAAGAGCATGACCGCCCGGAACATCAACGTCTTCGAGATCCTGCGCAAGCTGGGGCACCGGATCGTGACCTGGGACGAGGAGGCGCTCGTCCACCTTCCCGCCGACATCTACTACTCCCGCCGGCTCTCGCCCGTGGCGATCCGCTACCTGGCCCACCTCTTCGCCTGGGGAGAGGACAACGCCGACCTCTGGCGCCGGTACCCGGACATCCCCCCGGACATGCCCATCCACGTCACCGGCAACCCGCGCAACGACCTCCTGCGGCCTGAGCTGTGCGCCTTCTACGCGGACGACGTGCGCTCCATCCGGGAGGCCTACGGCGACTTCATCCTGGTGAACACGAACTTCAACCACGTGAACGCCTTCTACCCGGCCCAGAACCTCTTCGCCCCGGTCAAGCCCGGCGAGGAGCCCCGCTTCGGCAAGGCCGGGGTGGGGATGACGCCGGAGTACGCGGAGGGGCTCCGGGACCACAAGCAGGCCATCTTCGAGGCGTTCCAGCGCCTGATCCCCGCCCTCGAGGCCGCCTTCCCGGACCACCGGATCGTGGTCCGGCCGCACCCCACCGAGGGGCAGGACGTCTACCGGGAGATCGCCGCCCGGGGTTCGCGCATCCACGTGACCAACGAGGGGAACGTGGTGGCGTGGCTCCTGGCGACCCGGGCCCTGGTGCACAACGGCTGCACCACCGGGGTGGAGGCCCACGTCCTGCGGGTGCCGGCCGTGTCCTTCCGCGCGCGGGTGGACGACCGCTACGACCGGGGGTTCTACCGGCTGCCCAACCTCGTCAGCCACGAGTGCTACGGCCCGGAGGAGGTCCAGGAGACCCTGCGCCGGATCCTCCGCGGGGAGGTGGGGCCTGCGGACGGGGACGAGCGGCGCGAACTGGTCGCCCGCCACCTCGCGGCCCTCGACGGGCCCCTGGCCTGCGAGCGCATCGTGGACGTGCTGGAGGCAATGGCGGAAGGCGGAGAGGCCCCGGGGGGGCCCTCGGCCGCCGCGCGGTGCGGGGGGCTGCTCCACGCCTACGGCCGGAGGGCCCTCAAGCGGGTCCTCCCCCACCTCCCCGGGTTCCGGCAGCGCAAGTCCTTCTACCGGCACCGCTACCCCGGCGTGACGCTCGCCGAACTGCAGCGGCGCCTCGACCGGTTCCGGGAGCTGCTCTCGCAGGAGGGCCCGGTCCGGGCCCGGGAGCTGCCGGGGGGCCTGTTCCGGATCGCCGGGTGACCGGAGCCGCCCCGCGGGTGGCGGACCGATCGAACGCAACCTCCTTCTGAACGGAGAAGTCGCCATGAAGATCATGATCCTGGGCGTCGGGAAGTCGGGGACCACGGCCCTGTGCTACAAGGTCGCCGGAGGCCTCCCGAACTGCATGGCGTTCTCGGGCGGCAAGCCCGGGAAGCACATCGGGAATTACGAGAACGCCGTCTACAAGCACACCTACGAGGAGCGCAAGGGCAAGAGCTTCGACGTCTACCGGGAGCACCTCGCCAGGGAGAGCTACGACCGGAAGGTCTGGATCGCCCGGGACCCCCGGGACTCGGCCGTGAGCCGCATGCTCTACCGCTGGCACAACGGCTACCAGGGGCGCAAGGCGCAGTACGACGCCCACCTGGCGCTGGTGCTGCGGAAGGAGAGGGACCCCAAGTCCCTGTCCTTCCTGGAGATCTCCCGCTACGCCGGGCACGGCGAGTGGCCGATGAGCGCGGAGCAGGTCATCGAGGAGGAGCGCACCCGCTGCGAGCGCATGGCGGAGTTCGTGCGCTCCCTGGGACCCGACTGGTACCTCTTCAAGTACGAGGACATGGTCCAGAACAACTACGACGGGCTCAACGGCTACCTGGGGTTCTCCGTGCTCGGCGACCAGGAGGTCCCGGACTCGTCGGGCAAGGCCAAGGTCATCCGGAAGAAGGCCATCGGCGACTGGCGCCACTGGTTCACGCTGGAGGACGTGGAGCGCCTGCGCCCCGCCTTCCTGCCCTACCTCGAGGCCGTGGGGTACGACACGGAGGACTGGGCCCTGGAACCGGAGCCGGTCATCGAGGCCAAGTACTCCTCCGAGTACATGACCCGCCTTCCCAAGCGAAAGGCCATGGACACGGTGCGCTCCATCAAGACGGCCGTGCTGCGGCGTCTCGGTGTCTCTGGTTGACGGCACGCCGGCGGGGGGGCCGCCGGGGCTCGCCGCGGGCGCCGGGGTGGGGGGCGTGACGGCGTCCCCGGCTCCCGGGGAGTCGCCGGCCTCGATGCTCAGGCTCTGCCTCGCCTCGGCGCACTTCTTCCCGACCCACGGGGGCGCGCAGCTCCGCTACCTGCGCTACCTCCCGGGCTTCCGTTCGCGCGGCATCGAACCCTGCGTCTTCACCGGGACGCCCAAGGCCAAGAAGGCGACCGGAGACGACGCCCTGGAGTGGGACCGCTCGCTCCCCCCCGGCCGCCGCCTGCCCGACGCACGGATCGACGGCACCCCGGTGCACCGCGTCCGCCTGCCGGACCGCGCGGGCTGGGGCCGTTCGTTCCACTTCAACCGGGGCCTCGTCCGGTTCTGCCGCGACCCCTCGACGCGCCCGGACGTCGTGCAGCTGGTCTCCGGGCTCCAGCCGCGCTCCGCCTTCTGGATCCGGCAGATCCGCGCCCAGGGCATCCCGGTCGTCTTCGCGTACACGCTCATCGCCGAGCTGCCCAGCCACCCGCTGCGGTGCTGTGTGCGCCGGGCGACCACGCGGTTCCTCCACGAGCGGATGGACCGGATCGTGGTGAGCAGCGAGGTGATGAAGGAGAGCGTCCGCTCCTTCGGCACGCGGACGCCCGTCGAGGTCATCCCCAACGGGGTGGACGTGGTGCGTTTCTCCCCAGCCGACGGGGAGGGGGAGCGCGGCCGCCTGCGCGAATCCCTTGGGATCCCCCCCGACGCGCTGGTGGTCACGACCGTGGGCCCGGTCCACCCCCGCAAGGGGACCGACCTGCTCCTCGACGCGTGGACCCGGATCGCGCCCCGGTTCCCGCGGGCCCACCTCTTCCTGGTCGGTCTGCGCAAGGACGAGTCGTACCCGGACCTCGCGGAGTTCCGCGACCGGGTGCGGGGGCTCGTGGAAGCCTCCGGCGCGCCCGACCGGATCCGCTTCACCGGCCTGGTCCGCAACGTCCCCGACTACCTGCGGGCCTCGGACGTCTTCGCCTTCCCCTCGCGCCGCGAGGGGATGCCCAACGTGGTCCTCGAGGCCATGGCGGCCGGCCTGCCGAGCGTTCTCACCCCCTTCGTGGGCCTCTCCCCCGAGCTGGGCGCCGACGGTGCCGAGTACCTGCTCGCGCCCATGGACGGGGAGGGGCT
>CAZJSF010000133.1:0-7708 GCA_964548515.1 uncultured Thermodesulfobacteriota bacterium
GGGCGAGACGCATGCGTTCCTCTGGACGGCCGAGGACGGGATGCAGGACCTGGGGCCACTGGTGGGCCAGACCGCGTTTTCCCGGGCGATCAACGACCTCGGACAGGTGGTGGGGAGGAGCGTGACAGCCAGGGGCTATACCCATGCCTTCCTGTGGACGGCCGAGGGTGGGATGCAGGATCTAGGGCCGCTGGTCGACGTTTCCTCATCTGCGGAGGCGATAAACAACCGGGGCCAGATACTTGGGTGGAGCGAGACATCGTTGGGGGAACAGCATGCCCAGGAGTGGGACCTTCCAGATGCGGACGGCGACGGAGTGGCCAACGGAATGGACCGATGTCTGATCACTCGGGGCATCGTCCCCTATGGCTGTCCCGCGCACACCTGCGACTTCGACCCCGTCGACTGGAATGTGAGCCTGTCGGAACTGCTGCGCACGATCCAGTTCTACAACTTGGGCGAGTACTCGTGCGACCCGCAGAGCGAAGACGGCTACGCCCCCGGCACAGGCGACCGCGCGTGCGCACCTCACGCGTCGGACTACAACCTCCAGGACTGGTCGATCGGCCTTTCCGAACTCCTCCGGACCATCCAGTTCTACAACTCGGGCGGATACCACCCGGACCCGACCAGCGAGGACGGGTTCGCGCCGGGCTTGTAGGGTGAGGGAATATCTTGCAACGAGAGGGGCGGCGTCCACGGGCGTCGCCCCTCTCGCTTTCTCGGCACTCGCGGCCGAGAGGGACACTCTTCACTGGACAACCAGGGGGCATGCCGTGCGACGCGGGCCATGAGGACTGGTTGGCGCGCGGGATGGGTCAGCGGTGGGGGTTCTGGGCGGCCTGTCCCATCCTCGATGCTCGAGATCCTCCCGGCCACCCAAAGGTACCCCCTTCGACGCAGGGACCATCGTCCAGCAGCTTGCCCAGATCCATAGCCCCTCCCAGGCGTCCTCTTCCTTTCTCTCCTCTCCTTCCGGGCCTGGGAACCTAAAGTTTTCGACACCTTAGGGCGATCTTTCATTCCAGCGAGCGGTGTTTTCCCGGCGAAGGAGGGGGTTGGCCGCCTGGGCAACTGCCACATGTGCGTGGGGGAGGCGCCCATGCGTCCCGGGAAAACCACCTTGCGAGAGCGCCTTCGCTGATGAAGTGCGACACATGCGGCGAACCGGGCCGCATTCTCTATCAGGAGCCAACCATGAGCCCACTTCGAAGAATTTGCTCATGCTCCAGCGAGCGCACGCGTATCTTCTCGCAATCGGTATTCCTGATTCTTTGTCTATTTATCGTTCTTCCGAGCACTGGGAGATGCTTTACGGTCTTGGTCGATAACGGTTCACCCTATACTGTGGATCAACAAGTCAACCTATATACGTTTGAATCGCTCTGTAATTCCGGTGACACACAAAGTGCCCCACTCTCCATATGCAACGAACAAGAGCAGGATTGCCAACTGTACAGCGTGTCCTCCCTTGTCGGACAGCCTTGGACACTATCTGCCGGGGATGGGGTCAAGACGGTCACCGTCACGGCGCCCTGCCAGCATTACAACCCGGCTACTTGCTACTATGAGGAGCAATATGCGTGCGGTTCGTACTGCTGCGGTGGGTACGATTGGCTAAATAGGTGCAGGTCGTATTGCACGAGCTACTGTACGCGCACGGTTCCATACAATTGCGGGTACACAACCACCTATGAGAACAGCGCTTCGGACTCGATTCAACTAGACACAACCCCGCCCAATCCTCCGCTGGTGTACGGCCAGTTCGTCAGTTCTCAAATGCAGGCTACCTGGACCTGGCAACCGGGAGGCGGTGACGGCGTCCGAATGTTCCGGTTCAAATTGGACGATGATGACTTGACCAGTGGAGCCGCTACGACAGGCTCGAGCAATTATTCTGCCATCGTGTCGGCTGGGGACCATACTCTCTATGTCCAGGAGCGTGACGCGGCCGGCAACTGGTCGTTGTCCGCCCAGAAGACGATGAGATGCGCAGCGGCCCTGCCCCCCTACGAGTTCCCTCCCCACAACTGCGACTATGGCCCTGCCGACTGGTCGATCAACCTCTCGGAACTCTTGCGGACCATCCAGTTCTACAACTCTGACGGGTACTCGTGCGATCCCCAGGGGGAGGACGGGTACACGCCCGGAACCGGCGACTACAGCTGCGTTCCACACGACTCGGACTACAACCTCCAGGACTGGTCGATCGGCCTCTCGGAACTCCTGCGGACCATCCAGTTCTACAATTCCGGCGGGTATCACCCGGACGCTGCGGGCGAAGACGGGTTCGCGCCGGGGTTGTAGGGCAAGGGAGCACCTTGAACGAGAGGGGCGGCGTCCACGGGCGTCGCCCTACTCGTTTGCGTCGGCGGAGAGGGACGTGCTCCACTGGACAACCAGGGATCTCCCGGGCCGGACCTCTTGGGGGGAGAGATTCCGGGCTGCATCAGGCAGCCCGGTGGGAAACCTCGTGTTCGATTTGATCGCCCACTTCGCGCCGGGCTCGTCGCAGCTCGTAGGCCGTCTGTAGGTTGAGCCAGAATTCCGGAGCCGTCCCGAAGTAGCGGGCCAGCCGCAAGGCGGTATCCGCTGTGATTGCCCGCTGCTCGTTCAAGATGCCGGTAACGCGGTTGGTCGGCACCTTGAGGGCCAGCGCGAGTTGCCGTGCGGAGAGCCCAAGCTCCTCCATTTCAACCCGAAGAATCTCGCCGGGGTGGATCGGTCGCATCTCGTTCTTCACGGTGTGCTCCTGTCAGTGGTAGTCCACGATCTCCACGTCATAGGGGCCGTCCTCCCGCCACTCGAAACACAGCCGCCACTGTTGGCTGATGCGGATGCTGTGCTGGCCTTTGCGGGCGCCGGCCAGTGCTTCGAGGCGGTTGCTGGGCAGGGCGGCCAGGTCTTCGAGGCGGGTCGCGCTGTCGAGAATCTGAAGACGCCGCTCTGCCTGGACTCGGAAGCCCTCGAAGCGTCGAACGCGCCGTCCCTCGAACAGGGCTCGAGCGTCCTTGTCGCGAAACGAGCGGATCATGGACAAGCTATAGCTGGCGTTACGTGTTACGTCAATGATAAAGGTGGAAGCGCTCCTGGGCAGCGGGCAAGGCAAGGGGGAGAGGGAAGGTAGTTCACTGCAAACCGGGGATCTTCCGACCCGGACCTCTCGGGGGAGAGATTCGGGGCTGCATCAGGCAGGCCGGTGAGAAACCTCGGGAAAGGGAGGTGAGACGGTGGCAGCAACGATCACGAAGCCGGTGCGGGTTAGCGCCGCGGGCACTCCGGCGAAGGAGATCCGGGAGTTCTTCGGGCGGGAGAGCAGCGCGACCGACGCGGTGAGCATCGCCCTCATGAAGAGCCCCGCCGGCTGGGAGGAACCGGGTCAGGAGCCGGAGTTCGACGAGTACACGGTGGTGCTGAAGGGCACGCTGCGCGTCCGGACGCGGGAGGGGTTCCGCGACGTCGGCGCGGACCAGGGCGTCCGGGTGGAGAAGGGGCACTGGGTGCAGTACAGCACCCCGCTGCCGGGCGGGGCCGAGTACGTCGCGGTGTGCCTTCCCGCCTTCTCGCCCGACCGGGTCCACCGCGAAGGCTAGGGGCCGTTGCCCCCGGGGAGCGCCGTGGCCCTCCCCGGGGCCGAGCGTCGCGGCTCTCCGGCGCGCGGGGCCTTGCCCGGGGCGGCGGCGCTGGAGTATAGCAGGCTGCTGAAAAGGCAGCCTGCGCCGCGCCCCATGGACGGGGCGCCGGATCGTTCGGCTTGGAAAGCCGGACGATTCGTGAGGGTTCGACGGGGCCGCCCCCGAGAACCCGCAGTGGAAAAGCCCACGGAAGGGGGTTTTCAGCATCCTGATGGACCTCCGACGCCGCGCGTCCGCGAACCCTTCACCGCCGAGGCTCCCATGGACTACTCGAAGCTGCTGCTCCCGACCTTGAAGGAGGACCCCGCCGAGGCCGAGGTGGTGAGCCACCGCCTGATGCTCCGGGCGGGGATGATCCGCAAGCTCGCCGCCGGCATCTACTCCTACCTGCCCGCCGGGCTCCGGGTCCTGCGGAAGGTCGAGGCGATCGTTCGCGAGGAGATGAACCGGGCGGGGGCGCAGGAGGTGCTGCTGCCGGCGGTGCAGCCCGCTGAGCTGTGGCAGGAGTCGGGCCGGTGGGAGTTCTACGGCAAGGAGCTCCTGCGGTTCCGCGACCGGCACGACCGGGACTGCTGCCTGGGGCCGACCCACGAGGAGGTGATCACCGACCTCGTGCGCCGCGAGATTCAGTCGTACCGGCAGATGCCCGTCAACCTCTACCAGATCCAGACCAAGTTCCGCGACGAGATCCGCCCGCGCTTCGGCCTGATGCGGGGCCGCGAGTTCATCATGAAGGACGCCTACTCCTTCGACGCCGAGGAGGCCGGGGCGGAGGAGAGCTACCGCAAGATGCACGCGGCCTACACGCGCATCTTCGAGCGGTGTGGCCTGGAGTTCGTGGCGGTGGAGGCCGACACCGGCTCCATCGGCGGCAGCTTCTCCCACGAGTTCATGGTGCTGGCCGAGTCGGGGGAGGACGCGATCGCGGCGTGCCGCGCGTGCGGGTACGGGGCCAACGTGGAGAAGGCCGAGGTGGCCGCCCGCGAGGGAGCCGCGGAGCCGGGCGGGGTGGCCGCCCTGGAGCGGGTGTCCACGCCGGGGCGGCGGACCATCGAGGAGGTGACGGCCTTCCTCGGCGTCGCCCCCGAGGGGGTGGCGAAGACGCTGATCTTCGAGACGGACAAGGGAGCCGTGGCGATCTGCGTGCGGGGGGACCACGACGCGAACCCGGCCAAGGTGAAGAACTTGGTCAAGGCCAACGCGGCGGAACTGGCGCCGGAGGCCCGGGTGGCGGAGCTCACCGGGGCGCCCGTGGGGTACGCCGGGCCGGTGGGCCTCACCATCCCGGTGTATCTGGACCGGGCGCTGGAGGGCGCCGGCGGTCTCGTGGTTGGGGCGAACGAGGCGGACGCCCACTACCGGAACGCCGTGGCGGGCCGGGACTTCCAGGCCGCGGGGTGGGCCGACCTGCGGTTCATCCGGGAGGGCGACTCGTGCCCCCGCTGCCGGGAGCCGGTCGTGGTGAAGCGCGGCATCGAGGTGGGGCACATCTTCAAGCTCGGCACCAAGTACTCCCAGGCGCTGCGCGCGACCTTCCTCGACGCCCAGGGCGCCGAGCGGCCCATCGTGATGGGGTGCTACGGCATCGGCGTCGGGCGCACGGCGGCGGCGGCGATCGAGCAGAACAACGACGCCGACGGCATCGTCTGGCCGGTTCCCCTGGCCCCGTGGGAGGTGGTGGTGCTGCCGCTCCAGGTGAAGGACGAGGCGACCCGCGAGGCCGCCGCGCGGGTGGCGGAGGGCCTCGAGAGCCGTGGGGTGGAGGTGCTGGTAGACGATCGGGACGAGCGCCCGGGCGTGAAGTTCAAGGACGCGGACCTGCTGGGGATCCCGCTGCGGATCACCATCGGGGCCAAGGGGCTGGCCCAGGGCGTGGCGGAGGTGAAGGAGCGGAAGACCCGGGTGGAGCACAGCATACCCCTCGCCGAGGTGGCCCGGTGGGCCGCCTCGTGGGTGGAGGAGCGGCGGACGTGACGCCCCGGGAGCGCCTGATCTTCGCCCTGGACGTGGCCTCGGCCCGGGAGGCCCGGGCGTGGGCCGACCGGCTGGAAGGCGCGGTGGGGGCCTTCAAGGTCGGCCTGGAGCTCTTCGTGTCGGAGGGGCCGTCGCTCGTGCGCAAGATGGTGGCGGGGGGGCACCGGGTGTTCCTCGACCTCAAGTTCCACGACATCCCCGCGACCATGGCGGGCGCGGCCCGGGCGGCGGGAGGGCTGGGCGCCTTCCTGGTGAACGTGCACGCGCTGGCGGGTGCCGAGGGGATGGCCCGGGCGGCGGAGGCGGCCCGGGAGGGCGCGGTCGATGCGGGGCTCCCGCCCCCCGCGGTGCTCGCGGTGACGATCCTGACCAGCCACGGCCCCGGCGACCTGGGTGCGGTGGGCGTGGCCGGGACGCCCTCGGAGGCGGTGGCCCGGCTGGCGGCCCTGGCCCGGGAGAGCGGACTCGACGGCGTCGTCGCGTCGCCGGAGGAGGCCGGGGCGATTCGCGCCGCCTGGCCCCGGGCGGTGATCGTGACCCCGGGCGTCCGTCCGGTCGGCGCGGCCCGGGGCGACCAGGTCCGGGTGTCTACGCCCGCCGGCGCGGTGGCCGCCGGGGCGGACTACCTGGTGGTGGGGCGGCCGATCCGGGAGGCCGCCGATCCGCGAGCGGCGGCGGCGGCGATCGCCCGCGAACTGGAGGGGTTTTCCTCCGGAGGGTAGGCAGCGCCCGTGACGGAGTGGATCTACGGCCGGAGGACCGTGGCGGAGCACCTGGCGGCGGCTCCGCAGACCGCGCGGCGCCTCCTCGTGAGCCGGGAGGGACGGCCGCCCGCCGAGGTGCTGGAGGCCGCGGCCCGGGCGGGCGTCGCGGTGGAGCCCGCGCCGCGCGCCCGGCTGGACGAGCTCGCCCGGCGCGGCAACCACCAGGGCGTGTGCCTCGAGGTGGGGGGGTGGCGGTACGCTCCCCTGGGCGACCTCGTCGTCCGGGCCCGGGGGCCGGGGCGCCTGCCCCTCATCGTGGCCCTGGACTGCGTGCAGGATCCACGGAACCTCGGCGCGGTGCTCCGGGTGGTGGACGGCGTGGGGGCGGCCGGGGTCGTCATCCCCAAGGACCGCTCCGCCGGGCTGAGCGCCGCCGTGGCCCGCACCGCCTCCGGAGCCCTGGCCTCGGTGCCCGTGGCCCAGGTGGTCAACCTGGCCCGCTCCCTGGACGAGCTCGAAGCCGAGGGGTTCGAGTCGGTGGCGGCCTCCGACGGGGGCGCCGAGGACGTCTACGAGGCCGCCGTGCGGTTTCCCTGTGTCCTGGTCCTGGGGGGCGAGGAGCGGGGCATCCGGCCCAACGTCCTGCGCCGCTGCGGCCGCGTGGTGGCGATCCCCATGGCCGGCCAGGTCTCCAGCCTGAACGTGGCCGTCGCGGCCGGCGTGCTGCTCTACGAGTTGCGCCGGAAGTGCCGCGAAGGGGCAGCGTAGGGTTTCCGCACGGTGGGGGAGGAGCGGAGGCCCGGCCCGTCGATGCCGCGACGCTCCGCATCCCGTTCCGCTCTCCCCCAGGGGGGCACGCGACGATGACCGATTCCGACTCCGCCCGCTACTTCGTCTTCGACGTCGAGAGCGCCGCCGACGGGTCCCTGGTGTCCAAGCTTCGCTACCCCGGCGAGGAACTGGGCCCCGCCGCGGCCGTGGCCCGCTTTCGCGCCGAGCTCGTCGAGACCCGGGGCACGGACTTCATCCCCTACACCTACCAGGTGCCGGTCTCGGTGGCCGTGGCCAAGGTCTCGCGGGACTTCGCGCTCGCCGACCTCGTGGTCCTGGACGCCCCCCTCTTCCGGCCCCACGTGATCACCGACCTCTTCTGGCGGGGTTGGGAGGCCTACCGGCGCCCGACGCTGGTGACCTACAACGGGCGCACCTTCGACGTGCCGCTGCTGGAGCTCGCGGCGTTCCGCTACGGCCTGGCGCTCCCGGGCTGGTTCGACGGCGCCGGCGGGCGCGCCTACCAGCAGCCCCGCAACCGCTACAACGCGGCGTGCCACCTGGACCTGATGGATCTCCTCACCAACTTCGGGGCTTCCCGCTTCTCGGGGGGGCTGAACCTCG
>CAZJSF010000134.1:0-5272 GCA_964548515.1 uncultured Thermodesulfobacteriota bacterium
GGTTGTAGGGGGTGTCCACCCCGGCGCGCTCGCCGTACTCCACGATCTTGCCGTTGATGAAGTCGACCTCGGTGCGGCGGCGCGCCTCGATGTCCATGAGCATCGAGGGCTTGTGGTCGCCCGCCTTGCGCATGTAATCCACCGCGTAGGGGTAGTATTCCCAGCCCAGCGAGATCTCGTTGGCGCGCGCCACGGCGACCCCCTCCTTGATCAGCAGATCCACGATCTGGGAGATGATCGGGTCGCGCATCGCCTGGGCCATGGTCATGCCCGTCGCCGCGCACACCGGGTTCATGCAGGCGTTCATGATCGACTTCCGCCACACCATCCGCACGATCTCCTCCGTGCGCTCGGTGTGCAGCCCCCCCCGCGTGAGGGCTTCGGCCACGGCGACGGCGGCCGGCCTCGCGGCCGGATCCAGTTCCTGGAGACAGTGGGGCGGGTGGTGGAAGGCCATGTGGATCTGCCCCGGCGCCGTGAGCGCGCACCCGTAGTTCACCACGGCCCGGAGCACGGACTCGCGTCCGAGGAACTCCGAGAGCACAAGCTCGGTGTCGATCCCGTTCTGCCAACTGACCGCGACCATGCCGGGCCGGTGGAAGCCCTGGATCGCGGACGCCAGGAGGGCCAGCGCCGTGGCCTTGACGGTCACGATGATCACGTCCGGGGGATCGGCGGCCAGGTCGTCGATGCGTGTGAGCACCTTCGGGACGGCCTGCCGGAAGTTCTCCGCGCCCTCGATCGAGATCCCGGGCGACCGTGCGGCCTCGACCAAGGCCGGCACCACGTCGCACAGGGTGACGTCGTACCCGCCCCGGGCCAGGTAGGCGGCCACGATGCACCCCACCGGGCCCGCCCCGACGACGGCGAACTTGTGGCACCGAAACCCGGAGTCTTCACTCATGGCTGCGCCTCCCTTGGAATCCTGAGGAAATCATCCCGCCCCCTCCAACATGCCGAAGGCGGCGGCGTCGAGCAGTTTCGCACCCTGGGCCTTGAGCACCCGTTCGGCCTCGTCGTTGTCGGTGAAGCGGAAGATCATGACGGCACGCCCCGAAGAGAAGCCCGTGAAGGCGTACATGTACGAAACGTTGATGCGGGCGTCGAGGAGGGGCTTCAGGATCCCCGCGAGGCTCCCCGGACGGTCGTCGATCTCCACCGCCACCACCTCGTCTACGCGGGCGGGGAGATGCTTCTCCATCATGATCCGCCTTGCCGTGGCCACGTCGGAGACCAGCAGGCGCAGAACGCCGAAGTCCGTCGACTCGGCGAGCGTCAACGCCCTGAGATTGATGCCGGCGTCGCCGAGCGCCTTGGTCGCCTCGAACAGCCTGCCGGGGGAATTCTCGAGGAATATCGAGATCTGCTTGAGCTTCATGGGGCCTCCTCCTCAGCTTCGAAGACCGTGCCATGAAACCAGGGTCTGCCCCGACGCGCAAGGGCGCCGTCGGCCTCAGGCCGCACGGCGGGTCGCACGGCCCGGCGACCTTCGGAACCGAGTCACCGGAACGCGGCGCCCCCGCGGGGCGACGCCTTCGCCGGGGGGGGTGACGTCCTAATCGAGGGAGACGCCCAGCGCGGTTGAGACCGAGGGATCCCACGGCGGGTTTCGGAGAACGAGGGCCACGCCGGGGACCAGGTGAGCGGGCGGCACGGCGTCCCCACGAAAGTGCAGCACGCGCCCCCGGCGGAGGAAGGGTTCCTCGCCGCTGCGGGGCATCGTCGTGTCCTGCCATATGATCCCCCCGCGCGCCCCGTCGTCGAGCGTCACGAGGGTCACATGGACCCTTCCCTCCACCAGGAACCGCTCTACCGACGCACCTCCGTAGCATGGGCAGGGCCCCACGGCCCACAGCAGGCACCCGGCGACTGCGACGATCCAGCGCATCTCACCCTCCGTGACGAGATCCGCGAAACCAGATCGACCCATCGGAGAAGGGACGTGAATCGCCGCGCAGACCCACCGGGCAAAAGGGGGGGCCGAGGACGAAGCGAGGGGCGCCCTCGGCACCCCTCGTTTCCCGCCTCCACGCCCCGTCACGACCGGGGGCCTCCGCCCCGCGCTCTCACGACGGCGCGTTTTGCCCCCACCCGCTGCGCACAGAGACCCTACTCTGCCCGGGTCCCGAGATGCCGCCCGAGCCCGGGTACCGCCTCAGCGGGAACCACTGTGGGGAGGCCCCTCCGACTCGCCCCCTCCCCCTTGGCCGACGCCTCTGGCCCCCGAGCCTTCCATGGCTCTCCGGAAGGCGCCGACCGCTCTCGCGATTCCATCCTTCACCCCCAGCACGCGGGCCCCGGTCGCTTCCGCTTCGGCCCCCGCCACGGGCACCCTGGGGGGCATGACCAGAGCCTCGCCGTCCAGCACCACCGTCCCGTCCTGGTTCGTGCAGGTCGTCCGCAGCCGGACCCGGTTCCGCTCCTCGTCCAGGGCGAGGATCTCCACCTCCGCCGTAACCCGGTCTCCCAGGCGCACCGGGGCCAGGAACCGGTAGTCCTGGGCGACGTACACGGTGCCCAACCCCGGCAACCTGTTCCCGATGACCGCGGACACGAATCCCGCCGACAGGAGGCCATGGGCGATCCTTCCCTTGAACAGGGTGCGCCCCGCGTAATCGGCATCGAAGTGGATGGGATTGAGGTCGCCGGTGGCCGCTGCGAAGAGGGCCAGGTGCATCTCCTCGACTCGGTGCGTCAGGGAGGCCTTCTCCCCGACCGCCAGATCCCGTACCGTCCGTCCCGGATCCATTTCTCCCTCCGCGCGCGCCGCCTTCACGGAACGAATCCCGTCCGCCGGAATCCGCTCCGGGGCCGGGCGAACACTATCCCTGCTGCACTGCAGCGTCAACTCGGGCGCGGGCCTTCCCGGGGGACCGTCCCTCGGCGGGGCTTCGCCGCGCAGCGGTCCGGGATGCACAACAGGCGATGCCGCAAAAGGGAAAGACTTTTCCCATATTCGAACCCATGTGGTGCGATGGCCGAAGCCAAAGAAGCGGTTCCCTACCGCCGAGACGTCGCTTTTCTCCCCATACGACTCCCCGATCGCTCGGGGCATGGGAATTGCTACCTGCGGGTTGACGCTGCCGCTCGACGAGAAAGGCCCGGCGGAACATGCGAGTGAACATACCCGACGAAGCTTATCTGAGCCTCCCGGCGGAAATCACCCCGGAGTTGGCCCGCGCCTTCCCCGGGAAGATGAACCGCCTGCTCCAGGTTCAGCTCCTGGGGCGCAGCCTCGGCGACTCCGATGCGGCGCTCAACCTCCTCCTCGACCTCGCGACGGAGTTGGTGCCGTCCGACTGGAGCTCTCTTCTCTGGGCCGATGAAGCGGGCGGGCCCCAGCGCACCAAGGGGGTGAGAGGATCGGTCGAACCAGCGGCCAGGAGAATCCTCGAGGAGATCCTGGGTACGGAGGAACCCCGCCGTTCGGGGCGTCCCTTCCTGCTCCGCCGTGCAGGGGACTCGACCCAGTCCCCCGAGGCGGCGCTCCAGAAACTCCAGGCCCAGTGCCTGCTCTCGCTTCCCGTCTACGTAGGGGAAGCGGTGCACGGGACCCTCATGCTGGCGCGGACGACCGGGGCCGATTTCGAGATGGAGGAGGCGCATCTGCTCCGGGTCTTCACCCTCGCGTTCGAGGGGATCCTGGAGGGTCTCGTCCAGGAGCAACGCGGCCCGGACCTCGCCTATCTGGACCGATTGACGGGTCTCTTCAACCGGCGCTATTTCGAGCAGCAACTCGAACGCGAAGTCGATCGCGCACGCAGGCACGGAGAGGTGGTGTCGGTGGTGACGTTGCGAGTCGGGGATCTCACCGCCCGGCAGCACGCACGGGGGCACGCGGATGCAGACGGACTGCTCCGAGAGGTGGCCCGGGCCATGCGCCGCGTGGTCCGCAAGAGCGACACCCTGTCGAGAATCGCCGAGGACGAGTTCGCCGCCATCCTCCCCGGGACGCCCAAGGCCAATCTGAGCATCGTGGCGCAACGGACCTTCCAGGCTCTCGAGCATCCGACCGTGAACGGCTCCGGGGACACGACCGGCCCCGAATGCGAATTCTCGCTGTGCGCGGTCAACTACCCCGAGGACGCGTTTTCCGCCGAGTCGGTGCTGGATGCCTCCCGCGACGGTTTGGAGCGAGCGAAGACCCTGCCGGGCAAGCGCTATTACCAGTTTCCGTCTCCCGAGCCGCAAGGCGGTGACGATGCCATCCTCGACGCCGCCCGCGCCGGGATCATGCGGGAGCCCGTCCGTGACCCCTCGGGCCTGCTACGCCTCTTCACCCGCCTCGCGCTGGACGCCGTGCCCGCCGACCGCGTCTCGGTGATGATCCGCGACGGAGAGGATCTCGTCATTCAGGTTGCCGTCGGCTTCGAGGGGCAGGACGAGATCGTCCGAACCACCCGCGTCCCCCTCACCCGGAAGACGGTCTCGTCGTGGGTGGCCCAGACCCGCAAACCCCTCCTCGTGGCCGGGCCGGACCAGTACGCCGACCTTCCCGTCAACGGTGCCGGCACCTACAGGGGAGACTCCTTCTTCTCCTACCCGCTGCTCCACGACGGGGAACTGGTAGGGCTGATCCACTTCAGCAACCGCTCCGACGGCCAGCCCTTCACGGAGGCAGACGTGGAACGGTTCGCGCCCGTGGCGACCTTCCTGTCCCAGTACGTGGTTCTGTCTCGGGGCTTCGACCGGGTGCAGGAGGATTTTCTGAACCAGAGCCTTTTCGGCCTCGTGGACCTCATGGAAAGCCAGGTGCCGGGAATGGCCGGGCACTCGGTCCACGTCGCCGACCTAGCCCGGAGCATCGCCCGCGGCCTGGGCTGCACCGAGGAGGCCGCGCAAGCCCTCTGGGTGACAGCCCGCCTGCACAATCTCGGGAAGGTCAGCTACCGGACCCCGATCCTGGCCGAGCCGAGGGCATTGAGCGCGCGCGAACGCGCTCTCACCCAGCGCCACACCCTGCTGAGCTGGAAGTTCCTCGAAGGGCTGCCTCTCCGCAACGTCGACCGGGAAGCGATCCTGTACCACCACGAAAGGGAGGACGGTTCCGGGTACCTGCACAAGACGGGAGAAGACGTCCCCCTGAACGCGAAGATCCTCGCGGTGGCCGACGTCTATCAGGCCCTGGTCTCCGAGAGGCCCTACCGGCCCGCCCTGCCGCCCCAGGAGGCGCTGCACTACATGGAGGCGAACCAGGGTGTCCTCTTCGACGGGCGGGTCGTCGAAGTCCTCCGGGGGGAAGTCGGGTCCCACTAGCCGGCCAGAAGCGTCC
>CAZJSF010000134.1:5301-7684 GCA_964548515.1 uncultured Thermodesulfobacteriota bacterium
TGCGATTCTCGACCCTGACCTCGCCCCGCACCACCACGTCGCGGCCGAAGCGCACGTCTCCCGAGACCTCGAGGGCACGCGCCTCGATCAGACTCGGCGGGTGCGGGATGCGCAGGTCGAGATCCTCCACCGAACCGTAGTATTTCGGGTCGAGTCGCACCACCACCGGCCCGAGTCGCGGGCTGCGAGCGGGATTCGGGGCCAGGGGCACCGACCGCCCCGCAACGTAGGCGTCGCTCCGGCGCACCAGCAGGTCGTCGGTCGTCTTCACAGGCGCGAAGCGATCCCGGCCCACCACGATACCCGCCACGCGATCGAAACACCGGATCGCTGCGCCCATCGCGGTCTCCAACTGCACCACCGACACCCCCCCGACCTGCTTGCGATTGACGATCCCCGGCAGTTGCAACTCTCCGCGCCGCAGCTGCCTTCGAACGGCCTCTAGGTCGAGCCACAAGCTGTTCGTGTTGAAGACGCGAAATCGAGCGACGTCCTGGAAGTCCTCCTTGTGGGCGTCGTCGACCTGGGCGATCTCGAGCAACTCCACCCGTCCCGCGTGGGTCACCAGCGTTCCCCCCTTGACGTCCGCGGCAGTGCGCGGCGTCACCTCCAGCGCGAACTCCAGCCGACGCTCGCGCAGGTATTCCAGGATTCGGCGGTCCGGGGCGGCACCGAGGTTGTCGGCGTTGGACACGAAGGCCCAGCGCAGGCCGCTCGCGATGAGGCGGTCGAGCAACCCCGACGCAGCCAGCGACAGGTACAGGTTTCCGTGGCCGGGGGGCGCCCAAGCCTCCCGTTCCCCCGGTTCGCCGAAAGGGGCCCCGTCCGCTGCTCGGACTCGCGGAAACCGGTGTTGGACGAAGTCCAGCGGAAGGGAGGACCCGTCGCGTCCGGGGACGGCAAGAGGGTATTGGCGCAGCGCGCCGAGGCTCTCCTCCCGTGTGGCGAAGGAGTGCATGAAGAGCAGCGGGAGTCGCTCTCCCGCCTGCCTTCGCTCGAGAACGTGCCGGGCGATGAAGTCGAGGAAGTTCCGTCCGTCCTTGACGCGGAGCAGGCTCTTCGGACCGTCCATCCGCATCGAGGTTCCCAGTCCCCCGTTCAGCACGATCCATACCAACCCCGGGCCTTCTAGGCCGTTCTCCTCCCCGACGGCCGGAGCCCCGAGCGAGTCGAGAGAGACCAGGCCCTCGCCCGCCAGCGGTTCCAACTCGTCCCAATCCATCGTGCCGCCGTCCCCGGCCCGATAGAGCCGGTACAGACGTTCGAACTCGTCCGCCGCGGCTTCGGGCAGGCCGTCCGCCAGCATCCGCTCCCGGAATCGCCCTGCCATCTCTTCTTCCGTCATCGTTCCTTCTCCCTCGGCCTTCCGGTTCCCAGCCCACAACGGGCCGGGAAACCTCCCGACATCCGCGAGCGACCGCGGCGCGCGACGGCCACGGACCCTCCCCTTGTGCTCGGGTCATCCTGCGGTACCGTGCGTCCCATGACTTCTCCGTCCCGCGTGGATCAGTACCGGAAGCACCGCCACTCGGTGGCGACGCGGCGTCGAGGCATCAGGACACGACGTCCCGCGTGTCGCCACGCCCGCTCGAACGAGATGTCCTCCCTGGCCAACGGCTGCCTGCGTCTCGGCGGGGGCTCCGTCCTGCTGCAGGACATCGTTCGAAGGGCCTCCGCCTACATCGCCGTCCGAGGAGTCCTCCTGCGCGTGGAGCACGGAGCGCTGCGGGTCCGAATCGTGGCGGCGCGCCCCATGACGAAACCGATGCGACTCCTCGCCACGACGTGGTCGGCGGAACTCGGTGCCAGCGCCCACGGCCCGTGCTGGGACATCGGCGTGCTCCCCGACGCCCCGAGTGACGCGGGGTCGTGGCAGTGGCTCTTCTGGAGGGACTGACCGCAGGGGCTCGGGAACCACGCGCCCGCGAAGCCCCACCCTCCGGAACGGGCCCCGCCGCAATCGACGAGGCCGCCGGTTTCGGCGCCCTCATCGGCCGCTCGGACGCCGCCACCTCCTCTGCACCGACCTTGCTCCCGACATCCCCCGTTCTCCGAGACGGCTCGAACGCTCCTCCTGCCCCGCCGCGACACCCCCGTGCGCCACGCGACGACGGCGAGTCTCCCACATACCCGTGCCGGGCTGAAACCGGGACCTTCCTCCCGCAGCACAACACTTCGGAGCGCGCGGCCCTGGGACGCTTCGTCGCAAGGGCCCCCGCCGGCTGTCATCGACGTTCTTGGAGCGGCGGCCTGCGGCCCGGTTTCCTTGACAAGCATCGAGTCCTCCCATTACCGTAGCGCTCCCTTCCGGCGCCATCGCCAAGTGGTAAGGCAGAGGTCTGCAAAACCTCTATCCCCGGTTCGAATCCGGGTGGCGCCTCCA
>CAZJSF010000135.1:0-7666 GCA_964548515.1 uncultured Thermodesulfobacteriota bacterium
CGCATGGGTGTCAGCAGGCGGGATTTCCTGAAGGTGGCCGGCGCCGGGGTGGCCGCGGCCGCGTCGGGCAGCAGCGCCCACGCAGACAAGACCCAGTCGCTCCGAACGCAGTTCGCGAACGTCAAGACCACCATCTGCCCCTACTGCTCGGTGGGGTGCGGGCTCGTGGTGGAGTCTCGGGGAGGGGAGGTCATCAACGTCGAGGGCGACAACGCCCACCCGATCAACCGCGGCACCCTGTGTCCCAAGGGGGCGTCGATCTCCCAGCTCCACGACAACCCCAAGCGGGTGACGAGACCGTACTACCGCGCCAAGGGCGCGCGGGAGTGGAAGGAGGTGAGCTGGGAGTGGGCGGTCGAACAGATCGCCGAGCGCGTGGTGGACACCCGAACCCGGACCTTCGAGACGACCAACGCCGCCGGCCAGACGGTGAACCGCACCCAGGGGATCGCCCACGTCGGCTCGGCCGCGCTCGACAACGAGGAGGCCTACCTGCTCCAGAAATTCATGCGGGGGCTCGGCCTCGTCTACGTGGAGCACCAGGCGCGGCTCTGACACAGCTCCACGGTCGCCAGTTTGGCGGAGAGCTTCGGGCGCGGCGCGATGACCAACCACTGGATCGACATCAAGAACGCCGATGTCATCCTCGTCATGGGGGCCAACCCCGCAGAGAACCACCCGGTGAGCTTCCACTGGATCATGGAGGCGCGCGAGAAGCGGGGCGCCAAGCTGATCGTGGTCGACCCGCGCTTCACACGCACGGCCGCCCGCGCCGACTTCTACACGAGCCTGCGGTCGGGCAGCGACATCGCCTTCCTGGGAGGGATGATCAAGTACATCCTGGACAACGACCTGTGCCACACGGACTACGTCGTCCACTACACCAACGCCAGCTTCCTGGTGAACGACGAGTTCCGCATGCCGGGGGATTTCGAGGGGGTGTTCTCGGGCTACGACGCGGAGAACCGCTCGTACGAGAAGTCGACCTGGGCGTTCCAGGCGGACGCAAAGGGGGTGATCCGGAAGGACCCGACGCTGAAGCACCCCCGCTCGGTCTTCCAACTGCTCCGGAAGCACTACGAGCGCTACGACCTCGAGACGGTCTCCCAGGTCACGGGAACCCCCGTGGCCGACCTCAAGACGGTGTACGAGCTGTTCGGGTCGACGGGGGGGGCCGACAAGGCGGGCACCGAACTCTACGCCATGGGCTGGACCCAGCACACCACCGGCACCCAGAACATCCGGGCCATGGCCATCATCCAGCTCCTGCTGGGCAACGTGGGCCGCGCGGGCGGAGGGATCAACGCGCTGCGGGGCGAGTCCAACGTCCAGGGGTCCACCGACCACGCGCTCCTGTTCCACATCCTCCCGGGCTACCTGCCGATGCCGTCGGCCGACCTTCCCACCCGCGCGGACTACGCCCGCCGACACACCCCCACGACGGTCGAGCCCGGGGCGCCCAACTGGTGGGGCAACCGGCCCAAGTACCTGGCGAGCTACCTGAAGGCCGCGTACGGGGCCGCCGCCATCCCGGAGAACGACCTCGCGTACGGCCGCCTTCCCAAGATCGACCCGGGAGAGAACTACTCCTGGCTCAAGATGGTCGACCGGATGGACGACGGAGGCTTCGAAGGGTTCTTCGCGTGGGGACAGAACCCGGCCTGCTGCACCTCCAACGCGGGCAAGATGCGAAAGGCCCTCGCCAAGCTCGACTGGCTGGTCACCGTCAACCTCTTCGACAACGAGACCTCGAGCTTCTGGCGGGGCCCGGGGGTAAACCCCGAAGAGGTCGACACCGAGGTGTTCTTCCTGCCCTGCGCCGTCAGCTACGAGAAGGAGGGGTCGATCACGAACTCGGGCCGCTGGGCCCAGTGGCGGTACGAGTGCGTGGCGCCCAGGGGCGACGCTCTGCCCGACTCGGAGATCATCAACGAGCTGTTCTACGCCATCCGCACCAAGATGGAGCAGAGGAACTCCCCGCTCCGGGAGGCCTTCACCCAGATCTCGTGGGACTACGGCTTCGTCGACGCCGAGGGGAGGCTCCGGCACGTGGACCCGCACAAGGTGGCCCAGGAGATCAACGGGAGGTCCTGGACGGACTCGGCCACCAAGGGGCCGCTCCTGGACTCCTTTGCCCAGCTGAAGGACGACGGCTCCACCTCCTCGGGCAACTGGGTCTACTGCGGGAGCTACACCGAGAAGGGCAACATGATGGCCCGGCGCGGCCGCGCCGACCCGACCGGCCTCGGCCTGTTCCCGGAGTGGGCCTGGTGCTGGCCGCTCAACCGCCGGATCCTGTACAACCGGGCCTCGGTCGACCCCCGGGGCGACCCCTGGGACCGGACGCGCGCCCCCATCTACTGGGACGGGAAGGCGTGGGTCGGCGACGTTCCCGACGGTGGGTGGCCTCCCCTTCATTCCCCCGGGGGGATGCTCCCCTTCCTCATGAAGACCCACGGCGTGGCCTCCATCTTCGGGCCCGGCCTCGCCGACGGCCCCTTCCCGGAGCACTACGAACCCCTCGAGTGCGTGGTGCCCGAGAACCTGCTCAACCCCCACCGGGTGAATCCGGCCATGAAGGTCTGGTACGAGGGCGCGCTCTCCAAGCCGGAGGACGTCTTCGCCTCCTGCGACGAGAAGTTCCCCCTCGTGGCGACCACCTACCGCGTGACCGAGCACTGGCAGACGGGCGTGATGACACGAACCACGCCCTGGCTGCTCGAACTGCAGCCGCAGATGTTCGTGGAACTCAGCCGGGAACTGGCCCGGGAACGGGGGATCGCCAACGGCGAGGTGGTCACCGTGAAGTCGGCCCGGGGGCAGCTCGAGGCGGTCGCGGTGGTGACCCCGCGGTTCCGGCCCTTTCGCGTCGCGGAGCGGACCGTCCACCAGGTGGGCCTGCCCTGGTGCTACGGCTGGACGACCTCGGGGGCCGGCGACAGCGCCAACCTGCTCACCCCGACGGTGGGAGACGCCAACACCATGATCCCGGAGACCAAGGCCTTCATGGTGGACATCGTGAGGGGAGGCTGACCGATGAGCCGCCGCCAGACCGCTCTGATGATCGACCCCGACAAGTGCATCGCCTGCCGCGCCTGCCAGGTGGCGTGCAAGCAGTGGAACGAGCTCGACGCGCAGGAGACGGTCAACCGGGGCAGCTTCGAGAACCCCGCCGACGTATCCTCCGACCTCTACAACCGGATCCGGTTCATCGAGGACGAGTCGGGGGACCGCCTCGGGTGGCACTTCTTCAGCCAGCGGTGCCTGCACTGCTCCGACGCGGGCTGCGTGAAGGTGTGCCCTTCCGGGGCGTTGTTCCACAACGCGCTGGGCTTCGTGGAGTTCGACCGGGCCAAGTGCATCTCGTGCAAGTACTGCATCTCCGCGTGTCCCTTCGAGATCCCGCGCTACGACGGGGAGGGCCGGATCGCGAAGTGCCACATGTGCACCTCGCGCATCGCCAACGGGCTCCAGCCCGCCTGCTCCAAGGTGTGCCCCACCGGCTCGATCCGCTACCACCTGCGCTCGAGGGTCATCGCCGACGCCAAGGCCGGGGGCAAGACCGTCTACGGGGAGGAGGCCCTGGGAGGCCTGGGCGCGATGTACGCCCTGGGCGGTCCGCCGTCCCGCTACGGGCTCCCGGAAACGCCGCAGATCCCGCCGAGCGTGCTCTTCTGGAAGGACTTCGTCCGACCGATGGGCTGGGTGGCCTTCTGGGGCGCGCTCGCCGCGGCGCTGGTCCACTACGTGACCGTGGGGCCGAAGAACATCCCGCGCGACGACGAAGAAGGAGGTGCGTAGGATGGCCAGGAACTACGTGCAGCGCTACCGGCCGTTCGAGCGCCTCTGCCACTGGGTGGTGGCCATCGCCTTCTCGATCCTGGTCTTCTCCGGGCTGGGCCTGTTCGACAAGAGCTTCGCAAACTTCCTGGGCCTGATGGGCGGAGGCGCGCAGGCGATCCTGATCCACAAGATCGCCGGGGTCGTCTTCGCGGTCAGTTCCGTATCGCTTTCGCTCCTGCACGCCAGGGATTCCTTCCAGTTCGACCGCGACGATCTGGCGTGGCTCAAGGTGGCCGGCGGATACCTCCATCGAGGCGGCAAGTCTCCCCCCATGGGCAAGTACAACACCGGCCAGAAGCTCTTCGACATCTGCTCGCTCTTCTCGACGATGGGCCTCGCCGCAACGGGCTGGGTGATCTGGAACCCCCTCTCCTTCCCACGCTGGCTGGTCCAGGTCTGCCTCGCGGGGCACTCCCTCCTCTTCGTCTTCATGACCTCGGCGATCGTGGTCCACGTCTACCTCGGAACCGTGGGAAACCCCGGCACGCTCCCGGGCATGCTCTGGGGAGAGGTCTCGGTCGCCTGGGCCAGGAAGCACGCGCCCAAGTGGCTGGCGAAGGTGCGTTCCGAGTAGGGCGCTGCGTCGTTTCCCGGCCCGCGGTCGCCGGGGACTGGGTGTGACGGTTCGGAGGCGGTCTCCCGGAGGAGACCGCCTTCCCGTTTCGCCGCGGATTTCGGCGGGCGCAGATCGGGTTGCGGATGCCCCTTGCACCCCCCGCTGCGCGGCCGGAGGGGCCCTTCCCCCGCGGCCCCCGGCTCACCGGTCGTGGGAGCCGCCCGCGTCAGGGGGCAGGGGCGCTGCCGTCAGGGCCTCGAAGGAAGCTCGCTCGTCCGGTTCCCCGATCACCGCCACCTCGTCGCCTGCCAGCAGGCGGAATCCCGGGCCCGGAGCCCGGTGCAGCACACCGTTCCTGAGCAATCCCACCACCGAGGCTCCCGTGCGCGTGCGGGCGGCGCTCTCCTCCAGCGTGCGTCCGGCCAGAACGCTCCCCGGGGAGATGGGCACCCAGCTCATTTCCAGCAGGTGCAACGCGTCGCGGAACAACTCCAGCCGGTCGAACCCGGCGTCCTCTTCCTGGAGGGGCGCGTAGGACTCGCGGCGCACTGCGTCGGTGTAGCGGTGGATCCGCTCCCGGGGAACCCCCAGCCGCAGGAGGGCCTGCCGGGTCATCTGGAGGCCGGCCTCGAACTCCGGCTGCACCACCACCTCGACGCCCTCCCCGTGAAGCGCCGTCATCTGTTCCAAGCCCTCGGCGCGGGCCACCACGGCGAGTTCAGCCTGGAGCTGCCTCCCCAGCCGCGCGATGTTGCGCGCGGTGATGGCTGCGGGAGCCGTCACGAGGAGGAGCCTCGCCTGCGCGGTTCCGGCGGCTTCGAGCACGACCCCGTGGGACGCGTCGCCGTAGACCACCGGGTAGCCGCACTCCTGGGCGTGGGCGACGCGGTAGGAGTCGAGTTCGACCAGGACGAAGGGCACGTCCAGAGCACGAAGGATCTGGGCGGCGTGGGAACCCACCCGGCCGAACCCCGCGATCACCACGTGATCCCGAAGTCCCTCCGGCGGCAGGTTGATGGTCTGGATCGGCTCCGAACCCCGCCTGCGGCGAAGCCGCTCGTAGATCGGGGCGGTCAGGCCGGAGACGAACGGCGTGAGGATCATGGTGAGCACGGTCGCCGAAAGAACCAGACCGTACTGCTCTCGACCCAGGGCCCCCGCCTCGAAGCCGACCTCGGCGATCACGAAGCTGAATTCGCCGATCTGGAAGAGCCCCAGGCCCGCCGCCAGGGGAACGACGTTGCGGTACCCGAAGACGCTCACCACCCCGCCGAAGATGAGCCCCTTGCCGACCACGACGGCACCGACCAGGAGCAGGACTTCCCGCCACTGGGAAAGGAGCAGGCCCGGATCCAGGAGCATCCCGACGGACGTGAAGAAGAGAAGGCCGAAGAGGTCCCTGACCGGGATGATGTCGCTCAAGGCCTGGTGACCGTACTCCGACTCCCCGAGCACCATGCCGGCGACGAAGCCCCCGAAAGCGAAGGACAGCCCCAGGAGGTGGGTCCCGTAGCCCACCCCGAGCCCGATGGCGGTGACGATCAGCAGGAAGAGTTCCCGGGAGTGCCAGCCCGCCGCCCACGCCAGGACGGCCGGCAGGAGGCGGGTCCCCAGGAGGATCATGACCCCCAGGAACGCGACCCCCTTGATCGCGGCGACGCCGATGGGCAGGAGACCTGCCGCGGGATCGGAGAGCTTGGGCAGCAGGATCATCAGCGGCACCACCGCGAGGTCCTGGACGATCAGCATCCCGATCATCACGCGGCTCGACAGCGTGCCGAGGCGCCCCTGGTTCATGAGGGACTTGAGCAGGACCATGGTGCTCGACAGCGAGAGCAGCGCTCCGAGCCAGATGGACGCCCCGACGCCCCACCCGAGGAGCCTCCCGATCCCGAAGCCGAGGGCCATCGAGAGCAGCATCTGGAGGGGGGTTCCGAGCAGCGCCACCTTGCGGACCGGCTTCAGGCGCGAGAACGAGAACTCCAGCCCGAGCCCGAACAGGAGCAGGTCGACACCGATCTCGGCCAGGAGCTCGACGCCGTGGATGTCGGCGACCAGCGCCCCGCCCGTGAGGGGGCCGAGCACGATCCCGGCGAAGATGTACGCGACGACCAGCGGCTGCCTCAGCCGGTGCGCGGCCATCCCCACCAGCGCCGCGGCCACCACGATCAGGATGATGTCGGCTGCAATTCCCATGTCGGCCTTCCAGGGTGGTCCGCACTCGGGGCGTTTCGCGGGGGGACGGAGTCGGCACGGGGCCGGTGGCAGGTCAATCTAGGAGAGCCCCAAGGCCTTGTAAACCGTCCCGGAGCATCCGGGAGGGCCGAGCCCGGCCTCTCGGACGCCCTGGAAGGGCCTCCCACCCGCTTCGCGGACCGACGCAGACGGGTACGATCGCGAAACCGCCGGCACGGGGCGGGACGGCTTCTCCCACGACCTTCCCCCGCCGGGAGCCGTGGCGCGGGGCCTCCTCTCGGGGCGAACGGCACGGCCGGTGCAGTCCTGCCCTTTCGAGGGAGTGCGGGAGGAACCACCGCGGGAACCCGTCGGGCCCGGCCCCCGACCCCTCGACCGCGGTCTGCCAATCGCCTGGGAGGGAGGGGGAATCGCCGTGCACACACGCCAGGAAGGTCTATCGGCCCCGAACGCCCGACTTCACGAGGAAATCGCCGAACGACAGCGGACACAGGCCACCCTGAGCCGGATCCTGCGAGCCTGGACCGCCACACTGGACGCAATCGAGGATCCCATCTCGGTGCACGACTGGGACTTCCGCATCCTCCGAGCGAACCGGGCGCTGGGCCGCGTGTTCGGCTGCAAGCCTGCAGACCTGATCGGGCAGACGTGCTACCGGCTCTTCCACGACGCCGAGATGCCGATCCCAGACTGCCCGCACCTCGCCGCCAGGGAGACGGGTGCCACCGTGACCCGGGAGGTCAGGGAACCGCGAGTCGGGCTCTCTCTGCTGGTCACGTGCTCCCCCTACTGCGACGAAGCGGGCCGGACGGTCGGAACCGTGCACGTGGTCCGGGACGTCTCCGAACAGATGCAGCGGGAGCGGGAACGCGAAACCCTCATCGCCAGGCTGCGGGATGCGCTGGCGCAGGCCCGGGTCCTCGGCGGACTGCTTCCGATCTGCGCGTCGTGCAAGAAGATCCGCGACGATCGTGGCTATTGGAACCAGATCGAGGCCTACATCCGGGAGCGCTCCGACGCGGAGTTCACCCACGGGATCTGTCCCGAGTGCGCGGCAGAGCTCTACCCGCG
>CAZJSF010000136.1:0-7630 GCA_964548515.1 uncultured Thermodesulfobacteriota bacterium
GGTCCTCCTCGCCGCGAAGTCCGGCGCCGACGAGGCCCTGGTGTCCGAGCTCGCCGACCTGGCGTTCCACTGCCTGGTGCTGCTGGGGAGCCGGGACATCCCGCCCGCGGCGGTCGCCCGGGAGCTGGAGAGGCGGTTCGGGACCTCCGGCATCGCCGAGAAGGCTTCCCGCAAGAAGTAGCGCCGTCGCGGGGCTCAGGCCCCGCACGGCCGGTTCGACGGAAAGGGACGGACGACCCATGAAGATCTGCACCGCCTCGGAGATGGCCTCCTTCTCCCCCCAGAAGGCCACGAAGGTGCCCGTCGCCGAGGGCACCCACGCCCGGGTCACGCTGTGGTGCCTGGAACCCGGCCAGGAGATCCACCCCCACGCCCACGCCGGCGACCACGTGTGGGTGGTCCAGGAGGGGGCCGGGTGGTTCCTCTCCCAGGGCGGGTCCCACCCGGTGTCGACCGGATCCGTGGTGTTCGCTCCCTCCGGGGAGCCCCACGGGATGCGGGCGGAGAGCCGACTGGTCTTCACCTCCGTCAGCGCCGGCTAGAGGCCGTCCCGGCGCTGCGGCGCCTGCCGCCCGGATCTGCCTATTTGTTGGGCAGTCCGACGGTTCTTGTGCTACACTCGCAGGCAACGCGGAAGCTCCCGCGACGACATCGGACGATGCCTTGATTTGAGGCAATCCGAGTCCTGGAGCCGGCTTGCGGACCCGCCTCTCGGCGGGTCGAGTTTTGGCCCCCATCTTGCAAACGGGACCCCCCTCGCGGCCGAGGCGGCCGCCGGGTGCGGGGGCAGACGAGGAGACCGAGGATGTGTCGACTGTGCGCGATCGTTTCGGCGGAGTACTTCTCGCCGATGGAGAGCATCCTGGCCCTGGAGACGATGAAGGAAGGGCACGACGGCTCCGGCCTCGGGCTCATCCTCCGCGACCTGGGCGGGGAGTTCGACGGGCTCAAGGAGTACCCCATCCTGTCGGGGATCACCTCCGACAAGGGGTACTACGAGCTCGACGACTACATGGTGGCGAAGGGGTTCCGGACGAAGCACCTGTGGGACCCGCAGATCAAGCTGCGGCCCGGCTCGAGCATCCGGAAGCGAGACCGCTACATCGTGAAGGCCTTCGACTACCCGGACTGGGCCAAGGACAAGTCGCCCGAGGAGAAGGCCGACCTCCTGACCCAGACCAGGATCGACCTGCGCAAGATGGGTGAGGCGGACGAGTCCATCATCGTCTTCAGCTTCTGGCCCGACGTCGTCACGCTCAAGGAGGTGGGCGATCCCCTGGAGGTGGGGGAGTTCTTCGGCCTCGACACCAAGCCCATCCCCGCCAAGGTGGTGTTCGCCCAGGGGCGCCAGAACACGAACTACGCGATCAACCTGTACGCGTGCCACCCCTTCTTCATCCAGGGGGTGTTCAGCATGACGAACGGGGAGAACACCGCCTTCGTGCCGATCCGGGAGTACCTGACGAGCCGGGGCAACCCCGCGTACATGGGGTACAACTCGGACAGCGAGGTGTTCGCCCACATCCTGCACTTCACGCGCCGCAAGCTCGGCTACCCGCTGCCGTACTACAAGGACGTGATCACGCCCCTGCGGGAGGACGAGACCGAGCGGCGCAAGGACCGGGACGCGCTCCGGCTCATGCGGCGCAGCCTGCGGATGCTCACCATCGACGGCCCCAACTGCGTGATCGGGTGCGACGGGGACGGCACGGTGTTCATGGTCCAGGACGCCAAGAAGCTGCGGCCCGGGGTCGTGGGCGGAGTGAAGGGCAAGGTCGGGCTGATGTCGGAGGTGTGCGGTCTCGAGGCGGCCGTGCCCGGCCGCGACGTCCAGAAGGACGTGTTCCCGATGAAGTACGACTTCGTGTGCGTGCGCCCCGGCGCAGAGGAGATCGAGGTATGGAATCAGCTGGACGGCTCGACGTCAACCATCAGCTTAGCCTGAACGACCTCCCGTACGTCGTCCGCTGGGCCGACGACGAGTGCACCCGCTGCGGCCGGTGCACGTCGGTGTGCCCGGTGAAGGCGATCGAGCCCGGGGTCTTCGAGAAGCGGCTCGTGGAGTCCTCGGGGCCGGTGCCCATGCCGACCACGGTGCGCAAGGTCGTCTCCGGCGTGCGCCAGGTCAACGACATCAAGCGCCGCTGCATCGGCTGCGCCACCTGCCGGCTGGTGTGCCCCAACGACGCCATCGCGCCGGAGTTCAACCCGGCCAACAAGTTCAACTGGCACGCCGTGCAGGGCGGCGAGCCGTACAAGCGGGGCGGCCGGCGCAACGACCCCCTCACCTCGACCCTGGACCGCCTCAAGTTCACCCGGATCTCGATGCTCACGGACCCGGCCCTGGACGCGGGCCGCCACGAGTTCCGGGTGCGCACCTACCTCGGCCGCAACCTGCCCCCCGAGGCCCTGCCGCTGCGGGTGGAGGGCAACGAGCTCATCTCCGACGGCACGCCCTACATCCCGCCGGTGCGGGAGATCTTCCCCATCCGGATCGGGGGCATGTCCGTGGGCGCCCTCTCTCCCCACATGTGGGAGGGCCTCGCCATGGGCGTGGGCTACCTCAACGAGGTGGAGAAGATCCCGGTGGTCATGTGCACCGGCGAGGGCGGCATGCCCCCCCGGCTGCTCAAGAGCCCGTTCCTCAAGTACTTCATCCTGCAGATCGCGTCGGGCTACTTCGGGTGGGACGAGATCATCCACGCCATCCCCGCGATGCAGTGCGACCCGGCCGCCATCGAGATCAAGTACGGCCAGGGGGCGAAGCCCGGCGACGGCGGGCTCCTGATGGCGAGCAAGGTCCTCAAGCTCATCGCCCGCATCCGGGGCGTGCCCGAGTTCGTGGACCTCGCGTCGCCGCCGACGCACCAGACCAAGTACTCGATCGAGGAGGCCGTGGCCAAGATGATCACGGCCATGTCCATGGCCTTCGGGTTCCGGGTGCCGGTCTACCCGAAGATCTCGGGCACGAAGACGGCGCTCGCCGTCCTCAACAACCTCGCCCGGAACCCCTTCGCGGCGGCGCTGACCATCGACGGCGAGGACGGCGGCACCGGGGCGGCCTACAACGTCAGCCTCGACAAGATGGGCCACCCCATCGCCTCGAACCTGCGCGAGTGCTACCTCAACCTCGTGAAGATCGGGCGCCAGAACGAGCTGCCCCTCTTCGCGGCGGGGGGCGTGGGCAAGCAGGGCAACCTGGCGGCCAACGCCGCGGCCCTCATGATGCTCGGGGCGTCGGGGGCGGACTGCGCCAAGTACGTGATGCAGACCGCGGCCGGCTGCCTGGGCGACGAGCGCAACCGGTGCAACATCTGCAACACCGGGAAGTGCCCCCGGGGCATCACCACCCAGGACCCCAAGCTCTACCGCCGCCTCGACCCGGACAAGGTCGCCGAACGCGTGGTCGACCTGTTCGTGGCGGCGGACAAGGAGCTCAAGAAGATCTTCGCGCCCCTGGGGCGGTCCACCGAGCTCCCCATCGGCATGTCCGACGGGCTGTCCGTGGACGACAAGGCGGTGGCGGAGCGCCTCCAGATCGCCTACGCGTGCTAGCGGGCGCGGCGAGGCGCGGAGGACAACCCAGAGCGGTACGAACCTGACGGCCACGGGCCGTCGGCTTGGAGGACGGGAATGGTGGAGATCAAGGGCCGCGTGAAGGGGAAGCGGGTGTCGTCCAAGGCACTCGACGAGGGCATCCAGGAGGCCGTGGCCGCCGGGAAGCGGAAGCTGAAGGTCACCGCCGACGGGCAGCACGGGATCGGCGGGCGGATCTGGCCCCGGGGCGAGCCCGTGAAGATGCGCGTGACCGGTGCCGTGGGGCAGCGCCTCGGCGGCATGGGCATGATGGGGACCGAGATCGTGGTGGAGGGGTCGACGTCCGACGACGTGGGCTGGCTCAACACCGGCGCGGTCATCACGGTGCTCGGCGACGTCGCCAACGGGGCCCACAACGCCGGCGCCCAGGGCAGGCTCTACGTCCAGGGCGGGGGCGGGGCCCGCTGCGACACCCTGACCAAGTTCAACCCCCGCTTCGAGCCGATCCAGTCCTGGTACTTCCGCGACGTCGGCGACTCCTTCGCCGAGTTCAAGGCGGGCGGCATCGCGGTGGTGTGCGGCGTGAACCCGCGCAACCCCGACAACATCCTCGGCTACCGGCCGTGCGTGGGCATGGTGGGCGGCACGGTGTACTTCCGCGGGCCGGTCAAGGGGGTGTGCGAGGACGACGTCCGGGTGGCCGAGTGCACCGACGCCGACTGGGAGTGGCTGACCCGCAACATGAAGCCCTTCCTCAAGGCCGTGGACCGGATGAGCTTCTACCAGTCGCTCACCCGGAGCCGGGACGACTGGCGCAAGATCGTGGCCCTCACGCCCGACGAGCGCGAGAAGAAGCTGGCCGGCAAGCGGATGCCCATGGCGGCGTTCCGGCGGACGGTCTGGGACAAGGGGGTCGGCCAGGGGGGGATCTTCGCCGACTACCTGGAGGGCGAGACCACGATCCTGCCCTTCGTCACCAACGGCGAGAACCGGCGGCAGGTCCCGGTGTGGGACAACAACCAGTACGCGCCCCCCTGCGCGGGGTACTGCCCCACGGGCATCCCCACCCACGAGCGGGCGCGGCTCCTGCGGGAGGGCCACGAGGCCGAGGCCCTGGACCTCGTGCTCCAGTACTCGCCGTTCCCGGGCACGGTGTGCGGCTACGTCTGCCCCAACCTCTGCATGGACGCCTGCTCGCGGCAGCTCCACTTCCGCGACCCCGTGGACGTCTCCTTCCTCGGCCGCCTCAGCCTCGACCGCCCGGCCCCGGCCCCGGCGCCCTCCCGGCCCGAGCGCGTGGCGGTGCTCGGCGCGGGCCCGGCAGGCATGTCCGCCGCCTACCAGCTGGCGCTTCGGGGGTACGGGGTGAGCCTGTACGAGCGGGAGGAGCGGCTCGGGGGCAAGATCTACTACTGCATCCCGGAGGACCGCCTGCCCCGGGAGATCCTCCAGAAGGAGATCGACCGCTTCACCGACCTCGGCGTCGAGGTCCACACGGGCTGCGACGTGGACAAGGCGAAGTACCGGGAGATCTGGGAGACCCACGACGTGGTCGTGCTGGCCACGGGCTGCCACTCCCCCCGGGTGATCCCGTTCCCGGGCTACGACCACGTCATCCCCGGCATCGTGTTCCTCAAGGAGGTCAACGCCCGCAACCCGATGGACCTGACCGGCAAGGACGTGGTGGTCATCGGCGCGGGCAACGTCGGCATGGACATCTGCATCGAGGCCTTCAACTGCGGCGCGAAGACCGTGACCGCGGTGGACATCCAGAAGCCCGCCTCCTTCGGCAAGGAGCAGAAGATGGCCCGGGCCCGGGGCGCGGAGATCCTGTTCCCCAAGTTCACCGAGCGCTACGACCACGAGGGCAAGCGCCTCCACTTCAAGGACGGCACGTCGATCGCGGCGGACGCCGTCTTCATCTCCATCGGCGAGACGCCCGAGCTGGACTACCTGCCCCCGGAGGTGGACCTGGAGCGGGGCTTCGTGCGGGTGGACCCGGCGGGGCGGAGCACCGACCCCAAGGTCTTCGCCATCGGCGACGTGGCGCAGCCCGGCCTCATCACCAACGCCATCGGGGCGGGGCTCCGCGCGGCCCGCTACGTCCACTCCCTGCTCTCGAAGACCGAGTACGAGGAGGACACGAAGCGCGTCATCCCCTACGAGCGCATCAAGTTCCAGTACTTCGAGCGCTCGCGCCAGACCGACCTGTCGCGGTCGTGCTCCGGCGAGGGCGGCAAGTGCATGTCCTGCGCCAGCTGCCGCGACTGCCACCTGTGCGAGGCCACCTGCTACTGGGGGGCGATCGAGCGGAAGGAGCTGCCCGGCGGGGACTACGAGTACGTGGTGGACGAGGAGCGGTGCATCGGGTGCGGGTTCTGCGCCGGGGTGTGCCCCTGCGGCATCTGGACCCTGTACGACGCCTGACGGCTTCCCCTGCAGGGACCTGGGATCTGCCCGAGCGGCCCGCGAGGAGCGGGCCGCTCGCTTTTCGGGCGCGTCCCCTCCGGCGGTTGCGCCGGAGGGGACGCCCGGACTGCCCCGGATCAGGGCAGAGGGATCGGCATGCCGTTGACGGCGAGGCGGCCCTCGGCCCAGCGCGCGGCCACGGCGTAGTACCCGCCGTCGAACTCCAGGAGCCCCTGGGCCACCAGCCCCTCCAGGAGCTGCGCGGTCGCCTTCTCCACGCGTCGGGCGCGGTCCTCCGGAGTCTTCGCCCGCCACCGGCCGGCGGCTTCCTGTGCCGCCACCTGCCGTTCCCCCTGGGGGCGAGCGAGGAGAAGAGCCAGGGCTGCGGGCACCTTCGCCTCGGCCTGGGCCCGGATGCGCGGCAGCAGGGTCTTGGGCGCGTCCAGGTCCACGGGGGCCCCGCCGTCGAAGCTCACCCCGGCCCGGGCCGAGACCTCTCCCTGGGGGCCCCGGAAGCGCAGCGCGGTGATCTCCACCTCGGGGGACCGGGCGAGCAGCGCCGGGGCCAGGGCCCGGCCCTCCCGCTCCAGCAGGGCGGTCAATGCCTCCGGGTCCTCGGCCAGTCCCTGCATCTCGCCTCCCAGGGCCTGCCAGCGGGCCACCGAGCGGGCGTCCAGGTTGCGCACCGCGAGCTCGAGGGAGGCCGGCCCGTACGTCTCTCCTCCGGCGACGATCTCCTCCACCGCCAGCGCCGTGCTCCCGTGCACGACCTCCCCGGCGGCGAAGGCCGAGGTCCGGGCGGTGATGCCGTCGAGGGAGAAGGATTCACCCTCCTTGGCCGCCCCGGCCATCCGCCGCACGGAGACGGAGTAGTCGCCCAGCACCAGGCCCTCCACCCCACGATGCAGGTCGAAAGAGGCCGCGAGCCCCTGCAACCGGACGTCCATCCCCTCGCCGGAGAGGTGGAATCCGGGGGACTCCATCTTCCCGGTGGCCCGGGCGTCGCCCGGCCACTGGATCGTCCCGGTCATCCCCTCCCATCGCACGGTTCCCTGGGGCACGGCCGCCTCCACGGGGTCGCTGCGAAGGGCGCTCACGGCGGTGCCGTTGAAGCCGAGCACGGTCCGGGCGCGCAGGAACGGGGTCGGCTCGGCGCCCTCGGAGGCCTCGGCTTCCAGCCCCACGGCGCTGTCGACCACGGCCAGGGCCGGCCGGAACCCCGGCAGCCCCAGGGCGGCCCCCACGAGGGGGAGCGGCCCGTGGTGGATCCGGTCGGTCTGGAGCAGGCGGCTCCAGCGCGCCACGCCGGGTTCCCCCTGGGCGGTTGCCGCCATTTCGAGGGACTCCAGGACGACGCGGACCTCCGCCTCCGAGCGGAGCCACCCGCGGCGGTACTCCACCACCTCCATCCGGACCTGCCCGGGCTGCGACCAAGAGGCCAGCTCCGACCGATACAGCCGCTCGGCCCGCGCCCCGAGCCACCAGGGGCTGGCCGCGAGGGCGGCGAGTGCCGCGATTGCGATGACGAGAACCGTCTTCTTCACGAAACCTCCTGTCGCCTGCGGGCTCGGGCCGCCGCCCGCCCCGGATCTTCCTTCTCACCCTCCGTTGGGGCCGCCCTCCAGGATCGGCACCTCGTCGCCCCGGCTCAACCCCTTTGGAGGCCCCGGCTTCCAGACCCGAG
>CAZJSF010000137.1:0-7568 GCA_964548515.1 uncultured Thermodesulfobacteriota bacterium
ACCTGCCCGCCGATCCCGGATCGGAAGAGGGTCGTGTAGGGGACCAGTGTAGATCTCGGTGGTCGCCGTATCATCAGAAGCGTGTTGATGGCCACCATGTTGTCGTTGCGTCCAATCACGAAGGGGTCGTTGGTGTACTCGCTCGGGTGGAACTCGACCATGGGGTTGTTGTCGATGAAGTCGTAGAGCTTCTTCGACCCCATGCAGAACGAAGCGATCACCTTGCCGCGGTGCAGGCTCTTGCGCCGGTTGGTGACCGCGCCCGACTGGACCAGCTCCAGGAGCCAGTCGGAGAACATCTCCGTGTGGACGCCCAGGTCGCGCTTGTCGCGCAGGGCGTGGACCGCGGCGTTCGGGATGGCGCCGATGCCGATCTGGATCGTGGAGCCGTCGCCCACGAGCCGGGCGATGTTCGAACCGATCCGCAGCGCCACCTCGTCGGGTGGGTCGGGAAGGTACTCGATGACCGGGGAGGAGTGCTCCACCAGGTAGTCGATCCGGTCCACGGGGACGAAGCAGTCGCCGAGGGTGCGGGGCATCCGGGGGTTCACCTCGGCGATCACCAGGCGGGCGGACTCCACCGCCGACTTGGTGACGTCCACGCTCACCCCCAGGCTGACGAACCCGTGACGGTCCGGCGGCGCCACCTGGATGAGGGCCGCGTCCACGCGCACCTTGCGGCTGCGGAAGAGCTGGGGGAGTTCCGACAGGTAGACGGGCGTGTAGTCCGCACGGCCCTCGGCCACGGCACGGCGCGTGTTGTCGCCGATGAAGAAGGCGTTGTGGCGGAAGGTCTTGGCCAGGGTCTCGTCGGCGTAGGGGGCGATGCCGAGGGTCAGGATGTGCAGGATCTCCGAGTCGGCGATGGTGGCCGACCGCTGGGCGAGGCCCTCCACCAGGTACTGGGGCTCGCCGCAGGCCGAGCCTACGAAGATCTTCGCCCCTCTCTGGATCTGATCGAGCGCGGTCTCCCGGGAGACGATCTTCCCGGCGTGGCGCGTCGTCCAGGCGGGGTCCGTCATGCCCCGGTCCCTCCCTGGCGCGCCGGGGTGTCTGCCGCGGCTCCTCCCCCGTTGCCGGGGATCCGCCCGCGCTCCCGAAGGTCGCAGAAGAGCAGCGTCGCCCCGGTGACGCACACGGGGATGGCCAGGAAGTTCAGGACGGGAATCGCGAGGAGCAGCGCCGAGCCGGCGCCGAACCCGAGGAAGACCAGGGCGTTCCGGCCCGCCACGCGGGACTTGGCCGAGAAGGGGAAGCGCCATCGCTCCATGGAGTAGTCGAGGTACTCCCAGGCGAGCAGGAAGAGGGTATACACGGTGAGCAGGAGGCCGACGGGAGGCAGGAACCAGCTCAGGACGAGCAGGACGACGAAGCCGGATCCGAGGGTCAGCATCCGCGCCACCTCCGCCTTGAAGGAGCGCTTGGCGTCGGCGAGGAGCGCCGAGAACCGGAAAGGTTCGTCGATGCCCTTGCCGGCGTAGACGCGCTCCACCTTCTCGGAGAGGAGGTCGTTGAAGGGTGCCAGGAGCAGGTTGCCCACCACGGTGAAGGTGTAGACGATGAGGAGGAGCACGATCGTCGCCACCACCGTCCAGAGCGCGTAGTACAGGAGGGTCCAGTACCACGCGTCCCCCCGGGGAACCCACCGGTCGATCCACTCCCCCACGCGCGACCCGGCGAACCAGACGAAGGCGGTGTACAGGGCGGTGTTGATGGCGAACGGGATCGCGACGTAGCCGAGGAGCCCCGGCCGGCGGAACAGGAACTTGAGCCCCCGGTACGGGTAGAAGAACCCCCGGAGGGGGGCGAGTTCGGGCATTCCCGGCGTCATGGGCTACCTCGCGTCACGGGGAGGGGGTCAATGTACTGGCAGCGGAGACGGGGCGCAACGGGGGACGGCGGGGGGACGGTGCGGGGCCGCGAAGGGACGGCGCTACGAAGGGGGAAAGGGGTCGCCGGGATACCCGGCGGAAGCCCCTGCCCGTTTGACAGCGCGGCGCGGGCTGCTAGTGATGCCTCCGCGATTTGGACCCTTCCCGGATGGAGTCCCCATGCCTCGCACGCTCCTCGCGGCCTTCCTCATCGTCTCCGCGGTGCCGGCCGCGGCCCTCGTGGACCCCCACGACGAGTCGGATCCGCAGCGCTGCCGGAGTTGTCACACCCAGGCCATCCACGACCCCGACCGTAGGGAGGGCGAGTACCACCTGCTCACGGAGAGCGTGGACGGGGTGTGCCTGATCTGCCACCGCAAGGAGGAGTGCTGCCGCGTGGGGCAGGAGCACCTCGAGAAGCTATTCCTCGGCGAGCACACCCATCCCAGCGATCTGAAGGTGTCCCGGGTGGACCGCGCCCATCGCCCGCGGACCCTGCCGGTGCACGACGGCCGCATCACCTGCAACACCTGCCACCTGCACGACCGGGGAAAGCCCGAGGACTACAAGCTGGTGAGGTTGGTGGTCCCCAAGCGGACGGGGGTGGACTGGACGCCCCTGTGCCACGACTGCCACGAGGACTACTGAATCCCCGCGGCCCTCGGCGCCAGGATTCAGCCCTCCTGGAGTTCCAGGAAGTAGGAGGCGTCTCCCGCGCCCTGCCGCAGGACCTCGACCCGGTCGTCCACGAGGGAGACCACGGTGGAGGGCACCCGGGGGAGCACGCCGCACTCCAGGATCGCGTCGACTTCCCTGCCGAGGACGTCCTGGATCTCCTTGGGATCGTTGAGGGGCTCCCCACCGGTCCGGTTCGCGCTGGTGGAGAGGATCGGGTTGTCCAGTTCGCGCACCAGCGCCAGGGCGACGGCGTGGTCCGGGACGCGGATGCCCACGGTCTTCTGCTTCGTGAGGAGGAGTTTGGGGACCTCTCGGCTCGCCTCGAGCACGAAGGTGTAGCCCCCGGGAAGGAACCGCTTCAGGATGCGGTAGGCGAAGTTGGACACCCGGGCGTAGCGGCTGATGTGGGTGAGGTCGGCGCACACGAAGCTCATGGGCTTCTTGGGGTCGCGGCCCTTCACCCGGACGATGCGCTCCACGCCCCGCTTGCTCGTGATGTCGCAGCCGAGGCCGTAGACGGTGTCGGTGGGGTACACCACGACGCCGTCGTCGCGGAGCATCTCGACGGCGCGGGCGATGTGACGCCCCTGGGGCGACTGGGGGTGGACCGAGAGCATGATGGCCATGGATTCCTCCGCGGGCCGCCGAACATACCGGCGTGCTTGACGGGTGTCAACGCGGGGCAAGGCGGGGAAGGCGCTACAGACGGGGGCCGCTTGTCCTTGCGGCGGGGCGAGGCGGCTGTGTATCCTCTGCCGAACGCTCGAAAACCGGAGGCTGGACGGATGGATGACACGAAGGAAAGCCCTGCGGGCGCCCCCGAAGAGGCGCTTCCCACTCCCACCGAGACCGCGGCCGACGACGTCGGGACGGAGGCTCCCGCTCCCGAACCCGCCGGGACCGAGACGGCCCAGGACTTCGCCCAGATGCTGGCTCAGAGCGATGCGCCGGGCGGGGCCCGATGGCGCAAGGGGGACAAGGTCCGCGCCACGGTGGTGCGCCACAGCGGGGACTGGATCTTCGTGACCCTCGGCGGAAAGCAGGAGGGGATGATCCGGGCGGCGGAATTCGCCCCGCCCCAGGAGAACCAGGGGGAAGATCCCGCCGGGACGCTGCCGGCGGAGGGCGACGAGGTGGAAGCCTTCGTCGTGTCCATGGACGGGGGGGAAGTGGTGCTGAGCACCAAACTGAGCGGCCGCGGAGCCTCCCTGGCAGCCCTCGAGGAGGCGTGGCAGAGCGGCATCCCCGTGGAGGGGCGGGTGGCCCAGGCGATCAAGGGCGGCTTCGAGGTGCGCGTGGCGGGGGCTCGCGCCTTCTGTCCCCTGAGCCAGATGGACCTGCGGTGGCCCAAGGACGCCCAGGAGCACGTGGGGCAGACCTACTCCTTCCGGGTGGTGGAGTTCAAGGAGAAGGGGCGAAACGTCATCGTGTCGCGGCGGGCCCTCCTGGAGGAAGAGCGGGAGAAGGCGCGGGAGGAACTCAGGGCGCGCCTGGAGCCCGGTGCGGTGGTGACCGGAACGGTCCGCTCCATCCAGAACTTCGGCGCCTTCGTGGACCTGGGAGGGGTCGACGCCCTGATCCCGATCTCGGAGATGAGCTGGACCCGGGTCGAGAACCCAGCCGAGATGGTGACCGTTGGGCAGGAGGTGACCGCGCAGGTGTTGGCGGTGGACTGGGAGCGGGGGCGCGTGAGCCTGTCACTCAAGGCTCTGGCGGAGGACCCCTGGTCGGCGGTTGCGAGCCGGTACAGGCCAGGCGAGCGGGTCAACGGAACCGTGGCGAGGCTCGCCAACTTCGGTGCGTTCGTGACCCTGGAGCCCGGCGTGGACGGCCTCGTGCACATCTCGGCCCTCGGAGCCGGGCGCCGGGTGCGTCACCCCAACGAGGTTCTGAAGGCCGGGGAGACCGTGGAGGTGGAGATCGTCGGGGTGGACGCGGCGGCGCGGAAGATATCCCTCTCCCTGGAGCACCGGCACCTGGAGTCGCTGGGCGATCTGCCCCGGGCGGGACAGGTTCTGGAGGGCAACGTGGAGAGGGTGGTGGACTTCGGCGTCTTCGTCCGGCTCCCCTCCGGCCACACCGGGCTCGTGCCAAACGTGGAGATGGGTACGCCCCGCGGGAGCGACCACGCCAAGATGTTCCGGTCCGAGGACGTCATGGAGGTCCTAGTGCTCGGCGTGGAGGAGGGGGGGCGGCGCATCCGCCTTTCCCGCAAGGGAGTGACCGAGCAGCGGGAACAGGAGGAGTCCGCGGAATACCGTGCCTCGCAAGCCGAGAACAGCGGCTCGATGGGTACCCTCGGAGACCTCCTGCGGGACAAGCTCGCCTCCCGCAAGTGACCCCGTCGGCCGCGAAGTCCCCACGCCCCCCGCTCTCCCCGGAGTCGGGGGGCGTCTCGTCGATCCCCCCATGCTGATCCACCGCATCCCGGTGCCGACCCCCTTTCCCGTGGGGGCGGTGAATGCCTACCTGTTGGGTCCCGACCCGCTGACCCTGGTCGACTGCGGTCCCCGGACGGAGGGCTCCTGGGCCGCCCTCGTCGCGGGCATCGCCGCGGCCGGCCGGTCGGTGGGCGAGGTCGAGCGGGTAGTCCTCACCCACTGCCACCCGGACCACGTGGGGCTGGCGCGCCGGGTTCGGGAGGTGTCCGGGTGCGAGGTACTGGCGCACCCGGCCGACCACGCGCGCCTGACGGGGGCGCAAGGGGAGTGGGAGCGCATCGTCGGGTTCATCGCGGAGGCGTGCCGCAGGGCCGGGGTCCCGACCGGAGTGCTGGGTGCCCTGGCAGAGATGCTGGGGACGATCCCGGGGTTCACGGAGGACCTGGACGAGGTGTCGGCCCTCGTCGGGGGCGACAGCCTGGCCTTCGACGGGGCACGCCTCGACGTGCTGGCGACGCCGGGGCACGCGGGGGGAGCCCTGTGCCTGTGGGATTCCGCCGGCCGAATACTGTTCAGCGGGGACACCCTCCTCCCGCACATCTCCTCCAACGCCATTCTCGAACCCGACGCGGAAGCCTTCCGGAACCGTGCGCTGTGCACGTACCTGGAGACCCTGGCACGGGTGGAGTCCCTGAAGCCCCGCACGTGCCTTCCCGGTCACGGCGAACCCTTCTCCGAGGCGGCGGAGTTGATCCGGCAGCGCCGTTCCTTCCACGAGGCGCGGGCCGAAAAGGTGCTGGCACTGGTGTCGGCCGGCCTGGAGCGGCCCTGGGAGATAGCCCGCGCGCTCTTCCCGGACGCGGACGCGGGCTACGCCCACCTGGCGGTGAGCGAGGTGGTGGGGCACCTGGACCTGCTCGCGGGCGCGGGGCGCGTCCTCTTCGAGGGCCGGGGGGACCCCTGGCTGGTGCGGTCCACGGAAGGGGACGACGGGAGGGGTCAGGCCTCCCAGTTCCGGGCGCGCTCCACGGCCCGCAGCCAACCGGCGTAGGCCCGGTCTCGCGCCGACGCGTCGGGCCGGGGTTCGAAGCGGCGGTCCAGCGCCCACAGGTCCGGGATCGCCTCCGGTTTCAGAAGCCCGGCACCCACGGAGGCAAGGTAGGCGGCCCCCAGCGCCGTGGTCTCCGTGATGCGGGGACGCAGCACGGGCGCCGCCAGGGTGTCCGCCTGGAACTGCAGCAGCAGGGCGTTGGCGGAGGCCCCGCCGTCGGCCCTCAGGTCTCGGACCGGGATGCCGCTCGCGGCCTCCATGGCGGCCAGGGCGTCGCGGGTCTGGAAGGCCATCGCCTCGAGCGCCGCCCGCGCCAGGTGGCCGCGGTTGGTGCCGCGGGTGAGCCCGACGATGAGGCCGCGGGCGAAGGGGTCCCAGTGGGGGGCCCCGAGGCCCACGAAGGCGGGCACGAAGTACACGCCTCCCGCGTCGGGCACCGAGGCCGCCAGGGCTTCGACCTCGGCGGAGCTGGCGATGAGGCCCAGGCCGTCGCGCAGCCACTGTACCGCTGCGCCGGCCACGAAGATGGACCCTTCCAGGGCGTACTCCGGGGCGCGCCCCTCGATCTGCCAGGCCAGCGTCGTGAGCACCCCGTCGCCGAGAAACCGCTCGGAGCCGGTGTTCATGACGACGAAGGCCCCGGTTCCATAGGTGTTCTTGGCCATGCCCGGGTTCAGGCACGCCTGCCCGAAGAGCGCCGCCTGCTGGTCGCCGGCGATCCCGGCGACCGGGATCGCCGCACCCAGCTGGGACGGGTCGGTCTCGGCGAAGAACCCGGCCGAGGGGCCCACCCGGGGAAGGAGCTCGCGGGGGATCCCGAACCGTTCGAGGAGGCCCTCCTCCCAATCGAGGGTGCCCAGGTCGAAGAGGAGGGTCCGGCTCGCGTTGGTGGCGTCGGTGGCGTGGGCCCGGCCTGCCGTGAGCTTCCAGAGGAGCCACGAGTCGACCGTGCCGAAGCACAGTTCGCCCGCCTGGGCCCGACGGCGGAGCGCCGGGTCGCCTTCCAGCAGCCAGGACAGCTTGCTCGCCGAGAAGTAGGGGTCGAGCACGAGGCCGGTCTTCCGGCGGACCTCGGGCTCGAGCCCGTCGGCCCTCCACCGGGCGGTGACGTCGGCGGTGCGCCGGTCCTGCCAGACGATCGCCCTGTGGACGGGGAGCCCGGAGGAGCGTTCCCACAGCAGGGTCGTCTCCCTCTGGTTCGTGATCCCCACCGCGGCGACGTCCCTGGGCGGGACGCCGGCGCGGTCCAGGGCCTCGCGGGCCGTCGCCAGCTGGCTCTCCCAGATCTCCTCGGGGTCGTGCTCCACCCAGCCGGGCCGGGGGAAGTACTGGGGGAACTCCCGCTGAGCCGTGGCCACCGGGCGGACGGCGTCGTCGAACAGGATGGCCCGGCTGCTGGTGGTTCCCTGGTCGAGGGCGAGGGTGTAGCGCATGGGGCACCTCGGGCTCGTGGAGTGTCGGTCCGAGGGGTCATTCTACAACGGACCGGCGTGAGGCTCGACGGGCCGGTTCCCTGGTGCCGGCGGGGTCGTCCTCACGGGGCGGGAGCGGGACCCGGCCTCCGTCGCACGAACCACGCGGTGCAGG
>CAZJSF010000138.1:0-7555 GCA_964548515.1 uncultured Thermodesulfobacteriota bacterium
CCCCCTTCGACCTGTTCCTCTCCTCCATCGGAACCTGCGCGGGCTTCTTCGCCCTTCGCTTCTGCCAGGAGCGGCAGATCGACACCCGCGGGTTGCGGCTGACCCTCGACCCCGAGATGGACCCCGATACCCATCGGGTCGCCCGGTTGGCCATCGACGTCCACCTGCCCGTGGGCTTCCCGGAGAAGTACCGCGCGGCCATCCTGCGCACCATCGACCAGTGTTCGGTCAAGCGGCACATCCTGGAACCTCCCGAGTTCCAGGTCCGGACCGTCTGAGCAGGAAGCATCGCGAGGAACCGGAGGAAGCGATGGAACGAGCGGTGATCCGAACCCCCGTGGGACCTGTCGGTGTCGAGGCGGAGGGTGGCGCAGTGACCGGGGTGCGATTCGCCCGGGGCGAGCACTCGGCGTCCCCGGCGGGAGGCGTCCTCGACGAAGCCGCAGGACAACTGAACGAATATTTCCTCGGTCAGCGGAGGGAATTCCGGCTGCCCCTGCGGCGACCGGCGGGCTCCACGGCCTTCCAGAACCGGGTGTGGGACGCGCTGCTGGCGATCCCCTACGGCGAGACCCGCACCTACGGGCAACTCGCGCGGGAACTCGGCACGGGCGCGAGGGCCATCGGCGGCTGGCTCCCCTGCGGGGTCAGCTGGATCGTCTGGCTGATGGCTCTTTGGCTCTTTACGCCATCGGCGGCGCCTGTGCGCGCAACGCCCTGCCCATCGTCATCCCCTGTCACCGGGTCGTGGGGCGGTCGGGCCTGGGGGGGTTCAGCGGGGACTGGGAGACCGGGCTCGCCGTGGACGTGAAGAAAGCCCTTCTCGCCCACGAGGCCCGCGCGGCGGCTAGGGACCCGGCCGCCTAGGCCGGTCGCATCTCCTCCACCTGCAACTGGACCGATTCGGAGCCCCCCCAGCGGCGGATCTGGGGGGTGTAGGCCACGTCCACCACATCGCCCGGCCGCACGTGCCGAAGCACCGCCGCACGGCGCCACGCGACGGCCTCGACCCTCGCCTGCCCTTGCCCCAGGCGGAACTTCAGGTGCTCCCCCTCCCTTCCCAAGGGTCGGACGTCGAGCACGCGGACCCCTCGGGACACGAACCCCGGCGACGGGTTGCCCGCGCCGAAAGGCTCCAGGGTCTCCAAGTCCGCCACCGCCGTTTCGGTCAATTCGTCGAACGACACCACGGCATCCAGGGTCAGCACCGGGACGAGCGCCTCCGGAGTCAGGCGCGACCGCACCGCCGCTTCGAAGCGCTCCCGGAACGCGCCGACCGCGGCGGCCGGGAGGCCGAGCCCCGCGGCGGCCGCGTGGCCCCCGAAGCGGTCGAGCAGGTCCGAACAGTCCGAAAGGGCCTCATGCAGGTGCAGTCCGGGCACCGAGCGCGCGGACCCCTTCGCGGAAGCACCGTCCACGGCGAGCACCACCGTCGGCCGGGTGTAGCGCTCCGCGAGTCGGGAGGCCACGATGCCCACGACCCCGGCGTGCCAGCCCGCCGACTCGACCACGAGGCTCCACCGTTCCGGCCACCACCGTTCCCGCTCCACGCGAGCCGACGCTTCATCCAGGATCGACCGCTCCTCGGCCTGACGGCGACGGTTCAACTCGTCGAGGCGGGCGGCCAGGGGTCGCGCCGTCGACAGGTCCGCCGCCGACAGGAGCGCCAGCGCCTCCTGGGGTCCCTCGAGGCGTCCGGCGGCGTTGAGGCGCGGCCCCAATTGGAAGCCGATGTGGCCGGCCCGCAAGGCCCCCCGGACGCCGGCGACCTCACGGAGCGCCGCCACTCCCGGACGTGGCTTCCTGTTGAGCTGCCGGAGACCGGCGCTCACCAGCGCCCGGTTGACCCCGCGCAGGGGAACCACGTCGGCCACGGTGCCGAGGGCCACCAGATCGAGGAGGTCCCGGAGGTCCGGTTCCGGCCGGCTCTGGAAGCCCCCGGTCTCCCTCCAGCGTCGGCGCAGGGCCACCGCCAGGTTCCAAGCCACGCCGACCCCGGCGATGGCGGCATCCGGGTAAGCCGAATCCGGAAGCTTGGGGTTCACCACCGCCGCCGCCCGCGGCACCTCCGGCCCGGGGGTGTGGTGATCGGTGATCACGAGATCGACACCCAGCTCCCGCGCCGAGCGCGCCGCGTCCACCGCCCCGATGCCGCAATCCGCGGTAACCACCACGCGGCCGCCCCGGCCGGCGATCTCCCGGACGGCATCCGGACTCAGCCCGTACCCTTCCCGCTCCCGGTGGGGCAACCGCACGTGAACCGGGAACCCGCACGCACGGAAGAACTCGTCGAGGAGCGCCGCCGACGTCACCCCGTCCACGTCGTAATCGGTATACACCCACACCGGCTCCCGGGCGGAGAACGCCCGGGACAGGCGGTCCACTGCGGCGTCCATGCCGTGGATCAGGGACGGGTCGGGGAGCGCGGCGAGGGAGGGGTTGAGGAAGGCATCCACGTCGTCCGGGTCCGAGACGCCCCGGGCCGCCAGCACGGCGGCCACGAGCCCCGAAACGGGCGAGGCCCGAGAGATGCGCTCCCGGGCCTCGACATCGGATCCCCGAAGGACCCAGCGGCGCGGCGTCACGCCGGCGCCTTGACCGGCTTGGGCTTGTGATGCCCCTTCTGCTCGAGCCAGAGGACGACCGGGCTCGCCACGTAGATGGAGGAATACGTGCCCACGATGATGCCCACGAGGAGCGCGAAGGCGAAGTCGTGGATCACGCCGCCCCCGAGGGCGAAGAGCGCGGCCACCACCAGCAGCGTGGTCCCCGAGGTGAGCAGCGTGCGGCTCAGCGTCTCGTTCACGCTCCGGTTCATGATGGCCCCCAGGTCGCCGCGGCCCCCCGTCTTCTTCATGTTCTCGCGGATGCGGTCGAACACGACGATGGTGTCGTTCAGCGAGTAGCCTACGATCGTCAGGACCGCGGCTACCGTCGTGAGGTCGAACTGCTTGTTGAACACGGAGAAGGCCCCGACCGTGATCAGGACGTCGTGCACCAGCGCCAGGATGGCCCCGAGCCCGAAGCGCAGTTCGAAGCGCCACCAGATGTAGAGCAGGATCGCGCCGATGGAGAAGGCGACCGCCAGCACTCCCTTGCGCCGCAGGTCCTCCCCGACCTTCGGGCCCACCATCTCCACGCGGCGCACCTCGGCCCCCTCGTCCCCGAGCTTCTGGGCCAGGGTGTCCCGCACCCGCTTCGACAGGCCCTCGAGTTCCTCGGAACTCTGCTCCATCTGGATCAGGTACTCGTCCCTCTCGCCGAAGGACTGGACCACGGGGCTCCCCTCCACCTCGCCCTGGAGGGCCGTCCGGATGTCGGCCGTGCTCACCGGCTTCTCGAACTTGAGTTGGATCAGCGTTCCCCCGGCGAAGTCGATGCCGTAGCGGGGCCCGCCCCTCATGACCAGGCTGAGGAGGCCCACCACGATCAGCACCCCGCTGATCACGTAGAAGAGCTTCCGCTTCCCGAGGAAGTCGAAGTTGATGTCCGGTCGGATGATTTCCATGGGGTCTTCCTTCCCGCGCTCAGATGCTCAGCCGGCGGACCGACGCCCGGCGTAGGAACCAGTCGAAGACCACGCGCGTGCCCACGATGGCCGTGAAGAGGCTCGCCAGGATTCCGATGGCCAGCGTGACCGCGAAGCCCTTGATCGGGCCGGTGCCGTACTGCCACAGCACCGCCGCCGCGATGAAGGTCGTCACGTTCGCGTCCATGATGGTGCTGAACGCCTTGGCGTAGCCCGCGTCGAGCGCCGCCGCCGGCGGCCTCCCCAGCCGCAGTTCCTCGCGGATGCGCTCGAAGATCAGCACGTTGGCGTCCACCGCCATGCCGATGGTGAGGACGATGCCCGCGATGCCCGGAAGCGTCAGGGTCGCGCGGAACGCGGCGAGCGCCCCCATGATGAGGATCACGTTGAGGACGAGCGCCAGGTCGGCGACCAGCCCCGAGGCCCGGTAGTACAGCGCCATGAACAGGATGACCAGCGCCCCGCCCACGGCCATCGCGAGCAGCCCGGCGCGGATCGAGTCGTGGCCGAGGGAGGGCCCCACGGTGCGGCGCTCCAGGATCTTGACGGGCGCGGGGAGGCTGCCGGACCGCAGCGCGATCGTCAGGTCCCGCGCCTCCTCCAGGGTGAAGCGGCCGGTGATCTGGGCCCGGCCTCCCCCGATCCGCTCCCGGATCACCGGGGCGGACTGGACGACTCCGTCCAGCACGATCGCCATGCGCCGGTTGACGTTCTCTCCGGTCACCCGCTCGAAGATCCGGGCGCCCCGGTTGTCGAACTGGAGGGTCACATACGGCTCGTTGTACTGCTGGTCGATCTGGACCCGGGCGTCGGTGATCACGTCGCCCGCCATGAGAACCCGCTTCTGCACCACATAGGGAGTGCGGCCGAGGATCTGGCGGGTCACCCGGTCCACCTGGTGCTCGAACAAGACCTCCGCGCCAGCCGGCGGCCCGTCCCGCTGGGCCTGCTCCACCGACACCGACTCCTCCAGCAACCGGAACTCCAGCTGAGCCGTCTTCCCGATGAGCTTGATCGCCCTCTCCGGGTCCCGGACCCCCGGCAACTGGATGAGGATCCGCCGGTCCCCCTGGGGAACGATGGTGGGCTCCGACACGCCGAACTGGTCCACCCGGTTCCGGATCGTCTCGATCCCCTGGGCGACCGCGTAATCCTCCACGCGCTGCTTCTCGTCGGAGTTCAACTCCAGGGCGAGGGCGACGCCCGACTCCGCTTCGTCGCGGCTCGCCAACTGCAGCACCGGGTAGTCCTTCTTCAGGAGTTCGCCCACCTCGTCGGCTGCTTCGGCGTCCCGCACCACGAGCCGGATGCCCCGGTCCTGCGCCTCCACGCTCCGGGTCCGGATCCTCTTCTCCCTGAGGTCGTCCCGGAGTTCACCGGCAATGCGCTCCACCGCGTTCTCCACGGCCTTCTCGGCCTCGACCTCCAGCACGAGGTGCATGCCGCCCTGCAGGTCGAGCCCGAGGTGCAGCCTCTCCTGCGGAAGGAATCCGGGAAGCCCCGCGCCCGGCCCCAGCAGGGTCGGCACCAGGAAGAGAACCCCCAGCAGTGCGGCGGCGGCCACGATGAGCGCGCGCCACTTCAGACTCAAGCCCATGGAACCCTACTCCTCCCTGCGGCGGGGCACCCCGCACCGAAAAACACGAAGCCCGCCGGACCAGCCGGCGGGCGATCCGCCTCTCCCCGCTGCTACTCGCCCCGCTTGACCACGCTCGCGACCGCCTGCTTCTGGACGCGGATCTTCACGTTGGGCGCCACCTCCAGGGTGAGCACGTCGTCCGTGAGCCCGGCCACCTTGCCGTGGATCCCCCCGGAGGTCACCACGTCGTCTCCCCGCTTGACGCTCTCCAGCATCGCCTTGTGATCCTTGGCCCGCTTCTGCTGGGGCCGGATCAGCAGGAAGTAGAAGATGGCGAACATGGCGACGAGGGGCAGGAGCCCCATGACCCCGCCGGAAGGGGCTCCTCCCTCCCCCTGGGCGCCCATCGCGTGGGCTACGTCGGCAACAAACGGGAACATACGCTCACCTCCTCGGCTCGTCTGTGGTCAAGGACTCGGCCCCCCGGGCCTGCGCCTCCCGGAACCCGGCCAGGAAATCGGCGTAGGTGCCGGACTCCACGGCGACCCGGACCCGCCGCATGAGATCCTGGTAGTAATGCAGGTTGTGAAGGGTGTTCAGGCGGGAAGCCAGTATCTCGCGCGACTTGTACAGGTGCCGAAGATACGCGCGGGAGTAACGTTGGCAGGTGTAACAGCCACAGGCCTCGTCCAAGGGCCTGGGGTCCGCCTCGAACCGAGCGAGCTTTATAGCAACTCTGCCCTGTGAAGTAAAGAGCATCCCATTGCGGGCGTTCCGCGTCGGGAGCACGCAGTCGAAGAGGTCGACGCCCCTCGCCACGGCCTCCACGATATCGAGGGGCGTGCCCACTCCCATGAGGTACCTGGGCTTACCCTCGGGCATGTGGGGCGTCGTGGCCTCGAGGGTCGCGAGCATCGTGGGGGCCCCCTCGCCCACGGAGAGCCCCCCGACCGCATACCCGTCGAACGGGTGACGGCACAGCTCCGCCGCCGCCCTCCGGCGCAGGTCCGGCTCCATCCCCCCCTGCAGGATGGCGAACAGGGCGAGGTCCGGCCGGGAACGGCTCTCCAGGGACTTCAACGCCCACCGGTTCGAGAGTTCCAGGGAGCGCTCCAGGTAATCCCTGGGGCTCGGGTGCGGCGGGCACTCGTCGAGGCACATCATCACGTCCGAGCCGAGCGCCTCCTGGATCTCCACGACCCCCTCCGGGGTGAGCCGGTGGCGGGAACCGTCTAGATGGCTCTGGAAGACGACGCCGTCCTCCTCGATGCGCCGGAGCGGCGCCAGGCTGAAGACCTGATATCCCCCCGAGTCGGTGAGGATGGGACCGTCCCAGTTCATGAAGCGGTGGAGGCCCCCGAGGTCCCGGATCCGCTCGTGACCCGGCCGGAGGTAGAGGTGGTAGGTGTTCGCCAGGATCATCTGGGCCCCGAGAGCCCGGACCTCCTCGGGGGTCATGGCCTTCACGGTGGCCAGCGTACCGACCGGCATGAACGCCGGCGTCTCCACCGTGCCGCGGAGCAGGCGCAGCCGCCCGCGGCGGGCCCCGCACGGGTCGCGGGCCAGGAGCTCGAAGCCCGGACGAAAGCCTGCGCCCGCCGCGGAACCGGCATCCGCCTTCCCGAGTGCCGGCGTGTCCGTACCGTTACCGGTCATAGCACCAACATCGCGTCGCCGTAGGAGTAGAAACGGTACCCCGCCCGCACCGCGTGGCGGTACGCGGCGAGCACGAGGTCCGTTCCCCCGAACGCGCAGACGAGCACCAGGAGCGTGGACTCGGGGAGATGGAAGTTGGTGAGCAGGGCGTCCACGGCCCGGAACTCGTGCCCCGGCCGGATGAAGAGGTCCGTCCAACCGCTCCCCGGAGCCAGGCGACCGTCCGCCGCCCCGTGCTCCAGCACCCGGGTCACCGTGGTCCCGACCGCCACGACCCTTCGGCCCTCCCCCCTCGCACGGTTCACGGCGGCCGCGGTCGTCTCGGGGACGTGGTACCACTCTCGGTGCATGCGGTGCTCCGCGAGGTCTCGAGAGCGCACCGGGAGGAAGGTGCCCAGCCCCACGTGGAGGGTCACCGTCCGGCGTTCCACGCCCCGAGTCTCCAGGTCCGCCAGCACCCGGGGCGTGAAGTGCAGCCCCGCGGTGGGCGCCGCCGCAGACCCCGACCGCGCCGGGTCGGCGAACAGGGTCTGGTACCAGGTGCGGTCCCGAGGGTCCGGGGACGGCCTCTCGATGTAGGGGGGAAGGGGGACCTCGCCGAACGCCTCGACCGCGGCCAGCGGGTCGCCGGACGCCTCGATCCGCACGCCGTACAACCCTTCCCCGCGGGATTCGACCACCACGACCCGGACACCCGGCCCGACGTCAACCCGCGTCCCTGCCCGGGAGCGCTTGGCCGAGCGCACCAGGGCCTCCCAGCGGTCCGGCCCCTCCCGACCCAACAGGAGGAC
>CAZJSF010000139.1:0-2885 GCA_964548515.1 uncultured Thermodesulfobacteriota bacterium
CACGGCTCGTGTGGGGAGGAATCTGGGGCTTCCTCTTATTGTTGCCGATCCTGCGTGGCCGGACCTTGGTGCGGGGCCTCTTGTTCAGCCTGATTCCGACGGCCTACGTCCTGACGGTCGTCTTCCCGGCCATGGGCAAGAGCCTGTTCGGCTTGGGGCTTGGAACACTGACACCGCTCCTCGTGCTGGTGCTCAACTTCGGATGGGGAGTGGTGGCGTCTTATTGGTACCGTTACGGAACCCGTTAGACGTCAATGAGAGCAATCTAGCGACGTGGGCGGTGACAGGATTGGTGGCGTTTCAGCTCACACCGAGTCGCCGGTTTTCGGGACACGTTTTCCGACACACCGAAGGCGGCCTCGACGACGGGATCGCCTTCTTCGTTGAGGGTCAAACGAGGCCAAAGGGGCAAAATAGGCCTGGATCGGCGCAGTCCGAGCAAACGGACGAGAAGATGACACGGTGCTGCACTTGGTGTCTGCCTCGCTGTGGCCGGGGGGGCTCGGCGGATTCCCGTGCGGGGGGGCCTCGGCCTTCCCGAGCCGGGGCAAGAGGACGCTTACGGACCCTACCCGTCATGTGAAGGAGCCGGCTCGTTGCTTCGCTTCCGGTGCTCTTGACGGCGAGGTCTTGGATCACGTGTTGTGGTCCGGATGCCGGTGTGTTAGTCGTCACTGCTTGCGCCGCTGCATCGAAGACGAGGAGGAACACGCGACATGAACGAGGATGCCGTCCGCCCCTGGCACGCCAAGGGGCTCCTTTTCGAGAATTGCTCCTGCACGCTGGTCTGCCCCGGCCACGTGCACTTCTCCCAGGGGTGCACGTTCGATCGGTGCATAGGGTATTGGGCGCTGCGCTTCGACGAGGGGGAGATCGACGGGGTGGACCTGGCGGGAGCCAAAGCGGTGGTGGCGTTCGATTCCCCGAAGCACATGATCGAGGGGGGGTGGATCCAGGTCCTGGTCCTGGACCCCGGCAACGGAGAGGCCCAAAGGGCCCAAGTGGAGCGCATCCTTCGGGGCGAGGCGGGGGGCCCATGGGGCGTGTTGGCACGCTTCGTGGCCGAGCGCCGACCGACCATCGTGGCCGAGATCGTCATCGAAGACGAAGGCCGGACCAAGAGGGTGCGGGTGGAGGGACTCATGGACGCCCGTGTCGAGGCCATCAAGGGGCGGGACAAGGGGCGGGAAGTCACCTTCGAGAACATGTTCAACCAGATCCACCCGCCCTCCCAGGTCCTGGCGCTGGGGGCCACCACCTTCGACGACGGGGTGATCCGGATCGGCACGCAGGACTCCCACGCCCTCTACTCCCGCTTCGACTGGCGGGTGGGGTGAGCCAGGTTTCATCGTTTTGTGCGCCCCTCACGGCGGGGGCTCTCACGCGCCAGCAGCGCGCCGTCATCCTCACGGCCGGCGGGGTCGTCGTGGCGGCCCTGTACGTCTACCTCGCCGCCACCCACTCGGGAGACGCGCTGCTCGGCCGTGCTGCAGCATTGGTCCACGCGGACCACCTGAGCCACGGGGGCCATGGCGCCCACGGGCACGGCCTCGGGGGCTCCATGCCCGCCGCGTTCCTCATGTGGCTGGCGATGATGGTGGCCATGATGCTGCCACCGGTCCTGCCGTGGATCTGGTTCTTTGCCGCCGCCACCCGTCCCGTCGCCCCCGGTTGGCGCCTGTGGGGGCGTACGCTGCTCTTCGCGTCGGGCTACTTCGCCCTTTGGGCCCTCTACAGCGCCGTCGCCGCGGGCGCCCAGACCCAGCTCTCCGCCCGGGCGCTACTCCATCCCACGGCCCTGAAGGTCGCGCCGGCGGCCGCCGGAGTGCTCCTGATCCTGGCCGGCGCGGTCCAGTTCAGCCCCCTCAAGAACGCGTGCCTGAAGCACTGTCGCTCCCCCGTGGGCTACTTCCTCACCCGGTGGCGAAACGGCCCCCGGGGTGCCTTTTCCATGGGTTTCCGCCACGGCGTCTTCTGCCTGGGGTGCTGCTGGGCCCTCATGGCGCTCGCCTTCGCCCTGGGTACGATGAACCTCGTCTGGATGGCCGCGGTCACGCTGCTGCTCTGCGTGGAGAAGATCGCCCCCGGAGGCGAACGGTGGAGCAAGGCCTTCGGAGTCGTGTTCCTCGTTTGGGGTGCAGCAGTGTTGTTCCGGTCGGGGGGAGGCCCACCCGCATTTTGACGTCCAGAAGCGCTGGGGCGGGCTCTCTCTGCCCGTCCGTTCCTGCGCCACGTTTTCCGACACACCGAAGGCGGCCTCGGCAGCGGGGGCGCCTTCCCCGTTGAGCGATGGCCGAGGCTGATGGGGGGCCAAACGGGTCCTGATCCATGCAGTCCCGCCCGCGTCCGGGGCTCTCCCCCGGGTTGCTCACCGTGGCGGAGATGGTCTGCCTCCACTGCCACGAGGTGGGGCCGCACCCTGTGCTGTCCGACCACCTGAAGGCGCCGTCGGGGCCCATCGTCCCCGACGAGGACGTGCCATTGGACGCGGCCGGAGAGGTCACGTGCACCACGTGCCACTACCCCCACGACACGGACGAGTCGGCGCGAGTTGCCGCGGGCGAGACCAGACGTCTGCGTCTGCGGTACGCAAAGGATGTGCTCTGCGGCAAGTGCCACTGGAAGTAGGGTTCGCGCGGGGAAGGGTGACGGGAAGGAGGACGTGGCCGATCGTCGATCGGTGGCGGTGGGGAGGGGGGAGGCCTTACGTAAGCTCGGTGGTGGCCCGGAATGCCGAACGGGGTGTGGACTTGCGATGAGTTCCGTCAGGGGCGCGACAGGACGATCCGGAAGCCTATGTAGTCGCTGCTCACGTCGGGTCGATGGGCGAGGCGAAAGGCGGCCCGGCAGTCGATGGCGGAGTTGTCCCAGCTTCCGCCGCGCAG
>CAZJSF010000139.1:2895-6258 GCA_964548515.1 uncultured Thermodesulfobacteriota bacterium
CGCTTGACTCCGAACAGCGGGCCCTGGGGGTAATTGGTCTCGCTCCTGCCGTAGTACTGGGCGCCGTACCAGTCCTGGCACCACTCCCAGACGTTGCCCGACAGATCGTAGAGGCCGAGGGCGTTTGGGCGGCGTGAACCGACCGGGTGGGGCCGCCCCCCGCTATTTGCGGCATACCACGCGTAGGCAGCCAGTTCCCATATGTCCGAGGTCCCGGACCAGGTGCATCCGCGTCCCCCCTCCCGGGCCGCGTACTCCCACTCGGCCTCGGTGGGGAGCCTGTATGGGATACCCGAGAGCGCCGCCAGTTCCTCTACGAAGGCTGCGGCTTCGTACCAGGACACTCCCGTGACCGGCCGTTCTTGATCCTCCAAGGGTTCGAATTCCTCCCCCATGACCACAGCCCACTGCCGTCGGGTCACCTCGTGTTCGGCCATCCAGAAGTCCGGCATAGAAACGATGTGAACCGGCTGTTCCCGGGGCAGGGAGCCGAATCCGTCGCATCCCATGTGGAACGCTCCGCCGGGGATTCGCACGAGCACGATGCCGGTGACTTCGTCGACGTGTTCCTCACGCACCTCCGCGCCCTCTCGCTCGGGAAAGTGCAGGAGGTCGGGGACGGCAGACGGCTGCGGCGTCTTGTGGGCCAGGGTGGGGAAGGCGGCCGGTGCCGGAATCGTCAGCCGGGGAGTTCCCTTGGCCCCACTGTTCCTGCGCTCGGCAGGGGCAGACTCGGCATGGTCCGAGCATGCCCCCGCTGAGCTGCAAAGGATCACGAGCACCACCACTCGGGCCAGCATGAGCAAGGACCCCCTGAACGCCGGCAGGTCCCGTCAACGGGCCGCCAGCATGTCGTCCATGCGCTCCCGGAGCCTGCGGGCCCTCTCCTCGTCCCCTCCGGCCGCGGCTCCCGCGCCTCGCGCGGCGGTTTCGAGGCGCAGCGCCTCGTTCACGGTGCGCTGTGCCTCGGCAACCATGTGCAACGCCTCGGCGCAGGAGACACCCTCCTCGACGGCTTCGGTCATGCAGGCCAGGGTCTCCACGAGGCACGCGCCCCGGCAGCCGTTCGTCAGGGCGTCCCGGTACACGGCCCCTGCCTCCTCGGGGGTTCCCCCGGTGAGGTAGTAGTCGACCAGTGCGGGCCTCAGGTCGTCGAGTTCCTGCGCGGTGAGTTCACCTCCCCACGGAGACCACCGGGCGAGCGTTTCCGCGGCAAGGCGTTCGGCCTCCGGGCGGGTGCCCGGATCCTGGCCCACGTCCGCCCTTCCAAGGGCGGGGAGGACGGCGAAGGCCGCCAGGGTGAAGAGCAGGGTGATCGTCGGGGTGGCTGGGAAGTGCCGATGACCGCTCATGGCCATCCTCCTTCCCCGGTCGTCGGCCGCTCCCCTACCGGTTGCAGCAGTCCCCCCCGAAGGAAGTCGCCCGGGCACGGCGTGGGGAGCCGATGCCGGGGGGTTCGGGTGCGTGCCCGCGGCGAGCGGGGGTCCCGGGTGAGAGCCCGGACCGACCTGCCAGGCGCGTGACCGCCCTCATGGGTTTCAACGTAGTCCGCCGGGAACGCATTTTCCATGGCTGACCGGGGAAAACGACGAACCGGTCGGGTACGACGCGGCTTACGGATACCGGCCCGGCGGGGTACTCTCTTGGCGTAGCGCCCGCCGCGGGGACGGATCGCGGGGGAACCCCGGAGGGCCCCGGACGCATCCAAGAGGTAGGGAAGGGGGTGATGGAGATGAAGGGCTACGCGAAGTGGAAAGGGGTTCCGGTCGCCGTCGTTTCCGCGGTGCTCCTGCTGTCGCCGGTTCCGGGGGAAGGCGGAGCGAGGATCGGTGCGTCGGTCGGGCCGGGTGCCGGCGGGCCGAGGGCAGCGGTCCCGTATGGCGCCGGGGGCCAGGCCCGGGGCTTCGGAGGTCTGACGGGGGTAAGGGGGGCGGTGGACGTTGGGTCGGGCCGCGTACGGGTGGAGTTCGGCGGCAAGGGGGGGACGAAGGAGCGTGGCCAGGCGTGGCGGGGGCGGTGGAAGGAGCCCCGGAAGTTCCGGGATCACGGGGGAGCGCACGGGCGGAGCTTCTTCTACGGTTGGGGCGGAGGGTTGCAGCCCGGCTTCAGCAACTACCGGAGGGATCCCTTCCGGTTCCGCCCCTACCGCACGTACCCGTACTACAGGGCGTACCCGTACTACCGGTCGTATCCCTACTACCCGTCCTACCCGGTGAGTCCCTCGTTCCGGGTGGAGTCGTACGGCCAGGCGTATACGGGCACCGTGTACGGGGACGAGGGGCAGGGATCCTCGATGTACCGCCCCGACCGGGAGGCCGCCCGGACCCCCGAGGTTGGGGAGGAGCCGCCCCCGCGCGGGCGGGCGCACCCCCGGGTGGCGCGCGCGCTGGACGACAACGCGGTGGGAGAGTCCGCGACGTGGTTCGACCCGGCGACGGGAAGCGAGAACACCGTGACGCCGACCCGCGATCTCGGGGGCGACGGGCGGTGCAGGGAATTCACCCACACGGTCAGCACGCCCGGCGGTCGGGTGGAGTCGTGGGGCGTCGCCTGCCTCACCCCGCAGGGGAGGTGGGAGGTGGATCTCTGAGGCGAGACCGCCCCGGGGGAGTGCACCCGGCCCGGGGGGCTCGCTGGGGGTTCCCGCCGTTCACCCGGCCAACCACTGGAGGCCCCACAGGGCCAGCATGCCCCCGGCGATGGTTGCGAGGACGTTCCGGGACTTGAGGGCGACGGCCGCAGCCACGGCCGCAGCTAGCAGCCGCTCGTTCCCGAGGTGGAGACCGGGGTCGGCCCCGCGCCAGAGGACGGCCGGAACCACCAGGGCCGCCAGGGCGGCCGGAGGTACGAAGCGCAGGAGGCGCACGGCCCAGGGGGGCACACCGGTCCGGCCCAGGAGGCCCACGAAGCTCAGGCGGATCAGGTACGTCCCCGCGCCGACCGCCGCCATGGTGAGCCACACGAGCCCGCCGTCGGACGGTCTCATCGCCGGCTCCGTTCGGCCGCGAACCCCGCGACGATGCCGGCCACGATGCCGGTGAAGGTCCCGAGCTTCATGGGCATGCCGTAGGCGGCCGCGGCGACCGACCCGCCCACGACGGCTGCCACGGCCGTGTACCGGTCCTTCACCGCCGGCACCAGGAGGGCGAGGAAGGTGAGGGGTACCGCGAAGTCGAGCGACCAGTCCGGGGGCAGGGCCGCTCCCACGACGATCCCCACCGCGGAGCTCGTCTGCCACGAGAGCCAGAGGGTCAGGGCCGCGCCCAGGTAGTAGCCGAGCCGGTCCTCGTCATCCAGGGGTTCGGGGCCCTCGAAGCGCTGGAGGCTCACGGCGAAGGCCTGGTCGGTGATGAGGTACGCCGC
>CAZJSF010000139.1:6358-7477 GCA_964548515.1 uncultured Thermodesulfobacteriota bacterium
CCCAGGAAGGCCCGACGACGAATCCGCATGACGCTCCTTCTTCCCTGCTCCGGAGAGGTCCCGAATCCTAGAGCCTCGGACCTCGGGCGGGCAAGCGTCCGGGTCATCCCGAGCCCACCGCGTGCCCCGGCGCCGGCGGCATGGTACGTTGGCAAACCCCGGGGGCTGGGGGGACTTCGTGGACGGCGTGCCGGAGGACGGGGAGGAGGCGGATCGTGGACGCACTGGAAGCGCTGCGCACCCGAAGGTCGGTCCGGAAGTACGCGCCGGACCCCGTCCCGGAGGAGCAGGTGCGCCTGATCCTGGAGGCGGCGATGCTCGCCCCCTCGGCCGCGAACCAGCAGGCGTGGCACTTCGTCGTCGTGGACGACCGGGGGCTGCTGGACCGCATCCCCGAGTTCCACCCGTACTGCGCCTTCATCCGGCAGGCGCCCCTGGGGGTGGTGGTGTGCGGCGACCTCCGCCGAGAGCGGTTCGGCGGGCTGTTCTGGGTGCAGGACGCCTCGGCGGCGACCCAGAACCTGCTCCTGGCCGCCCACGCCCTCGGGCTGGGCGCGTGCTGGCTGGCGGTGTACCCCATCGAGGAGCGCGTCGCGGGCCTGCGGAAGCTCCTGGGGCTGCCCGACCACCTGGTGCCGCTCAACGTGGTGAGCGTGGGCCGCCCGGCGGAGCCCGCCCGGAGCGCCAGTCGCTACGACCCGGCCCGGGTGACGCGGAATCGTTTCTGAACCGTTCCCGCCGCGGCCGGGCGGCGGGGCAGAGAGGAGGAGTCGTGCGTCGGATCGAATTGTCGGACCTGAGTCTGAAGCCCTTCGACGTGCTGGCCCGGGAGTGGGCGCTCCTGGTGGCGGGGGTCGAGCGTCCCAACCCGATGACGGTCTCCTGGGGCGGCTTCGGCACCCTGTGGGAGCGCCCGGTGGCGACCGTCTACGTGCGGCCCACGCGCCACACCTGGAAGTTGCTCGACGAGGGGGCGGAGTTCACCCTGAACGTGATGCCCCCCGATGCCCGGCCGGCCCTGGAGCTGTGCGGGTCCCGCTCGGGCCGCGACACCGACAAGTGGGCCGCCGCGGGCCTGGCGCGTGAGCCCTCGGAGGTGGTGGCGGTTCCGCGGGTGGG
>CAZJSF010000140.1:0-7473 GCA_964548515.1 uncultured Thermodesulfobacteriota bacterium
AGACCTCGGTGACCCGCTCGGAATGCCCCCGGGTATACAGGTCCTTGGCCTCGACAGCCTCAGCCAGGCTGTTGGTCGTGTCGCGCAGGGCCGTCTCCAAGTCGGAGTAGAGCAGGGCGTTCTCCAGGCTCGAAGCCGCGCGGTCGCCGAGGACGAGCAGGGCCTTCTCCTCCCGAGGCAGGAAGGAGTGACGCGCCAGCCCGGTGTAGGCGTTGAGGACGCCCAGGACGTCTCCGCCCCGCTTCAGCGGGATGCTCAGCAGCGTGCTCACGCGGCCGGCCGCCTCGGGGGAGAGCAGCGGCCCGAGCGTGTCCCCTCGGAGTTGCACGTGGGGGGCGCCGTCCAGCGTGCGCTCCAGGCCTCGGATGTCCCCCACGGCAGGAGGTACCGGCCCGTCCCGGCCCTGGGAGACGCGACGGGTGAACTCCGTCGAACCGGTCGGACGGAACAGGAGCTCCACGCCGTCCGCGTTCACCTCCTTGAGCGCGGCGTCCACGACGATGCCGAGAATCTCGTCCAGGTCCAGTTTCGAAGCCACGGCCTCGCTCAGCCGGAGCAGGGAGATCTGCTCCTTGAGCTGCAGGTTCTCGGCGGCGAGGCGGACCTTCTCGATGGCCCGGTCCACGACCTGGAGCAGTTCGCTCACCTTGAACGGCTTCATGATGTAGTCGTACGCCCCGATCTTGAGCGCCTCGATGGCGGTCTCGACCGTGGCGAAGCCGGTCATCATGATGACGGCCGGCGGCAGGCCGGCCTCGGTGACCCGGCGGAGGAGCTCCAGCCCCCCCATGCGGGGCATCTTGAGGTCGGTGATGACGGCCTCGAAGGGGCGGTCCTGCAGCTTCTGCCAGGCTTCGGCGCCGTCGGGGGCCGTCTCCACCCGGTACCCCTGGCCCGAGAGGATGTCGCTCAGGACGGTCGTGATGTCGACTTCGTCGTCGACGACGAGGATCGTGGGGGAGGGCTGTCGGATGTCCATGGGGAGTTCCTCAGGGGGAAAAGACAGGCAATGCCAGGGTCAAGCGGGTCCCGCGTCCCGCCTCGCTCGAGGCGCGGAGCTCGGCACCGTGACGGCGCGCGATCCCCGCGGCCACGAAGAGGCCGAGGCCGTTGCCCTTCCCGGCGGGCTTGGTAGTGTAGAACGGTTCGAAGATATGCTCCAGTTGTTCCGGGCCGATCCCGATCCCGTCGTCCGCGACCTCCAGGAAGACCTTCTCGTCTTCCGCGCGGGTGCTGATCCGGATGGTCCCGCGGCCCGACACCGCGTCCCGGGCGTTGGTCAGGAGATTGAGCAGGACGTGCTCCAACTGGTCCCCGGCCCCCAGGACACGGGGCAGCGGGGTCGCCAGGTCCTCCAGCAGCCTCGTGTCGCCCCGGGTCAGGTCGTATCGGCTGAAGGAGAGGGTGTCGCGCACCACCTGGTTGAGGTCGAGCGGGTAGAAGCCGTCCCCGTCGGGCCGCACGAAGCTCATCAGGTTCTGCACCAGCCGGTCGATGCGCTCCACCCCCTCGGTGATCCGCGCCGCGCTCTCCGCATCTCGGGGGTCCCGGGCCCGAAGCGACAGGAGTTGGGCGTGGGACGAGACGGCCGTGAGGGGATTGTTGATCTGGTGGGCGATGCCGGCGGCCATCTGGCCCAGGGCGATCAGTTTGTCGGATTGGAGGATCTCCGGGGGAATCCGTCCTCCGCCGTCCGCGTCGAGACCCTGGAGGGCTCCGGTTCGTGCCTGGGCTTGCCCCGCAACCCGCCGACACGCCTCGGCCACCGCCGCCGCGTGGAGTTCGGCGAACGCCAGGTCCCGGCGGTCCCCGGGCCCGTCCGCTCGTCTCCGGATCTCCAGGGCTCCCCAGGTCTCCTGGTTCGAGACGACCGGTAGCCGGGCGAAGACCCAGCAGGCCTCGGTGCCCTCCAGTCGGTTCCCCTCCGTCGTCGGCGTGCTGCGGAAAACGCAGTCCGCTCCGGGAAACAGGTCTACCACACCCGCCACGGCACGCTCCCGGACCTGTGCCGGGGTCTCCGCGGCGGCGAGGGTCCGGTGGGCGTTCAGCAGGGCCCGCAGGTCGTCGTCGGGCCGGCCGGGGCTCCCCTGGGAGGCTGGTGCGGCAGCTGCCTCGATCGTCTCCATCACCTGCGATCCGAGCGGACGACCCGGGGGGGCGCCCGCGGCGTTGACGCCCTCGGAGGGCGGGGGCTAGTCTGGCTCCGGGGCCGGGGAGGTGGATGATACGGGACAATCGGGCGCAGGTTCCATAAACATGAGGAGGTCGGGCTTGCCGGACGGGTGGGCGGAGGCCGTGGACGCTTCGGCGAGCCCGGGGTGGGCGGAACTGGGTCTGCGCCGCCTGCAGGACGCGGGGGTCGCGCTGGACCGCGTGGACGAGTCCGTGCGGGGCGCGCTGTGCCGCGTGCTGGGGGCGAGCCGCGTCGCCACCCAGTGGGTCGTCAACTCCCCCGACCTGGTGGGTGCGTTGGCGGCGAATGCGGTCGGCGAAACGAGGGACCGCGACGGCTACCTGCGGGGCCTCGTGGCCGCCGAGGAGGGGTCCGAGCCGCCCGAGGCGTTCTTCCGCCGCCTGCGCCGCACCGCCCAGCGGGAGATGCTGCGCATCCTGGCGCGGGAGACGGAGGGGACCGTCCCGGTGGAGGTCACCGCGGCCGAAATCGCGGCCTTCGCAGAGGCTTGCGTGGAGGCCGCGCTGGCGTGGGCGGAGGGTCGGCTGCAGGCGGAGCACGGGCCCCCGCTCGACGACCGGGGGGAGCCGAACCGGCCGTGCGTCCTGGGGATGGGGAAGCTGGGCGGCCAGGAGCTGAACCTCTCTTCCGACGTGGACCTCGTCACGCTGTATCGCACCGCCGAAGGGCGCACGGCCGGAGGCCCCGGCGGGGTCCTCGAGCCCGAGCAGTACTTCTCGCGGCTGGTCGTTCTCCTGGCCGATGCGCTGGGGAAGCCCACCGGGGACGGGCTCGTCTTCCGGGTGGACCTCGACCTTCGGCCCGAGGGACGCAGCGGGCCGCTGGCCCAGCCCCTCGACAACGCGGTGCTCTACTACCAGTCCTGGGGGCAGACGTGGGAGCGGGCCGCCCTGCTCAAGGCGCGGCCGGTCGCGGGCGACGGGGCGGTCGGCAGGGCGTTCCTCCGGGAGGTGGAGCCCTTCGTCTTCCGGCGGAGCCTCGACTACACTACGGTGGAAGACATCAACGAGATGAAGCGGCGGATCGACCGCAACGCTGCGCGCCGGCCCGGGGCGGAGGACGATCTGAAGCTGGGGCGGGGGGGCATCCGGGAAGTGGAGTTCTTCGTGCAGACGCTGCAGTTGATCCACGGGGGCAGGCTCCCCCAGGTGCGCCACCGCAGCACGCTGCCGTCCCTGGAGCGGCTCGCGGCTTGCGGGGTGATCGAGAAGGGCGTGGCCGAGGGGCTGGCCTCCGGCTACCGGTTCCTGCGCAGGGCCGAGCATGCCGTGCAGGCGTTGCACTTCCGGCAGACCCAGCGGATGCCCTCGGACCCGGAGGAGTTGCTGGCCGTGTCGAGGCGCCTCGGGTTCGAGGGCCCGGAGGCGGTGCCTTCCGCCCTCTCCGCCCTCGACGACGTGCGCGCCGAGGTCCACTCCGCCTACGGACGCCTGGCCCACGGGGCCGGGAGGGAATGGGAGGAGGAGGACGGCACCGACGAGGCGCGCGCGGTGCTCGGCGCCGCCGCAGGGGCAGCCCCCGCCGACGAGGCCCTCCGTGCCTTCGGTTTCCGCAACCCCGCCCGGGCCGCGGAAGGTTTGCGTCTGCTGCGCGAGGGGCCGGGGCACCCGTCGCGGCGGGCCAGGCGGATCTTGGACCGGGTCGCCCCGTTCCTCCTCAACGTCGTGCGCCGCTGCCCCGATCCCGATCGCGCCCTGCTCCACCTCGGAGAGTTCCTGGCGGCCTCCGGGGCCCGCGCCAGCTACCTTTCGCTGTTGGAGGAGAACCCTGCCACGGCGCGCCTGCTGATCTCTCTCTTCGGAACGAGCGGCTTCCTGTCGCGCTACCTGATCGGAAGGCCCGAACTGCTCGACGAGCTCGTGCTCGGCACCCACGCCGTGCGCGAGAAGGCGCCCGGGGAACTGGCGGGGGAACTCCGGGAGGCCCTCGGGGCGTGCCCCGACGAGGAGGAGCGGCTGGATGCCCTGCGGCGGTTCCGCAACGCGGAATTCCTGCGCATCGCCCTCAACGAGCTGTGGGGCGCCATCGACCCGGAGGAGGTCGGGCGTCAGGTCACGCGCACGGCCGAGGCGTGCCTGGAGGCGGCGTGCCGGGAAGCGCAGGATCGTCTGGAGTCGAAGTACGGCCCCCCTCAGGAAGAGGGCGGCGGCCCCGCGAGCTTCTGCGTGCTGGGGCTCGGGAAGCTCGGCGGTGCCGAACTGGACTACTACTCCGATCTCGACGTGATCTTCGTGTACTCGGGACCGGGGGCGACACGGGGGGCGACCGGCCGCCCCCTCTCCAACGCCGAGTTCTTCGCCCGGCTCGCCCAGCGCCTGATGGGTGTCCTGTCCACGCGCACCCGGGAAGGAATCGCCTTCCGGATGGACGCGAGGCTGAGGCCTTCGGGCCAGGCGGGCCCCCTGGTGATCTCCCGCGAGGCCTACGAGGCGTATCATCGCGGGGGAGGTGCGGAGACCTGGGAACGGCAGGCCCTGATCCGGCTGCGGCCGGTCGCCGGGGACCCGGAGCTGGGTCGAGCGGTCGCCGGGCTGGCTCTCGACGTGCTGTACGGCGGCCCGCCTCGCCAGGACCCCCGCCCCGAGATCCTGAGGGTGCGGGCGCGCATCGAGGCCGAGGTCGGGAAGGAGGGGCCGGACCGCATCGACCTGAAGGCGGGGCGCGGGGGCATCGTGGACGTGGAGTTCGCGGTCCAGGCGCTCCAGCTCCTGCACGGGTGGAAGGACGGGTCCCTGCGGAGCCCGAATACCCTGGAGGCGCTCGAGGCGCTTCGGTCCGGGGCCGTTCTGTCCGAAAAGGATGGGAGCGCGCTCGCGGAAGGCTACCGGTTCCTCCGCCGGGTGGAGGGCCGCCTGCGCCTGCTCCAGGAGCGGCCCACCGATGCGCTGGTGCCGAGCGCCGAACGTCTCGAGGAACTGGCGCGCGGGATGGGCGGCATCGACGGCGACGGGCTGCTGGGTGAGATCCGGAGGCACAGGGATCGGGTTCGCGACGCCTACGTGCGGGTGATGGGGGGAGGTGAGGCGTGAGGAAGAGAGTCCTGATCGTCGAGGACGACCCGGGGACGAGGCAGTTGCTCGGGGCGATCCTCTCCGACTTCGACGTGGACATCCACGAGGCGTCCCGCGACGACGAGGGGTACCAGCGGTTCCTCGAAGTCGGGCCGGACCTCGTGTTCCTGGATGTCCTCCTGCCACGGCGCGGCGGGCTCGAGCTGCTGCGGCGCATCCGGGGGGTGCGGGGAGGCAAGGAAGTCCCGGTGTTCGTGATGAGCGCGGTGTACCGCGGTGCCGACATCCGCACCGAAGCGGTCGACGAGCTCGGAGCCGTCGACTTCCTCAAGAAGCCCTTTCAGCTGGACGTCCTCCAGCAGAGGATCGCCCAGGTCCTCGCCGACGGCACCGCGGAAGCTCCGGAGGCGGTCACCTGCTTCGCCCCCACGGAGATCCTGAACAAGGGCAGCCTCTCGGCGGTCGACTTCCCGTTGCTGCTCAAGGACGTCGCCTTCCACAAGACCACGGGCTGCCTGAACCTGCGCAGCGGGAGGGTCAAGAAGGTCCTGTTCCTCCAGGACGGGGAGATCCAGTTCGCGCTCTCCAACCAGATGCGGGAGACCCTCGGGCGCCACCTGCTCGACTCGGGCCGGATCGACGAGGAGACGTACCGCGTGGGGATCGACGAGATGGTGCGGACCGGGATGAAGCTCGGGGAGTTCCTGACCTCTCGGGAGCTCATCGAGCCCCGGGTCCTCTTCGAGGCCGTGCGGGAGAACGTGATCGCCAAGATCCTGGAGGTCTTCACCTGGGAGGGCGGCGACTTCCGGACCTCTCCCTGGCGCGACCCCCCGGCCCATCTGCCCGGACAGCCCCTCGAGGTGCGGCGGATCCTGTGGGACGGGGTCCGGGAACGGCTCCCCTACGAGCGCGTCACCGCGAGTTTCGCGCCCCACCTCGAACTCAACCTCGTGCCCCAGCGCGACCTCTTCGACCTGGCGACCGAGGTCTCCCTGGAGAAGGAGGACCTCCAGTTCCTGCGGCTCCTGCGTCGGCTGCGCGGGCGGTCGCTGGGAGAAGTGCTCGGCGAGGTGCAGGGCGAGGGCGAGGTGCGGTTCCTGTACTACCTCCTGCTTCGGAACTACCTCGGCCTCTCCCGCGGGGACGGGCGCGAGGGTGCCGCCCACGGCCTCGACGCGACGGACCTCGAGCGCGTCCGCCGGGGTCGGCACCGCCTCGACGTCCTGCGTTCGCGAAACTACTTCCAGGTCCTGGAGGTGCCCCTCACGGCCACCGACGAGAAGGTGCGCGAGAGCTACCTCCACCTCGCCAAGGAAGTCCACCCCGACATGCTCGCCCCGAGCGACCCCTCCGAACTCCACACCATCCACGCGGAGACCTTCCAGGTCATCCAGGCCGCCTACGAGGGGCTCAAGACCGAGACCCGGCGCCGGGAGTACCTGAAGTTCATCCAGGAGGGGCTGGGGGAGGAGGTGGCGGACGGCTCCAAGATCCTGCAGGCGGAGGCGCTCTTCCAGGAGGGCAAGATGCTCCTGAAGCGCAGGGCGTGGGACGAGGCCGGGGAGGCGTTCCGCAAGGCCCTCGACCTGAACCCGGACGAGGGGGAATACGCCTTGAACCTGGGGATCGCCAAGCTGCAGAGCGCCGCCGCGGGGCGGACCCACCTGTTCGGCGAGGCCGAGGAACTCCTGGTGCGGGCGCGCACCCTCATGCCCATGTCCCCCGAGCCCTTCTACCGGCTCGGTCGTCTGCTCATGCTGCGCGGCGACCTGGAGGGCGCCGCGAACCACATGCAGGCCGCGCTGTCCCGGAACCCGAACCACGTGGAAGCCCTGCGGGAGATGAGGATCATCCGGATGCGAAGCGGGAAGAAGGGGGGGGTGCTCGGCGCCCTCCTCGGAAAGAGGTAGCGCTCATGCGTCGGTTCTGGTTCGCCGTGGCCGTCGTGCTCGGCGCCGCCTGGGGGGTGCGGGCGGCCGAGTTCGACGTAAGGCTGGCGTACAGCTCGGGAGTCGCCGGCGAGATCGAACCCTGCGGCTGAAAGTCAGGCCGGTTCGGGGGTCTGGCCCGAAGAGCGACGACGATTCGAGAACTCGGCGGCGAGGGCCTCCCGCTGCTGTACGTGGACGCCGGAGACCTTCTCTTCCGGCAACCCCTCGCCGAGGGGTTGCCGGAGCAGGAGCTTCGCCGGGCCCGGGCACGGCTCGTGGCCCGCGCGGCCGTGGCCGACGGGGCGGCAGCGGTGAACGTGGGCCGTCGGGACCT
>CAZJSF010000141.1:0-7448 GCA_964548515.1 uncultured Thermodesulfobacteriota bacterium
ATCGCCGAGGCCGTGCGCCGCGGTCTCTCCAAGGCGGGCCAGAAGCCCGTCGGCGAGCTCCCGCTCGTAGCTCCAGTACCGGTGCAGGTACAGGCGCCCGGCCCCGTCCAGGACCAGGGGCCGGCGCGCGCCGGGCTCCGCCACCCACTCGCTGGCGCGGAGCAACGCCGCCCAGGCCGCGGGATCGGGCGCCTCCAGACCCAGCCCCCGCAGTTCGCCGGCCGCCTCCTCCAGGCGCAGGCAGACGTGTCCCTGCCCGGTGGCGCGGCTCGCCAGTGCGGCGCCCAGGAGCACCTCGGGGCGCTCCTCGCCCCACCGGCCCAGGAGCCCGGCGAAGTGGAGGTCGAGGTCGGAAAAGACGCCCAGGGCACGCAGGGCCCCGAGAGCCGGAGCCGGGCTCACGAGGCTTCCCTCCCGTCGAACAGTTGGCACGACAGACCCTCCACCCGTTCCCGGGACAGGCGGTCGGCGAAGACCCCCGAGCCGGGCCGCGCCGGGTCGATCCCCCGGAGGAAGACGTAGAACACCCCCCCGAAGTTCCTTCCGAAGTCGTAGCCCGGGAGCCGCACTCCGAGGTGCCGGTGGAGCGCGACGGCGTAGAGGTGGTACTGGAGCAGGTAGTGGTCGCCCGCCATCGCGGCCGCCAGGCCGTCGGGTCCGTAGTCCTCGCGCCGGTCGCCCAGACGGTTGGACTTCCAGTCCACCAGGTAGTAGCGGTCGCCGAAGCGGAACACCAGGTCCATGAACCCGCGCAGGTACCCGCGGGTCGGAGAGAACTCCAGCCGGCCCAGGCGCTCCGGCACGCTCCGCCCGGCGGCCGGGGCGAACCCCTCGATCCCGGACTGCCGGAAGGCACGGGCCAGCCCTGCCGGCGTGAGGGGCGGCCCGTGGGGCCGGAGGGGGAGGAGGAACTCCGCCTCGGCGAGGCGGTGCTCCGGCGGGACGCGCGAGAGCGTCAGGCCCGGGATGCCGGGGTCCAGCGGCGTCCGGAGGAGGTCCGACGCCAACCCCTCCACAACCTCTCCCCACTCGGCCCCGAACCCGTGCTCCGAGAGCTTCTGGGCGATGAGCTTCCGGCGGGCCTCCCCTGCCGCCTCGTCGAAGTCCAGGTGCTCCAGGACGTCGTGCAGGAAGGTCCCGGCGGCCGCCCCCGCCGGGAAGGCGAGGATGCCCCCGGGGGACTCAGCGGGTTCCCGGACGACGACGCCGGCCCTGCCCCGGTCCCGGTCCGCGGCTTCCTCGTCCGCGGGGGCGCCCAGGACCAGGGAGGAGAAGCTGGATACCCCCCACCGGGCGGCCGCGCTCCCCGCGAACCGGCGGGCCACCGGCTCGTGGGTCCCGGCCTCGGGCGGTCGGTACGGTACGCCCCCGGCGGCCGGGAGGGGCCCCACGTCCGCCGCCCCGGTCTCCCGGAGGGGCGCGAAGGTCTCGAGGAACTCGGCGTCGCCGAGGGACTCGAGCCGGCCGCGCAGTTCCCCGAGCCCGGCCTCGCCCAGGGGGCTGCCGCCGTTCGGCACCAGGTAGGCCGTGGCCGAGGTGTCCGCCGTGTTGAAGGGCCCCCACACGAAATAGCACCGGTTCCTCGCCCGGGTGAGCGCCACGTACAGGAGGCGCACGTTCTCGGCCAGGCTCTCCACCTCCGCCCGGCGGCGGTGCTCCTCCAGCCCGCCGGAACCCAGGTCGAGGACGAAGCGGCCCCCCTGCCCCTCCTCCCCGGCCGGGAGGTGCACCTTGAGCCCGGGCTCCCAGTCCGAGAGTTCCGAACCCTCCCAGGAGAAGGGGCAGAAGACCACCGGGTATTCGAGGCCCTTGCTCCGGTGCACCGTGACGAGCTTGACGGCCTGGGCGTCGCTCTCCAGGCGCAGTTGGTGCTCCTCCGCCTCCCCGCCGTCCGCCCGGCGCTCCGCCAGCCAGCGGGCCAGCCCGGCGGGCCCGAGGTGCCCCTCCCCCTCGGCCCGGTGCAGCACCTCGCCCAGGTGCAGCACATTGGTGAGCCTCCTCTCCCCGTCGTCGTAGCCGAGCAGCCGCTCGCGCACGTCGAACTCGGAGAGCAGCCTGCGGAAGGCGGGCAGGAACCCCGAGGCCGTCCAGCGCCGGTGCAGGTCCCGGAAGCGGCCGAGCCAGCCCTCCCACGCGCTCTCGTCGGCCAGGACCTCGTACAGGCCCTCGCCGCCGAGGCCCAGGCAGTCGGTGGTCGCCGCGGCCTTCACCAGGGCTTCGTTGCCGGGCTCGGCCAGGGCCGCCACCACCCTCTGCACCTCCACCGCCTCCCGGGAGGCGAAGAGGCTCTCGGTGGAGTAGAGAACGCTCGGCACCCCGAGGCGCCGCAGGGCCGCCTGCACCCACCCCGCCTGGCGGTTCTTGCGCGTGAGCACGGCGATGTCCCCCGGGCCCAGGGGGCGGTCGCCGATCCGCAGCCGGCCCGCCCGCCCGGCCTCCAGGAGCCGGCTGATCTCCGCGGCCACCGCCGGGGGGATCTCCCGCTCGCCCCGCACCTTGGGGATGCGCCCCCGGGGCTTGCACCCGTCGTCCCGTCCCACGAACCAGAGGCGGAAGGGGGGTTCGATCTCCCCGTCCATCCGCAGCACGGCGCGGTCGGGCCTCTCGGCGGCCCGCACCGGCGGCATGCCGATCTCCGGGAAGACGAAGGGCCGCTCGGCGGCGGGGAAGAGCGCGGTCACGGCGGCGATCAGGTCCGGCTCTGAGCGCCAGTTCTCGGCCAGCGTGTACCGCGCCCCGGCCCGGTGCGACGCCTCCAGGTAGGCGAAGACGTCGGCTCCGCGAAACCCGTAGATCGCCTGCTTGGGGTCCCCGATGAGGAAGAGCAGCGACGGCTCCTCGGCCCGCGTGCCGAAGATCCGGTCGAAGATCTCGTACTGGATGGGGTCGGTGTCCTGGAACTCGTCGATCAGGGCCGCGCCGTACCGCTCCCGGAGAGCCCGGGCGAGGGCCGCCCCGCCCTCGGAACGCAGCGCCCCGTGGAGCCGGGTCAGGAGGTCGTCGAACCCCTGGGCGTTGCGCGCGGCCTTCCTCGCGTCGAGTTCGCGCCGGGCCTCCCGCAGGAAGTCCACCCGCAGGGCCAGGAACAGTTCGTCCTCGGCCTCGGCGAGCCCCTCGCAGAGCTCGAAGAAGCGGTGCGCCGGCGGCTCGTGGCCCTTCTTGACCACGCCCTTGCCCCGGAACGACCCGGAGGCCACCTTGCGCAACGCCGCGAAGCACCGGGGCGCCGGGTCTCCCCCCCCGAGGCAGCGGTCCAGCCCGGCGACGCAGGCGTCCACCGCGTCCTCGCGGAAGTTGCTCTCGCTGCGGCTCAGCCCCGGGTGCTCCCGGAGAAGACGCTCCACCGGGCCGGCGTCTCGGGGCCAGGCCCGCCGCACGGCCTCGAACGCCCCCAGGAACTCCTCAAGCCGCTTCGGGACCTCCTCGGGCGCCAGGTCCGGGATCACCTCGAGGAAGGGGTGGCGGACGTAGCTCTTCAGGAGAGCCAGCAGGCTCTCGGGGCTGAAGCCGCGCGAGGGCGCGAACCCGGCGAGCAGGGGCGGCCCGGCGCAGACCCGGCGGCGCCAGTAGTCGTCCACCACTTCCTGGAGCAGGGGCTCCTGGTCGGTGAGCAGCTCCGCGTCGAAGAGCAGCCCCCCTTCGAAGGCGTTCTCCCGCAGCACCCGCTGGCAGAAGCCGTGGATGGTGAAGATGGGGGCGTCGTCGAACTCCCGCAGGGCCGACTCCAGGAGGCCCGCCGCCCGCCGGGGGTCGTGGCGGCGCACGAGCTCCGACAGGAAGGGGTCGCCCCCGCGCCTCCCGTCGAAGGCGTCCAGGGCCTCCCGGATGCGCCTGCGCACCCGGCCCCGGAGTTCCTCCGTGGCTGCCACCGTGAAGGTGACCACCAGGATCCGCTCCACCGGGAGGCCCTCCTCCAGGAGGAGGCGGAGGACGAGGCCGGCGATGGTGTACGTCTTGCCCGTGCCGGCGCTGGCCTCGATGAGGTTCGCGCCGTCCAGAGGGCTGTCGGGCAGTTCGAAGGGGCGCGCCTTCATGCGCCCTCCCCGACCGCCGGAGCCGAGAGTTCGACCCACGGGCGGAACAGGGTCTCCGCCAGCCGTTCGAACTCCTCCCCGAAGGGGTCCTCCTCGCCGAAGCAGAGCGCGAAGCTCGGGTCCGCGCCCTCCCCGGCCCGCTCGTACCCGTCCTCCCACCTCTCCCGGGCCCGGCGCAGGGCGTCGCGGGCCGGGTCGCCCCTTCCCCAGCGGCGGTCGGCGTAGGTCCAGGAGGACTCGGGGAAGAACGGCAGGGCACGGCACAGGCCCTCGGCGTAGAGGCGGAGCAACTCCCCGAGCCGGCCCTCGGCATCTCCCACGGGGCCCAGGGCCGCCACCTGGTCGGTGGCAACCACGACGGTGCGGCGCGGCCCCTCCTCGCCTGCGACGAGGTTGAGGGCCAGGTGGTGGATCCAGGCCCTCACGCGGTCCCGGCCCTTGAGCGTCGCGGGCCGGTGGAGCACGAGCCCCCCCGGCCTCACCCCGTCGAGGCGGCCCTCCAGGACCAGACCGCCCGGGAAGCCCTTCTGGAAGTAGCAGGAGTCCAGGGTCTCGCCGGCGACGTGGGGTCGCAGCACCTCGAGGAACTCCTCGGCGGCGACCCGGACCTCGGCGAAGGCTCCCACCCCGGCGCTCCCGTGGGGGAGGAGGCCCCGAGCCCTCGCCAGGGCCAGTGCGTCGGACGGATCCTCGCCCCGGAGCCCCCGCGCCACGAGTTCACCCTGGAGTCCATAGCGCTCCAGGCCGTCCACCGCGAAGGGCTCCCGCTCCTCCACGATCGAAACGCCGTCGTCCAGGTGCAGCCCCAGGCGCCTCGCCAGGAGTTGGCTGCTGGGGTTGGAGAAGAAGCGGGCCAGTTCGGCGAGGTCGACCCGGAGCAGGTCCGGCGTCGGGGGCGGGAGGCGCCGGACGAAGAGGCCCCGCCGCCTCCGCTCCGCCCGGGAGGAGAGGTTCCGGCTGGCCCGGGCGTCGTCCTCGGAGTAGCTGAAGAGCGCGCCCTCTCCGAGGAAGTAGGCCGGGCTGAAGGCCTGCAGGCGATGCCGCGTGACCAGCCGGTCCCGGGCCGGGGAACCGTCCGCGGGCGCGTGGCTCCGGTCCACGGCGTCGAGCAGTTCGCTTACGAGCACCGAGGGCGGGATCTCACTCCCGTCCCGGAGGCTCTGCCCCACGTAGCTCACGTGCAGGTGGTCGCGCGCGGCGAGCAGGGCCTCCAGGAACGCGTACCGATCCTCCAGCCGGGGAGAGCGGTCCCCCGGCCGGGGGGCCCGGGCCAGCAGATCGAACCCCAGGGCCCGCGACGGCCGCGGGAACGCGCCGTCGTTCATGCCGACCAGGCAAACCACCCGGAACGGCACCCCCCTCAGGGAGCGCATGCCGCAGACGGTCACCCCCCCGGTGAGCACGCCTCCCGCCCGGGGCACGTCGGCCAGGTCCTCCGCCACCGCCGTCCGGGCGACCTCCAGTTCCACCGGTTCCGCGAAGCCCGCCAGCGCCCCGGCCTCGGCGAGGCGCGCCAGGGCGCTCCGCACGAGCCGGCCGCCGGCCTCGTCCTCTCCCTCGGGGTCGAACAGGGCCTCGAAGAGCGAGCCGAAGCTCTCGGCCCACGCCGCGAGCGGGCGGCGTTCCTCCAGGGCACGGCACCCCTCGAAGAGCCGGCGCGCGAACTCCGCCAGGCGCCCGAGAGCCTGGGCTTCCTCGCCCCCCTCCACGGCGTCGAAGGGAAGGGTGTCCCGGAGCAGGATCCCTTCGCCCTCGCCGGCCATGGCGTAGCCGAGCAGCAGCCGGTCGAGTCCCGCCTGCCAGGTGTTCTCCCGGAAGCCCGGCAGGCCAAGCCGCTCTCGGTCGGCGGCGTCCGCACCCCAGTGGATCCGGGTGTCGCGCACCCACCCGTGGGCCAGTTCCACGTCCGAAACGGAGAGACCCATCCGGCGGCGCACCGCCCCGCACTCCAGGAGGTCCAGCACCGCGGCGGCCCCGAACCGGCCGCCCACGAGCCCGAGGACCCGCAGGAAGGCGTCGGCCACCGGACTGCCGGCCCGGGCCGCGCGGTCCGCGACGGCGTAGGGGAGCCGAGGCTCCTGCGCCCCCCCGAAGACCGCCTCCAGGAACGGGGCGTACGCCTCCACATCGGGCGTCATCACCACGACGTCCGCGGGCGCGAGCGTGCCGTCGCGTTCGAAGAGGTCCAGAAGGGCGTCGCGCAGGACCTCCGCCTCGCGCATCGGGGAGTGGCAGGAGTGGAACCGCACGGAGCGGTCGGAGGCGGCGGGCGGCCGCCTCTCCCCGTCCGTGCCGCCCTCCCGGAGCTCCAGGATGTTGGCCTGGAGGCTCCGAAGGAGCGTTTCCCGCCCCGGGTCGCGGTAGTCCTCGACCGCTTCGGCCTCGAGGTCCTGCACCCGGGCGAAGAAGTCGCGGCCGGAACGGCCCAGGGAGGCGAGCAGACGGTTCCCGGGCTCGTAGTGGAGATCGCTCCCGCCGGCCTCGCGCTCCTTCCGTGAGGCCGTCCCCTCCGGCACGATGTCGGCCCAGTACTCGCGGCACGGGCTGAGCAGGAACAGGTTCACCTCCACCCGCTCCGCCAGGGCCGAGAGGGCTTCCAGGTGGAACGGGGGGAGCGCCGAGACGCCGAACGCCGAGAGCCGCTCGGGCAGTCCTTCGCCGCCGGGTTCCCACGCGGGGTCGGCCAGCCGGCCCAGGAAGGCGCGCCGCGCCGCGGCGCGGTGGGAGCCCTCCCGGCCGGCGAGCTCCCTCCACAGCTCGGCCTGCCACCCCGCGTCCGCCGCCCCCTGGCCCGCCTCCCACCCTAGGACCTCGTCGGGCCGGAACATCGCGTACCCGTCGAAGATCTCGGCGATGCGCTCGGCGAGCTGGAACCGCTTGAGCTGGCGCTCGGAAGCCGTCAGGTAGCGCCGCACCGGTTCGAAGCCGGGGCGCTCCAGAGCCTCGTCGAGGCATGCCATCACCCGCCAGCGCAGCACCCGCGGCTCCCAGGCGCCCGCCGTCCCGGGCCCCGCGGCGAGGCGGAACAGCCGGTCCAGGTAGGCGTTCGGCAGCGGGAAGCGCCCGTTCATCCACGCGCCGAAGCGGCGGGCGAGGGCCATCGCGGTCCACCGGGCCACGCCCGGGCTCGGCACCAGGATCACCTCGGGCACCAGGGGGGAGGACAGGGGCCGGGCGAGCACCTCGGCCAGCCGCTCCTCGAGGGCCTCGAGGCGGTTGCTCAGGACGATGCGGAGGCTGCCGGCCATGTCGGCGCGCGCGCTCCTGCCCGGGGGGCGGCGGGGGTCGCTGGGGATGCCGCCGGGGCGGGGCGTGCCCCCCCGGCGAGGCGCCAGTGTACCGCAGAACTGCCCCACGCGCGGCCCCTTCGAGGAGGGGCGCGCCCCACCGCCGCCGCCGCCGCGCGCCGCCCGC
>CAZJSF010000142.1:0-7264 GCA_964548515.1 uncultured Thermodesulfobacteriota bacterium
GAGCCTGACCATCGTTGCTACGGCTCTGGTCGACACCGGCAGCCGGATGGACGACGTGATTTTCGAAGAGTTCAAAGGGACCGGGAACATGGAACTCGTCCTGCACCGGGGCCTCGCCGAGCGAAGAATCTGGCCCGCGATCGACATTCCTCTCTCGGGAACCCGCCGGGAAGAACAGCTTCGGGACGCCGAGACCCAGAACCAGGTCAACCTGCTTCGCCGGGCACTCGCCAACCTCAATGCCGAAAAAGCCATGCAGGGGCTCCTTCGCAAGATCGAGGAAACACCCGACAATGCAACCTTCTTGCGGTCTCTACAAAAAGCGGGCAGTTGAACGTGACGCCCGACCGCTGCCGGTTGACTGGTATTCCTAATCGAAAGATTCCTTGGAGCACGTTGCCGACGCTGCTGTAGGATACACGCATGAGTTCCAAGTCGACTTTCGACCACCCGGACGCCTCCCGGCTCGCCCAGGAGATGGTTCATCTTCTCACTGAGACTTCCGGCCTCAATGAGTACATGGGGGGTATCCTTCCCGCCGTCGCCCAGGTCTTCGGAGTGAAGCTCTCCGGCTTCCTGGCCTGGTGGCCGGGGGCCCTCCCCAGCCCCAGGAGCGTCGCCTCCACGGCGAGCGTGCCCGAGCCGCAGAGGGGGTCCAGGAACGCCTCCCCGCCCGTCCAGCCAGACCGCCGGATCAGGCCGGCGGCCAGGTTCTCCCTCAGGGGAGCTTCGGCCCTCTCGGGCCGGTACCCCCTGCGGTGCAGGTGGACGCCGGAGGTGTCCAGACTGACCGAGACCCGGGGGCCCTGGATGCGCACGTACAGGGCGCCGGTTGCCTCCTCGGGGTGTGCCGCCCGCGCGTCGTGCTCCGAGGAGAGAACGCCCGCGACCTCCTCGGCGACCCTGCCCGTGTGGTAGAGCCGGGTCCGGCTCTTCGACACGCGGGTCGCGAGCGAGCACCCGCGGGGCAGCCACTCTCCCCAGTCCACGCCGCGGAGCCCCCGCCGCAGGCCGGGAAACCCCGTCGCCTCGAACTCGGCCACCCGCACCAGGACCCGACTCGCGAGACGGCTCCAGAGGTTGACCCGCCACACGTCGGTCCAGGTGGCCGCGAACTCCACCCCGCCGACCTCGCGGCCCTCGGCGCGGAGGCCGAGCTCCCGGAGTTCCGCCTCCACGAGGTCTTCGAAGCCCGGCGGACAGACCGCGAAGGCCCGGAGCGGTGGGGTCGGGCGCCGGCTCGCCGGCGGCATGCCGGAAACCCTCCCCTCTCCAGTCACGGGTCAGGCGCCTCGGGTCAAGCGCGGCGGCCCTTCTTGGCGATGTGCGCCATCAAGCCCCCGTCGGCGATCAGTTCCTGCATGAAGGGCGGGATCGGATGGGCGCGGTACTCGCGGCCCGTCGTCCGGTTGCGGATGGTCCCGGTGCCGGCGTCCACTTCGAGCTCGTCGCCCTCGGTCACGTCGGAGGCCGCCTCGGGGCTCTCGAAGATGGGCAGCCCCATGTTGAAGGCGTTGCGGTAGAAGATCCGGGCGAAGCTCGGAGCGATGACGCAGGAGACGCCCGCGGCCTTGATGGCGATGGGGGCGTGCTCCCTGCTCGACCCGCAGCCGAAGTTCTTCCCGGCCACGATGATGTCCCCCGGCGTCATCCGGGCGACGAACCCCGCGTCGGCGTCCTCCATGCAGTGCTTCGCCAGTTCCTCGGGGTCGCTCGTGTTCAGGTACCGGGCGGGGATGATCGCGTCCGTGTCCACGTCCTCGCCGAACTTCCACGCCTTGCCGCGAAACTTCATCGGACCACCTCCTCCGGGCTCGCGATCCGCCCGAGCACGGCGCTGGCCGCGGCCACCGCGGGACTCGCCAGGTACACCTCGCTCTCCGGGTGCCCCATCCGTCCGACGAAGTTCCGGTTCGTCGTGGCGACGGCCCGCTCGCCCTTCGCCAGGATCCCCATGTGGCCGCCCAGGCAGGGCCCGCAGGTGGGCGTGGACACCGCCGCCCGGGCGTCGAGGAAGATCTCGATCAACCCCTCGCGCAGGGCCTGGCGGTAGATCTCCTGGGTGGCGGGGAAGATCAGGCAGCGCACGTAGGGCGCCACCCGGCGCCCCTTCAGGACCCGGGCCGCCCGGCGCAGGTCCTCGATGCGCCCGTTGGTGCAGGACCCGATGACCACCTGGTCCACGGCGACGTCGCCCGCCTCGTCCACGGGCCGGGTGTTGGAGGGCAGGTGGGGGAACGCCACCTGGGGCCTCAGGCCCGAGCAGTCGATCTCGATCACGTCCGCGTACCGGGCGTCCGCGTCGCTCCCGTGGAAGACGGGAGGCCGCTTCGCCCTGCCCTCCACGTAGTGTCGGGTCACGTCGTCGGGCGCCACGATGCCGCTCTTCCCACCCGCCTCGATCGCCATGTTCGCCATCGTGAGGCGGTCGTCGATCCCCAACCCCTCGATCACGGGCCCGGTGAACTCCATGGCCCGGTACAATGCGCCGTCCACGCCGATCTTCCCGATGGTGTGGAGGATGAGGTCCTTCCCGTCCACCCAGGGTCCGAGTCGGCCCCGGTACACGAATTTCAGCGACTCGGGGACCTTGAACCAGACCTCCCCGGTGATCATGGCCGCCGCCAGGTCGGTGGAGCCGACCCCGGTGGAGAACGCTCCGAGCGCTCCGTAGGTGCAGGTGTGGCTGTCCGCGCCGATGACCACGTCCCCCGGCACCACGATCCCCTGCTCCGGCAGCAGGGCGTGCTCGATCCCCATCTCCCCGGTCTCGAAGTAGTTCTCCAGGTCCTGCTCCCGGGCGAAGTCGCGGAGCACCTTGCACTGCTCCGCGCTCGCGATGTCCTTGTTCGGCGCGAAGTGGTCCGGCACCAGGACCACCCGGGACCGGTCGAAGACCCGTTCGGCGCCCGCCTTGCGGAACTCCCGGATCGCGATGGGCGCGGTGATGTCGTTGCCCAGGGCCACGTCCACCCTGGCGTTGATGATCTGGCCCGGTTCCACCCGGTCCAACCCGGCGTGGGCCGCCAGGATCTTCTCGGTGATGGTCATGCCGCTCATGGGCGACGCTCCTCTCCCTCTCGAACCGAGTGCACGAAGCGGAGCCCGCTGGGCCCCGTGTCCCCGCCGAAGCCCGCCGTCACAGGCTGGCGCTGAACGCCTTCTTCGCCCGATGCTCCAGCTTGTTCAGGGCCCGGACGAACGCCTTCGCCGAGGCCACCACGATGTCGGTGTCGGCCGCCTGGCCGTTGGACAGGACCCCGTCCTCCTCGATCCGCACGCTGACCTCCGCCTGGGCGTCGGTGCCCCCCGTAATCGCGTTGATGTTGAAGCTCACGAGGCGGGGCGTCTTCGCGGTGAGCTTCTTGATGACCTTGAAGGCCGCGTCCACGGGCCCGTCGCCGAACTCCGCCTCCTGCCGGACCCTGCCGTCGATCTCCATCTGGACCGTGGCCGTGGGAACGGTCACGGTCCCCGAGGTGACGTTCAGGTACACGAGCCGGAACCGGTCGGGAAGGCGCAGGACGCGCTCGGCGATGACGGCGTCCACGTCCTCGTCGTAGACCACCTTCTTCTTGTCCGCGAGCTCCTTGAACGCGGCGAAGGCCAGTTCGATCTGCTCGGCGTTCAGCTCGTAGCCGAGCGTCTTGACCCTCTCCACGAAGGCGTGTCGCCCCGAGTGCTTCCCCAGCACGAGTTCGTTCTTCGGGATGCCCACCGACTCCGGGGTCATGATCTCGTAGGTGGTCTTCTCCTTGAGAACGCCGTCCTGGTGGATCCCCGACTCGTGGGCGAAGGCGTTCGCTCCCACGATCGCCTTGTTCGGCTGCACCACGATGCCCGTGGTGAGGCTCACGAGCCGGCTCGCCGGGTACAGGTACTCCGTCGCGATGTGCGTCTGGTACGGCAGGCAGTCGGGCCGCACCTTGAGCGCCATGGCGAACTCTTCCATGGACGTGTTGCCCGCCCGCTCGCCGATGCCGTTGATCGTGCACTCCACCTGCCGGGCCCCCGCCTGGACCGCCGCGATGGAGTTCGCCACCGCGAGGCCGAGGTCGTTGTGGCAGTGGACCGACACCACGGCCTTGTGGATGTTCGGCACCCGCTCCATGATCTCGCGGACCCGCTCTCCCCACTGCGACGGGATCGCGTACCCCACCGTGTCGGGAATGTTCACGGTGGTCGCCCCGGCTGCGATCACCGCCTCGAGGACGCGGCAGAGGAAGTCCATGTCGCTGCGAACGGCGTCCTCGGCGGAGAACTCCACGTTCGACGTGTACTTCGCCGCGTGCTTCACCGCCTCCACGGCCTGCTCGAACACCTCGTCCGGGCTCTTGCGGAGCTTGTGCTTCATGTGGATCGGCGAGGTCGCGAGGAAGGTGTGGATGCGGGGGTTGGCACCTCCCTTGAGGGCCTCCCAGGCGCGGTCGATATCCGCGAAGTTGGCCCTCGCGAGCCCCGTCACCTGCACCCCCCGGACCCGGTCGGCGATGAGCTTCACCGCCTCGAAGTCGCCGGGGGAGGAGATGGGGAACCCCGCCTCCACCACGTCGACCCGCAGCCGCTCCAGGGCCTGCGCCACGCGGAGCTTCTCCTCGGTGTTCATCGAGGCCCCGGGCGACTGCTCTCCGTCGCGCAGGGTGGTGTCGAAGACGATCACGGTTTCCATGGGTCACCTCGTGACGGGTGACAGGTGACGGGTGACGGGATGGGCGTGACTCGTCACCCGTGACGCGTCACATCCTCAGTTCTTCTCCTTGTCCACCAGGCGCCCCTCCTTGAGCCAGGGCATCATGGCGCGCAGCTTCTCTCCGACGGCCTCGATGGGGTGCTCGCGGCCCTGCCGCGCGAGGGCGTTGAACGTGGGGCGGTTCGCCCGGTTCTCGAGGATCCACTCCCGCGCGAAGGCGCCCGTCTGGATCTCCCCGAGGATCTTCTTCATCTCCGCCTTCACCGAGGCGTCGATCACCCGGGGGCCCCGGGTGAGATCCCCGTACTCCGCCGTGTTCGAGACGGAGTAGCGCATGTTGGCGATGCCCCCCTCGTAGATCAGGTCCACGATCAGCTTCACCTCGTGCAGGCACTCGAAGTACGCCATCTCCGGCGCGTAACCGGCCTCGACGAGGGTCTCGAAGCCCGCCTGGATCAGCGCGGAGATCCCGCCGCACAGCACCGCCTGCTCCCCGAAGAGGTCGGTCTCGGTCTCCTCCTGGAAGGTGGTCTCGATGATGCCGGCCCTTCCGCCCCCGATCGCCGTCGCGTAGGCGAGGCCCATGTCCAACGCGTTCCCGGAGGGATCCGCGGCCACCGCCACCAGGCACGGGACCCCCTTGCCCCGCTGGTACTCCGCCCGAACCAGGTGCCCCGGCCCCTTGGGTGCCACCATGAAGACGTTGACGCCCTTCGGGGGAACCACCTGCCCGAAGTGGATGTTGAAGCCGTGGGCGAACACCAGGTAGTCGCCCTCCCGCAGGCCGGGGGCGATCTCGCTGCGGTAGACATCCCCCTGCAGTTCGTCGGGCAGCAGGATCATGATCACCTGCGCCTTGGCGGCCGCCTCGGCGGTCGGGAGAACCTTGAAGCCCGCCGCCTTGGCCTTGGCCGCCGAAGAGCCGTCCGGACGAAGCCCCACCAACACGTCGATGCCCGAATCGCGCAGGTTGTTCGCGTGGGCATGCCCCTGGCTCCCGTAGCCGATCACGGCCACGGTCTTTCCCTTGAGCAGGTTGAGGTCCGCGTCCTTCTCGTAATAGATCTTCATGGAATCTCCTTTCTGGAAGACGAAAGCGAAAGCGTTGTCGGTGGCGCCGTCAGGCCCGGGTCCCCCGCGGCATGGCCACCTTGCCCGTGCGCACCACCTCCCGGATTCCCAGCGGGGCCAGCAGCTCCATGACGGCACGGACCTTCCCCTCGTCGCCCGTGATCTCCACCGTATAGCTCTTGGGGGAGACGTCCACCACCTTGCCCCGGAAGATGTCCACGAGCCGCAGGATCTCGCCCTTCGTCTGGTCGTTGGCGTTCACCTTCACGAGGACGAGCTCCCGGTCCAGGTACTCCCCCTCCTGCATGTCCGTCACCTTGAGGACGTTGACCAGCTTGTGGAGCTGCTTGATGATCTGCTCGATGATCTGGTCGTCCCCCCGGGTCACGAGGGTGATCAGGCTCACCGTGGGGTCCTGGGTCTCCGCCACCGACAGGCTGTCGATGTTGAACCCCCGCCCGCTGAAGAGGCCGGCCACCCGCGCCAGCACCCCGAACTCGTTCTCCACCGTCACGGAAATCGTGTGCTTCATGTCCGCCTCCTAGACGAGGAGCATTTTGCTGATGGGGGCGCCGGCCGGAACCATGGGGTACACCCCCTCCTCCGGATCCACCCGGAAGTCCATGATCACCGGCCCGGGATGGGCGAGTGCCTGGCGGATGACCGGCACCACCTCCTCCGGCCGTTCGGCCCGGAGCCCCAGGGCGCCGTAGGCGTCCGCGAGCTTCACGAAGTCGGGCGCCACCTCCATGCGAGTGTGGGAGTAGCGCCGGTCGTAGAACAGCTCCTGCCACTGCCGCACCATCCCCAGGAACCCGTTGTTGAGGATGGCGATCTTCACCGGCAGGTTGTACTGGACCGCCGTGGCCAGCTCCTGGATGTTCATCTGGATCGACCCGTCCCCGGCGATGTCGATGACGGTCCGGTCCGGGAACGCGGCCTGGGCCCCCAGCGCGGCGGGGAAGCCGTACCCCATGGTTCCCAGGCCGCCGGAAGTGAGCCAGCACCTCGGATGGTCCAGCGAGAAGAACTGCGCCGCCCACATCTGGTTCTGGCCGACTTCGGTGGCCACGATGCACTCGCCCCCGGTCACCTCTCGGAGCTTTTCGACGACGAACTGCGGCTTGATCCGGTCCGGGGTGTGCTCGTAAGCCAGCTTGTGCGCTTCCCGCCACCCCGCGATCTCGGCATGCCACTCCGAGAGCACCCGGTCGCGGTTCGCCCACTCGTCGCCCTGCACGAGACCGAGCATCTTCTTCAGGACGTGCTTGGCGTCGCCCACGATCGGGACGTCCACCCGCACGTTCTTCGAGATGGAGGTGGGGTCGATGTCGATGTGGACGATCTCCGCGCCGGGGGCGAACTCGTCGATCTTGCCCGTGACGCGGTCGTCGAAACGCGACCCCACGGCCAGGATCAGGTCGCAGTGGGTCATGGCCATGTTGGCCCGGTAGGTGCCGTGCATGCCGAGCATGCCGAGGAAGAGCGGGTCCGAGCCGGGGA
>CAZJSF010000143.1:0-7144 GCA_964548515.1 uncultured Thermodesulfobacteriota bacterium
CGACGTACAGGGTTCAAGGAAATTGATCGGCCACGCCCCCCCTTCCGTCAACAGGCGGCACGAGGCCCCTGCGAATACTTCGCACTGAGGGATTGGCCGCGTGGCGGGAAGGGCGAGGACGCGGCACGCGGTGACTGGGGCCCCTCCCAACGCACCACCTGTTCGGAAATACACTTGGGCCGGGCTCGGCCGCAAGCATTTTGGGGAAGGGGCTGAGACGCCGCTGGTTTGCCGGGCAGACGGGACCCACGCAGTCCTTTCGACGCCGACACCCACCCGACCTCTCCCGGTGCCTGCCGGAGACGGGGAAGACAAACGCAAAGCGGGTTAGGTAGTTTGCATGCCTAACCCGTTGAAATCCTTATTGCCTTGTCTCCGTCGGAACGGACGGCGCTTCGGTCACTCCCGGGAGGACTTCCCGATGCCGCCCACGAGCGACTTGAAGCCCGCGACGATGCGGGAGACCTGCTCGGGGGTGTGGGCCGCGCTCATGCTGCAGCGGAGGAGCGCGCCGCCGCCGGGTGCCGCGGGGGGGAGCACGAGGTTCACGTAGATCCCCTGGTCGAGGAGCCCCTTCCACAGGCCCAGGACCTCTTCCTTCGTCTCCAGGCGCACGGCTACGATGGGGCTCGGTTCCGGCCCGAGGCGCAGGCCCAGCTCCTGGAGCCCGGAGTAGAGCATGTTCGCGTTCCGCCAGAGGTTCTGCCGGAGCTCGGGGCGCGCCTGGAGGAGCCGGAGAGCCGTGCGAGTGGAGGCGATGACCGAGGGGGACGGGGACGCCGTGAAGATGTAGGGGCGGCTCGCGTACCGGATGGCCTCCAGCTCCGCGTGGTCGCTCACGCTGTAGCCGCCGATCGCCCCGAGGCTCTTGCTGAACGTGCCCACCACGAAGTCGGCGTCCTGCTCGACGCCGGCCTCCTCGATGAGCCCCCTGCCCTTCTCGCCCAGCACGCCCAGGGAGTGGGCCTCGTCCACCATCAGGTAGGCGCCGTACTTCTTCTTGACGGCCGCGATGTCCGCGAGCGGGGCGCGGTCGCCGAGCATGCTGTAGATCCCCTCGACCACCACCACGGTCTGGCGGGCCCGGTCGCCGAGGCGGCGGAGCCGCTTCTCCAGGTCCTCCGGGTCGTTGTGGCGGAACCGCAGGATCTCCGCGCCGCACAGGCGGCAGCCGTCGTAGATGCTCGCGTGGCAGTCCCCGTCGATCAGGACGACGTCGCCGGGGCCGGCGAGCGCCGAGAGCATCCCGATGTTGGCCAGGAAGCCCGTGGAGAAGACGATGCAGATGTCCTTGTCGAAGAACCCGGCGATCTCCCGCTCCAGGGCCAGGTGCCCGGCGAAGGTGCCGTTGGCCATGCGGGAGCCGGTGGTGCCGGTGCCCTCCTGCGCCGCCGCCTCCTGGGCCGCCCGGATGCACTCCGGGTCGAAGGTGAGGCCGAGGTAGTTGTTCGTGCCGGCCAGGATGGTCCGGCGCCCCCCGATCACGCCCTCGGTCGCGGACAGGATGTGCTCCACGACCACGCCGAACGGGTTCACGCCGGTGGCCAGGAGGGCGTCTCGGTTCTCGATGAGCTGCTGGAACTTCTGGAACATGTCGCTACCCGTTCTCGAAGACCTTTTGGAGCTGGACGGCGAGGTCCTTCACGGTCCGCACCTGCTCCAGGATGTTGAGCGGGATCGAGATGTCGAAGCGGTCCTCGACCTCCGTGAGCATCTCCATGACCTTGAGGGAGTCCAGGCCCAGGTCCGCCACCAGGTCGGTGTCCTCCGACAGCGTCATCCCCGGCTTCTGGAACGGCTTCAAGAGGGCCAGGACGTCGGACAGGATCTCGTCGTACTCTCGCATCGCTCGCTTTCGTCTCGTCAGCGCCCGCTCGCCGGGGAGCGCCACCCAGGCGTCCTCCGGAGCCCTTCCTCCAGGAGCACCTTGGGTTCCCACCCCGTGGCGTGCGTGAAGTCCCGGTTGTCGCAAACCCAGTCGGGGTGGGTCAACTCCCGGACCTTGCCGGGGGTGAAGATCGGGGCGCGCCCGAGCGCCCGGCTGAACGCCGAGCCCGCGCGGGCCGCCGCCATCAGGACCCCCCGGGGAACCCTCACGGGCCGGACCCGCCGCCCGGCGACGGTCTCCACAGCTCCCAGGAGGTCCTGCCAGCCGTAGCCCCCGGGCCTCCCGTCGTGCAGCTCGAAGGCCTTCCCGGTGCCCTCCCCGCGGATCACCCAGGCGGCCACGGCGTCGGCCAAGTCTCCCACAAACAGGAGCGAGAAGCGAGCGTCCGGGCCGCCCAGGACCGGGGCCACGCCGCGGGCCATCCAGCGGAAGAGCGGGAGCAGCTCCCGGTCTCCGGGGCCGTAGACCGCGGGCGGCCGGAGGGCCGCCCAGGGCATGGGGCCGGCTTCCCGGGCCAGCGCCTCCTCCCCCCGGAGCTTGCTCCGCGCGTAGGGGGAGAGGGACGGCTCCCGGGCGGCCAGCGAGGACACGAGCAGGAACCGGGGCAGCGGCTCCAGATCGCGGCAGGCGCGGGCCAGGGCGGCGACGCCCTCGGCGTTGGTGGCGTCGAACTCGGCCTGGGTGGAGCCCCGGACCGCCCCGGCGCAGTGGACGACCGCGGAGACCCCCTCGACCAGGCGCCCCAGGGCGCCCGCGTCGGCGAGGTCCCCGGAGACCCACTCGACGTCGGGATCGGGGGGAACGGCCGGCGGCGAGCGGCGCAGGGCGCGCACGCGGAAGCCGTGCCCGCGCAGCCGGTGGACGACGGAGGTGCCGATGAACCCGGTCGCGCCGGTCACTGCGACCCGGGCCTGGTCAGGACTCAACGGGGAGCACCCTGCTCGGAACCGGAACCGGAAACGCGAACGTCGAGGGGGGACACCCCTCGACGGCGCAAGCAAACGGTCGCCGGGCCGCTGCCCGGCCCGACCCGGATCAAGCCCCGCAGGCGGCCGCGGCGCCTTCCGGCTCGCTCCCGACCTCCCACCGCCGCTCCTCCCTCGCCCGGGCGAGGAACTGGGCGCGGGCGCCGGAGCGCGACGGCTTGCCCGAGGAGGTCCGGGGCAGCGTGTGGGGCTCCACGAGATCGACGTAGCAGTCGATCCCCAGCTCCTCCCGCACGTGCGCCCGCAGCCGCTCCACCAGGGAGGCCCGCTCCGCGGGATTCGCCTCGCGGCACTGGACCACCACCACGGCGACGTCCTCGCCGCCCTGCCCCGCCACGGAGAACGCCGAGGCGTCCCCGGTCCGCACGCCGGGCTGCTTCTCGGCCAGGTACTCCAGGTCCTGGGGCCAGATGTTCCGGCCGTTGACGATGATGAGGTCTTTCTCCCGCCCGGAGATCACGATGCGGTCGCCCACCCGGTACCCGATGTCGCCGGTGTTGAGCCACCCCGAGGGGGAGAGCACTTCCTTCGTCATCTCCACGTCGCCGAAGTAGCCCGTCATGACGCTCGGGCCCCGCACGAAGATCGTGCCGCAGCTGCGCTCCGGGAGCGGGCGGCCGTCCTCGCCCCGCACCTCCATCTCGTGGCCCGGGAGGACCGAGCCGCAGAACACGAAGCTGCTCATGCGGGCCGGCGCGACCCCGTCCTCGGTGACCGGGAGCGCCTCGCCGCAGTCGGCCATGTAGTCCCCGTCGACCCGGTCGACCTCCAGCCCGCGGTCCAGGGGAGAGAAGCTCACCGCCAGCGAGCACTCCGCCATGCCGTAGCACGCCAGGAAGGCCTTGCGGTCGAAGCCGCTCGCCGCCACGGCGACCGCGAACTCCTCCAGCACCGCCGGGCGGATCGTCTCGGCGCCGACGCCGGCCGCCCTCCAAGCGCTCAGGTCGAGGCGCTCGGCCTCGCCTTCCCGGAGGCGGCGCACGCACAGCTCGTACCCGAAGGGCGGGCTGAAGGAGATCGTCGACCGGTTCTCCGACATCAGCGTCAGCCACTGGCGCGGCCGCATGGCGAAGTCGCGGGTCCCCAGGTAGTCCACGGTCATCTGCGACGCCACGGAGCCGAGCACGAACCCCACCAGCCCCATGTCGTGGTAGAAGGGCAGCCACGAGAAGGCCCGGTCGTCCTCCCGCACCCGCAGGCCGTGGCGGACGATGCCGGCCAGGTTGGCCATCACCGCCCGCTGGGTGATCATCACGCCCCTGGGGAAGCGGGTGCTCCCGGAGGTGTACTGCAGGTAGGCCAGCTCGTCCGGCCCCGACGGGACGGGGGTCTCCTCCGATTCGGGAAGCGCGTCCAGCTCGGCGGGCGTGCCCACGAAGGTCAGTTCCATCCCCTCCGCGGCTTCCCGCAGCGAGGGCAGGAAGGCGTCGGGCGCCACGGCCACCTCCGCCCCGGCCTTCGCGAGGAGCCCGCGAAGCTGGTCGGCGTAGGCGCCGCGCCCCCCGAGGTGGATCGAGGCCGGCAGCGGAGCCGGCACCAGGCCCGCGTACTGGCACGCGAAGAAGATGCGGTGGAAGTCGGGCGTGGTGTCCGCGACGATGGCGATGCGGGAACCGCGGTCCAGGCCCAGGCCGAGGAGCCGGCGGGCCAGCACGAGCGCCTCCTCCCTGAGCTGCCGGTAGCTAAGGACCGCCTGGAGCTTCCCGCGTCCGCTGAAGAAGTTGCACCCGGTCTGCCCCTGGGCGGCGTAGTCGAGCGCTTCCGCCAGGGTCGAGAAATCCGCGGACCGGAGTGCCAGGCCGCGTTCCGTTGGAGTCATCTCCATCCTACCCATCACCTCCCCGCCTCGGGGCGAAAGTTGCTGCCTTGTCCCGGGCGGCGTGGAAGCCGCGCCGGGTCCATCTCCGAACTGTCGCCCTAACAGCAATTGGCGTGCCAACACTTCCGCCAACGGGGGGACCGCTGAAAAAGGGCCAAACGGCGCGGATTTCCGGGGGCCGGATCTCGGGCGGGGAATCTGGGTGGAGGAATTGCCACGCCGCAGCATCCTCCCAGTGGCGAGACATCCACTGGGGCCGCGCCGCGAATTCAGCGGAAGGCGCCCTTGCGGTAGAGGCGCCAGGAGAGGACCAGGGCGGCCCGGAGCGGCTTGTTCCGCAGGCGCTCGGGCACCTCGACGCGCACCCCCGAGTGCCGCTCGACCTTCCAGAGGATGTAGTCCACCCCGCCCTGGAAGGTGAACACGGCCTTGAGCAGCCGCAGCACCGAGAGCACCTTGCCCTGGACGGCGCGCACGCTCCACCCGATCCGGTTGCCGAGGCGCACCGCCGCCGGGATCCGGGCCTGGAACACGACCCGGCCGTCCCGCTCGACCGTGCGCACCGGGAACGGGGTCCGGGCCAGGGCCGCGGCGGTAACCGCCTCGTAGTAGCCGGGTGCCGCGTCCACGAGGCTCGCCGCCCGGTCGGGGCGCTCCGACCGGAGCTCCGCGCGGTAGGTGAGGCCGAGGCCGACCCGCCAGAGCCGCCCCGCGTCGAACTCGGGGCCGGCCTGGGGCAGGCTGCGGCCCACGAACGTCACCACGGCCTCCGCGAGGCTCTCCACCACCTGCTCGACCACGGCCTCGTCCCGGGCCCAGAGCAGCCCGACGGGCTGGGCGAAGCGGGCCCACAGGTAGGAGTGGAACCAGCGGCGGGAGTTCCCGCGCCGGAACTGGTCCAGCGAGACGACGGCGTACTTGGCCCGGACGATCCGGTCCTCGTGGGGGAAGTCGAAGTAGAACACGTTGGGGGGGAGGAGCCGGTTCGCCGCCGCCAGGCCCCGGGAGCGGTAGGCCGAGCGGTACCGGTCCACGAGCACGTAGAGGTCGATGAGCCCCTCTTCGCTCCCCGTGCGCAGGCAGGAGCCGTAGAAGAGCACCGCCCGGGCGCTCTCGCCGAACCGCTCGCGCACGCGGCGCGCGAGCTCCACCACCGCGGCCGACGCCTGCTGGCGGGTCGCCTCCCGGACCAGTCGCGAGAGATCGGCGCGCTCGTCCATGGTCACACCCGGAGGAACCGCACCGGGCCCGCGTCCCGGATGATGAGGGGACCGTCCTCCGCCCGGTGGGAGTGCAGCTCTCCGTCGATCGTGTACCCCCCCGCGAAGTCCAGCCGGATCTCCGCCGCGTCCCGGCTGAAGTACCCGTTCTCGGGGGTGCCGAGGGGGTGGGGCCTGCCCCGGGTGAGCCGCGGCAGCACCCGCAGCAGGTGCCGCGGCGAGGCCCGCATCGACACGTAGTGGAGATCCCCCCCTCCCCGGCCCCCGAAGTACGGGCGCAACCCGAGGAAGAGCCGCTCGAGGGCGCTGACGAGGACGAAGACGCAGTCCTCGGCGGGCCGCCCCTCCCCGTCCAGGACCGGCTCCACGCGCACCGGGGGCAGGTACGCCCGGTTGCCCCGCAGGACCTCGAACAGGAGCCGCACCAGGGCCACGCCCGGCCCCACCTCCCCGCGGAGGCCGGCCGTGTGCAGCCTGCGGTGGTAGTACTGGATCCCCTGGTGGATCGCCCCGACCCCGAAGAACATGCCGCACCGGGGCTCCCCCGCCGCCCGGTCCTCGACGTCCAGGACCGGGCGCACCAGCAGGCGCCCGGGCCCGGCCTCGCCCCTGGCCCAGGAGGCGAGGCGCCGCAGTCCGGCGTCCCGGGAGCCCGGCAGCCCGACGTCCCGCGCGGTGAGGCTCCCCGTTCCCGACCTCGGGGTCGCGAGGACGGGGATCTCGGCGAAGGGGCGCCGGTGGACCAGCGCGGTCAGCGCGGCCTGGATCGTGCCGTCCCCCCCGTTGAGGACGAGGAGGCTCGCCCCGTCCCGGGCCAGGGCCTCCAGGGCGTCCGCCACCTCCGCGGGAGTGGTCGCCTCCCGGTGGAGGCACTCCGGCATCCGGCGGACGGCCTCGCGGACCGCACCCAGGCCCCGCCGGTTGCCCCCGGACCGCGGGTTGGTGAGCACCCCGACCCGGCGGCGGGCAGCGGCGAGGGCCACGGCCCCGTCGTCCTCGCGGACGCCTCCCGAGACCCTCTGCGCCTCGTCGGCCCCGGGGAGGGATCCGCCCGGGACGCTGACCTGAAGGCATTTGTCGAAACGATAAAGACCGAGGGTCTGGAGCCCGTGGAATTTGTCCTGCAGAGTCTCGATGCACATGACCTGCTGATCTTTGACGACGCTGTCCACAACGCCGTCGAGCCGTTCGAGTTCTACATGAGGCTCGTCCGTCTGCCAGCTTTTCGCGA
>CAZJSF010000144.1:0-7055 GCA_964548515.1 uncultured Thermodesulfobacteriota bacterium
GTGATGAGGCCGAGGACCACGATGCCCGCGGTGAGCATCAGGCACTGGGCCGTGTCGACGTAGGCGACCGACCGGAGCCCGCCGAGGGCCACGTAGATGAGGACGATGAGGGAGAGGGCCCACATGCCGAAGGTGACGTCCACCGCGCCGTCGGTGAGGATGCTGAACAGCACGCCCGAGGCGCGGAACTGCAGGGCCAGGTACGGGATCGAGTAGGTCAGCGCCACGAGCACGGTGAGCCACCGCATGGCCTCGCTGCCGTAGTAGTCGGAGTACATCTCCCCCGGCGTGACGTACCCGAAGCGCTTCCCGAGCATCCACTGGCGCTTGAGGAACAGGGTGCCCGTCAGGGGGATCGTGATCACGTAGAAGGAGGCGAAGGCGTAGGGCAGCCCGTCGACGGAGATCAAATAGGGGTGGCCGATGAAGGTCCACCCGGAGAACGACGTCGCCGTGGCCGCCAGCACGAACACCCACATGGGGATCTGGCGCCCCGCCAGGAAGTAGTCGGACGCCGTGCGGGCCCGGTAGAATCCCTTCAGGCCCCAGAAGACGCAGTAGCCCCAGTACAGGCCGAGGAGCACGAAGAGCCAGATCAGGACGGTGCTCATGTCCGCAGCCTCGGGGGCCTGCCCGGACGCGGCGCCCGGGGCGAGCGGCGGGCGATCGGGGCGCTCACCGGGAGATGAAGTCCAGCTGGTAGCGGTCGCGGATCGACCGGAGGAAGCTGCTCACGACGGTCAGCGCCTCCCGGAGGCGGTCCAGGTCGCGGGTCGACAGCCGCTGGGGGTCCAGGTGGTTGGAGGGCTTCTCCCCGGCGGCGAGCAGGCGGAGCTGGCACTGGAGCCGCAGGTCCACGAGGCACGTGAACGCGTCGGCCAGGCGCTCCAGGTCGTCCCGCGGCATGACGTGGCGCTCCGCGAGGGCCTCGATCTTCTCCCACGTACTCCCCTCCAGGATGCCGGCCTCCAGCCCCAGCAGGCTGACGCCCTCCGTGATCGCGAAGATCCCCGCCTTCTTCAGGTTGAGCTTGCCCTTGTGCTTCCCCTCGGTCTCGACCCGCAGCCGGCCGAACCAGCCCAGGGGCGGCGGGAACCGCACGATGTTCCGGGCGACGTAGGGGAGGAAGAGGGACTGGCGGCGCACCGCGTCGCGGATGTGGTCCTCCAGCGCGTGCTGGAGGGCCGGGTCGCCGTGGATCGCCCGCAGGTCCTGGAACATCCCGAAGTTGACCATGTGCTCGGGCTTGAGCACCGAGATCCACTGCTCCAGCAGCTGCTTCCACTCCGACAGGCTGTGGCGCCACTGGGGGTTGCTCGCCATGGTCCCCCCCGGGCACGGGGGGACCCCGATGTGGACCAGGGCGTCCACCAGCCGCACCGCGAACCGCTCCACCGCGGCCAGGTCGCCCGGGGAGAGGTCGTCGGCGTAGACCATGGCGCTGTCCTGGTCGGTCCGCAGGGTCTGCTCCCGCCGCCCCTCGCTCCCGAGCGCGAGGAAGGCCGCGCCGGCAGGCAGGGCGATCCCTTCGTGCTCCTCCAGCAGTTCGATGGCCCGCTGGGTGATCCGGTCGTTGAAGTGGGCGATGAGGCGCACCACGTCCCGGGTGCCGGCCCCGGCGTTCCGGGCGAACTGAACCATCTCGGCCGTCTTCCGGTTCACCGCCTGCAGCCCGTCCAGGCTGGCGGCCGCCTCGATCTCCCGGGTGAAGTAGAGGGGGGTGTTGGTCTGGAGGGCGATGATGTCGGTGTCGGTGACGATGCCGGCGAGGCGCCCCTCCTCCCCGACCACGACCAGCCGGTGGATGTTGTGCCGCGCCATCTTGTAGATGGCCTCGAACACGTAGTCTTCGGGGCGCAGAGTCACGAGCGAGGACGTCATGACCTCCGAGGCCGGGATGCCCCGGACGTCGCCCCCCCGCTCCGCCAGCGTGATGCGGATGTCCCGGTCGGTGATCACGCCCACGGGCATGCCTTCGCGGCACACCACCACGCCCGAGATGCTCCTCGCGGCCATGAGGGCGGCCACCGCCACGATGTCGTCGCCCGGCTCGCAGGTCACCGGGGGCCCGCTGCAGCACACCTCCCGCACCCGCACGAAGAAGAAGCTCTCGTCCCTCATCCGCTTCGCGTCCCTCCTTCGGCCGTCCCGTCGCCGCGACGGCGCAGGCACACTATTTCTAGAGATCGCACCGGAATGCAAGGGAGATCCGCCCCGGAACCGGCGCGCGAGCGCATTGGGGCGGTGGTGCCGCACAAACGCCGTTATCGGCCGTGCGCCCCAGCAAGCCCGCCAGGCCGGAACCGCCAGGCCGTCGCGTCCCGGAGCAGCACCTCCCGGCCGAACGGGCGGCTTGACCGAGCAGAGGCCTCGAGAGCCGGTGTGTTCTACTCGAACAAACCATGTTTTTCTCATATTGACTTCCCGATCCCCCCAGCGTACCCTTCCTCCCCAGCCCACCCAGGATGGGCGCACCGCGTTCCGGCGGCCCGGATCCCCCGGGCAAGCCGCCGTGCCCGGCACATCGGCCCCGACGGGGCCGAAGCACCGGGCACCCGGGAAAGGAGGTTGGGAGAAACCGTCGCACCGAGGTCAACCGACAAGCAGAGGAGTTCGCGCCATGAAAGCAGCGGATCTCGAGAAGTACTGGAAGGAAAATCTGCGCTACATCTTCATCATCCTGGCCATCTGGTTCGGCGTTTCCTACATCGCAGGCATCCTCCTGGCGGACGCGCTCGACGCCATCAAGATCGGCGGCTTCCCGCTGGGCTTCTGGTTCGCGAACCAGGGGTCCCTGGTCATCTTCGTGTTCCTGATCTTCATCTACGTCAAGCTGATGAACGCCCTCGACAAGAAGTACGGGGTCTACGAGGACTGATCGTCTCCTGACGGACTCATTCATTCATAGGAGAAGCACATATGAGCATTCTGGGCTGGACCTGGATCATCGTCGGGGCGTCCTTCGCCCTCTACATCGGCATCGCCTTCTGGGCCAAGGCGAAGTCCACGGGCGACTTCTACGTGGCCGAGAAGCGGGTGCACCCGCTCGCCAACGGCATGGCCACCGGCGCCGACTGGATGTCCGCGGCGTCCTTCATCTCCATGGCCGGTCTCATCTCCTTCATGGGACGAGACGGCTCCATGTACCTCATGGGCTGGACCGGCGGCTACGTGCTGCTCGCCGTCCTGCTCGCCCCCTACCTGCGCAAGTACGGCAAGTTCACCGTCCCCCAGTTCGTGGGTGACCGCTACTACTCCAACGGGGCCCGCATCGTGGCCCTGCTGTGCGCCATCTTCGTCTCCTTCACCTACGTCGCCGGCCAGATGCGCGGCGTCGGCGTGGTCTTCTCCCGCTTCCTCGAGGTCCCCATCAACATGGGCGTCCTCATCGGCATGGCCATCGTCTTCTTCTACGCCGTGCTCGGCGGCATGAAGGGCATCACCTACACCCAGGTGGCCCAGTACTGCGTCCTCATCGTCGCCTACCTGCTCCCCGCCATCTTCATCTCCGTGATGCTCACCGGCAACCCGATCCCGCAGCTCGGCTTCGGGTCTTCCATCAGCCAGAACGGGGCGCAGCTGATCGGCGTCCAGGCGGGCACACACCTGCTCGACGCCTTGAACCAGATCCACACGGATCTGGGCTTCAAGGAGTACACCGTGGGCTGGAAGCCCACCATCGACGTCTTCTTCATCACCTTCGCGCTGATGGTGGGCACCGCGGGGCTGCCCCACATCATCATCCGCTTCTTCACCGTGCCGAAGATCCGCGACGCGCGCTCCTCGGCCGGCTGGGCCCTGTTCTTCATCGCCCTGCTCTACACCACCGCCCCCGCGGTCGCGGCGTTTGCCCGCACCAACTTCATCAAGACCATCCACAACAAGGAGTACGCGGCGGCTCCCCAGTGGTTCAAGAACTGGGAGAAGACCGGCCTGATCAAGTTCAAGGACGTCAACGGCGACGGCGTCATGCAGTACACGAAGGACGCCGCCACGAACGAGGTCACGGTGGACCGCGACATCATGGTGCTCGCCAACCCCGAGATCGCGAAGCTGCCCAACTGGACGGTGGCCCTGGTGGCCGCGGGCGGGCTGGCCGCCGCGCTCTCCACCGCGGCGGGCCTGCTGCTGGTCATCTCGGCCGCGATCTCCCACGACCTCCTCAAGGGCGTGCTCACACCCAACATGACGGAGGGGCAGGAGCTCATGTGGGCGCGCATCGCCGCCGGCTTCGCGGTGTGCGTGGCCGGCTACTTCGGCATCAACCCACCGGGCTTCGTCGCCCAGGTGGTGGCCTTCGCCTTCGGGCTGGCCGCCTCCTCCTTCTTCCCCGTCATCATCATGGGGATCTTCTGGAAGAGGGCCAGCAAGGAGGCCGCCATGCTCGGCATGGCCGTGGGCATCATCTTCACCGCGGCCTACATCATCTACTTCAAGTTCGTGCACCCCGAGTTCAACAACCCCACCCACTGGTGGGGCGGCATCTCCCCGGAAGGCATCGGGACCGTGGGCATGATCCTGAACTTCGTGGTGATGATCATCGTGTCGAACATCACCAAGCCCCCGCCCCAGGACGTGCAGGACCTGGTGGGCAGCCTGCGCTACCCCAAGGAGTCCACGAACGTGTAGGCGCTGGCACCTGCTGCAGCGCGGTCGAACGAGAGCGGCTGCCCCCCGGGGCAGCCGCTTCTCCTTCTCGCCCGGGCCGCCCTCGCGCGCCTCCCCTCCGACCGCGTCCAGGCCATTGACCCCAACCGGCCCCGCGGGTAAACGGAGGGAGGCAAACCAGGCCCCAAGACCGAACACGGCCATCCGCTGCGAGGTGCCCCGTGAAGGACGCAAAGCTCGGAAGGCTCCGCCGCCTCGACATCCGCCGCTTCTGGGAAGACCAGGACGCGGACTTCCGCTCGTGGCTCTCCCAGGAGGAGAACATGGGCCTGCTCGGGGAGGCGGTGGGCCTCGAACTCGAGCCCCTGGCCCGGGATCCGGCGGCCGCCTCGACCCACTCCGAGCTCCTGTGCCGCGACACGGTGTCCGACCAGTGGATCGTCGTGGCCGCCGACGCGGAGGAGACCGACGACGCGCGTCTCGGGCAGGTGCTCGCCCAGGCCGCGGGGCTCAACGCGGGCACCGTCATCTGGGTGTCGAGCCGGTTCGGCGACGCCCAGCGGGCCACGCTGGACTGGCTCAACGAGATCACCGACACCCGCTTCCACTTCTTCGGCCTCGAGGTCGAGCTGTGGCAGATCGAGGACTCGCCGGCCGCCCCCCGCTTCAACCTCGTCGCCAAGCCCAACGACTGGACCAAGACCCTCGGGGGGAAGGCCTCCCGCCTCCGCACCGGCGGCCCCGCGGCGACCAAGCAGATCCTCCAACTCGAGTACTGGACCCTGTTCCGGGAGCGCCTCCTGCGCGAGGCGGGGACGCTTCGCCCACCGAAGGCCTATCCCCAGAACTCGATGAACTTCGCCGTGGGGCGATCCGACTTCCGGCTCACGGCTTCCATCAGCGTCAAGGGGAGGTCGCTCGGCGTCGCGCTCGTGATGGACGGCCCGGACGCCAAGGCCCACTTCCACCTGCTCCTCCGCGAGCGCGACGAGATCGAGCGGGAACTCGGGACGGCCGCACTGGAATGGCGCGAACAGAGCGGGAAGCGCGAGAGCGCGGTCGTCCTGCAGACGGGCGCCGACCCCGCGGCCAGGGACGCCTGGGACGAGCAGCACGGCTGGCTGCTGGAACGGCTCGAGGGGTTCCGCCGGGTCTTCTCGGCCCGGGTGCGCACCCTGGACGCAGACGAGTACGCTGCCCCCTGAGGGGGAGGGGATTTGTTTTCACTGGCAATATGTTGTTCTATTCAGCACACAAGACATCGCCCCTCCGCAGACCTCTCCCGACCCGACGGAAACACGCCGCCCCGCAGCCCCGGCCCCCACCGCTCGTCCCGCGGCGCCCAATAGACCTTTCTCCCCCACCCCTCGCCCAACCCGTGGACTTTGTGCGAAGAGAGAGCGCTTTCAAACCTCGTTTATTTTTTTCTTGACTCCCCCCGTGTCCTTGCCTAACCTCCGGTCCATTCTGCACCCGTGCGGGTGCACGGCGTTTGGGGGCGGCCCTCGGGGAATCGCGGGCGGCCGCGGAGGAAGAGGAAAGGAGGTGAAGCGACTGGCCCCCCATCCACGGATTCATCCACCATCATCCGAGGAGGAATTCAAGCCATGAAAGCAGCGGATCTCGAGAAGTATTGGAAGGAAAATCTGCGCTACATCTTCATCATCCTGGCCGTGTGGTTCGCCGTGTCCTACCTCGCAGGCATCCTGTTGGCGAACGCGCTCGACACCGTGAAGATCGGCGGCTTCCCGCTGGGCTTCTGGTTCGCGAACCAGGGGTCCCTGGTCATCTTCGTGTTCCTGATCTTCATCTACGTCAAGCTGATGAACGCCCTCGACAAGAAGTACGGGGTCTACGAGGACTGATCGTCTCCTGACGGACTCATTCATTCATAGGAGAAGCACATATGAGCATTCTGGGCTGGACCTGGATCATCGTCGGGGCGTCCTTCGCCCTCTACATCGGCATCGCCTTCTGGGCCAAGGCGAAGTCCACGGGCGACTTCTACGTGGCCGAGAAGCGGGTGCACCCGCTCGCCAACGGCATGGCCACCGGCGCCGACTGGATGTCCGCGGCGTCCTTCATCTCCATGGCCGGTCTCATCTCCTTCATGGGACGAGACGGCTCCATGTACCTCATGGGCTGGACCGGCGGCTACGTGCTGCTCGCCGTCCTGCTCGCCCCCTACCTGCGCAAGTACGGCAAGTTCACCGTCCCCCAGTTCGTGGGTGACCGCTACTACTCCAACGGGGCCCGCATCGTGGCCCTGCTGTGCGCCATCTTCGTCTCCTTCACCTACGTCGCCGGCCAGATGCGCGGCGTCGGCGTGGTCTTCTCCCGCTTCCTCGAGGTCCCCATCAACATGGGCGTCCTCATCGGCATGGCCATCGTCTTCTTCTACGCCGTGCTCGGCGGCATGAAGGGCATCACCTACACCCAGGTGGCCC
>CAZJSF010000145.1:0-6915 GCA_964548515.1 uncultured Thermodesulfobacteriota bacterium
ATTGGCGCGCCCGCAGGTACACGGTGTTGCCCGGTGCCGCGGGGACCCGGGTTCGGCCTTCGCCGTCGGTGGGTGGGGAGACCGCCGCCGGCGGACCCGCTCGCAGTGCCGACGGGTACGCCAGGACGTAGAACCCCTCCGCGGGCATTCCGTCCGGGCCGAGGACGCGCACGCGCAACCCCTGGAAGGCCTTGGGGTCCTCCTCGAGTTGGCTCAGTCTCTCGATCAGGGGGATTTCGATCGAGACCTCTTCGGCGGCGCCGAGGACGAGGGGGTTGAGGGTGTAGAAGTTGAACAGGTCGCCGATCTCGATGGGCCCGTATGCCCCTCCTCGCGACCGCTTGCGTGCGACCAGGTGGTAGGTGCCGGGGGGCAGGCGCACCTGGAACGAACCGGCGGCCACCGGCTGCAGCAGGTGGGCGGGGCCGTGAAAGACTCCGGTGACGTCCGTGTACACGTACAGATACGCCCGTTCCACCGCTTCGCCTGCGAAGGTGATCTTTCCGGAGACCGCCGAGCGCTCGGCGGGGCGGCGCGTCTCCGGGGGAACCGCCACCAGGTTCAGCCCGACCGCGGTCCACGCCCCCGCGCCCACCGTGACCGGGGAACCCGAGTACAGACAGTACAGGTCCTTCGGGCGGGGGCCCTGCGTCGGCCCGGGTCCGTCGGCTTTGATTCCTTCGACGACATAGCGGCCCGGGGGCAGGGGGAGCTCGTACGTGCCGTCCGTGGCGGTGGTCGCGGACCCCGCCGGGGCTTCTCCCGTGAGCGGGCCGAAGGTGCCCGGCCTGTACGGATAGGCCCGGACCAGGACGCCTTCCACCAGCGTGCCGGCCACGGAGGCGCGTCCCCGAATCCCCTCGTCCGACCATCCGATGCCTGCCCCCAGCAGGAGCACGGTCGCCGCGATGCCCAAACGCTTCACCATATTTCCTCCACTTGGATCCGAACGCCCGCGATCGTCTGGCCCCGGGAGATCTTCAGCCCCGTGCCGTCCTCGCCCCGGAACGACCCGATCCGCTCGCCCGGCTCGGCGGGTCCCCCCAGGCGGGAGCGTGCCCCGAGGAAATACGTGCCGGCATCGGGCAGGTGCACGACGTAGGCGCCGGTGGCGTCGGTGGGCGCGCTCAGGGCCACCGGCTTCCCCGCCATCCGCGGGTCGACGAAGGCCAGCACCCGCACGCCGGCGACGGGAGTCCCGCTCCCGTCGAGGACCACGCCCCCGACGGCCGTGCCGGTCGGGGCGGGGCCTCGGGAGGCGATGTCCCACACTTCCGGGTCGAGCGGGTGCATGTTGAGAACCCCGACGTCCCGGTACGTCCCTTCTTCCACCTCTACGCTGCGTGCGGTGACCTCGTCACCCGGAGCGAGCGTTCCGAAGTCCTTGCCGGTGGCCCGCCGGCGGGCGGCCAGGGTGTAGGTTCCCGGGCGCAGGTCCATCCGGAAGGCGCCGTCTTCTCCGGCCGGAACCGCTGCCACGAAACCGGGTCCCACCGGCCGCAGGGATGCGCCGGCGTACGCGTAGACCGTCACCTCCTGCGGCCGGGTCCCTTCGACGCGCCCGGTGACGCCGGTCCCGGCGGGTCCTCCGGCGCGCGCGAAGCCCGAAGGGTCGGAAAGCTCGATGTCGGCGGACAGGACGGCGCCCGCGCCCACGGTCAGGGGGTTGGCCTGGGCCTCCCCGACCAGGCGCGCTTCCCGCGCTCCGTCCGAGGCGGTCGCCTTGGCCCACACCCAGTATCGCCCCGGTGGGAGCTCGAGGCGGTACCGCCCCTCCTCGTCGGACGGGGCCTCCGCCACCGGTGTCGTGGCTCGATCCTGTTCCGGCTTCGGATACGCCTGCACGAGGGCCAGGGCGATACCCCGCCCCTGCCAGGCGACGCGCCCTTCGATGCGGCCCGCGCGCTCGTCGCCCGTGCAGGCCGCGAGAAGGACGGCCAGGGATGCGGCGAGGCGCTTCACGGGGCGCCCTGGGGGGCCTGGAACCCGGCCAGCGCGGCCAGCGCGGCGGCATAGAGCGCCGCCCCCACCACCAGCGTGGCCGTGTAGCCGAAATTCATCGCCAGGAGGACGGCGCCGAGCGAACCCACGACGCTCGCGCTGCCGTTGACGGCCCAGGCCCAGGGAAGGATCTCCCTTCCGTCCGACCCCGTCAGCGCCATGGCCGATGGGAAGGCCATGCCCAGCACGAAGGCGAGGGGAAGGACGAGGCCGGCCGCGACCATCCACCTCAGGGGGCCGGCCAGGTCCAACAGGTGATCGAGCACCCACGGTACGGCAAAGGCCTGGGCCAGGCCGAGGGCCGCCGCGGCGGCGAGCGCCGCGGCGAGGGCTCTGCGCGAGCCCACGATGCGGGGCGACCACAGGCTTCCGGCTCCGCTCCCGAGGAGGAACCCGAACAGGGTCGCGGAGGCCGCGTACACCGGGTGCCCGAGAAAGAGGGAGACCCGTTTCATGGTCCCGATCTCCAGGGCCATGTACCCGACGCCCACCGCGGCCGCGAAGGCCAGGACCGGTCCGGCGCCCTTCCCGGGGAGGCCCCGCCGGAGAAGGAGGGGTGCGATCATGGCGAGAACCGTCAAGGCGCAGAGGACGAGCAGCGCCGCCCTCAGGATCTCGGCCCCGCGGTTGTCGAAGCCCGACCGCTCCGGAAGTTCGGCCCGCAGGAAGTCGGCCGGCCGGACCGTGTAGTAGAAGAAGGGGCGATCGTCCGACGGGGGGGAGACGTCGAAGGGGAGGGAAGCGAGCGTCGCACCCAGGTCCCCGTCCGTCATCAGGCGGGTGAGGGCGTTGGGTTCCCCGTCGGTGGGGAAGAGGACCGAGAACCCCAGGTCCCTCGCCGCGCCTGCGAGGAGTTCGTCCTCCTCGGCCGAGAAGGGGCTCCGGGCCACCAGCACGTTCGCCAGCCCGCGGTCGGAGACCACCCGGACGTGGGCGGCGGGGTCTTCGACCCCCACGTCGTCGAGCAGGCTCCTCGCCAGCGCCGCCAGCCGCAGGGCCCTCTGCTCGTAGGCGAAACGCGTCAGCGAGAGCAGCCCGCGGGGCGTAAGGCGATCCCAATAGTTTCGGAAGGCCTCGCGCGTGTGCAGGAGATCCTCCGACAGCGTGAAGGCGCCGGCCGCCGGGGGAAGCCTGCCGAAGACGGCGGAGGCCTCGATGACGTCGTAGAGGTCACGGTCGAGCGCCGCGAAACGCCTGCCGTCGGAGACGGTGAGGGTGACGCGCGGGTCGGAGTACGGGCGGCCGGTGAAGTCGGGGAAGACCTCCTCCACCATCTCGACGACCTGCGGGTTGATCTCCACGGCGCGTACGGTCACGCCGGGAAACGACAGGGCGATCCACACGTCCTTGCCGCCGCCGGGGCCGAGGATCAGCGCCCTGGCGTCCGGGCGGAGGTGGAACGGGAGGGAGATGAGGTTCGTCCGGTAATACTCGGGGTTCTCCCTGGAGGTTCGTCCTTCGAAGAGGTTGGTGTAGCCGGAATCGTCCACCACGAGGCCGATCTGCGGCGGGACGGGCCCGCGGTACGCCTCCGACTGGCCGAAGGGCCGCATCACGTCCCCTTCGCTCAACGGGTAGGCGGCGACGCGGCTCATCGGGTTCCACCGCACCGCGAGGAGCCGGGGCTCGTAGCGGCCTTGGGCGAAGGGAATCTCCGCGGCCCCCGTAACCTCCGCCCCCAAGCCGACGGTCGCCGCCAGGGCCGCCAGGCCCCACGCCGCGTTCCGCGTCCGCCGGGTGTCGGAGAGGGCCGCCGCTCCCCCGAAACCGAGAATGGCCGTGGCGGCGAGGCTGGCGGGAGCGCTGAAGACCGTGAGCAGGAGCAGGGCGATCAGGCAGCCGGCGGCCGCGCCGAGGAACGTGGCCGCGTAGAGTCGCTGCAGTCTCGGCGCGGCGCGACTCAGCACGCCGGCCGTCGCGGTGCCCGCCCCCAGGAACGGGAGTCCGGCGAACAGCGCGAGGCCTGCCAGGCGGAGGACCATCGAGCCGCCCACCGCCGGCCCTTCCGGCCGGGCGAAGGGGCGGTAGAAGGGCTGGTGGAACGGTGCGAGTGCCGAGCGGGCCAGTTCGGGATCCGCGCGGACGGAGGCGAGGAAGCCGAGCAACCCGAGCACGGCCAGGCCGAACCACAGGGCTCCCGCGGAGCAGGCGGCCCGAGACCTCAACCGAGGGAAGAGGCCTACGGCGACTCCCCCTGCTCCGAGACCCAGCAGCGCCAGTCCGATTGCCAGGCTCGCGAAGTGGTACCACATGAGGACCGAGAAGATCCTCATGAGGAGCAGTTCGTAGGCGAGGACGCCGGCGGATAGGGCGAACAGCCCCGCCAGATCCCCGCTGCGGGATGGGGGTGCTCCGGTCACGGGCATGCTCCCGGACGAACCTGTCTCGGGGGCGGGTGTGGATGCTTGGCCAAGCGTGTCCTCCGCGCGGAACCCTTCAACGAGCGACGGCAGGGGCGTGCCCCCACCCGTGCCTCCGCCGAGAAGGCCGGAGCGGGCGACGGGCCCAGGCCCCGTCCCCGGCCCTCGGGTCGAGAAGCGGGATCTACTCGCCCGATGCAGCGGGGTTGCACGGGAGAGGAGGGCCCGCGCGCGGGGCGGCACGCCTCGCGAACGCCGTTGGCGGGCACTCCGTGGGACTCGGGAGCAGACAGTATCCCGAGTCCGGTGTACCCCGTCAACGCGGCGGGGACGCAAGGGCGGCTCGCGGAGCGCTGCGGGTGCGCGGCGTGCCGTTTGCGGGGCGACGCCCCCCCGGGTTACCTTGCTCCCGCGCTGGTAACCCCCCGGGCGCCGGGACGTACTCCAACCCCGGGGGCCCGCAGGGCACGCGTCGATTGCTTTCCGGATCGGAAGCGCTCCGGCGCGCTCTCTCCGGGGAGGCCGGATCCCGGTACCAGCCGGACAGCTTGGTGGCGATGGAGGGTTCGATGTCGCACGGTGTGACCCGAAGACAGTTCCTGAAGGCGTCGGGGGTGGTGGGTGCCGGTCTCGCCCTGGGGCCTGCGGCCCTGCGGGAGGCCCGGGCACTGGAACCCGGTCCCGTGGTGGCTCTGGCGAAGGGGGCGTCGCCGGCCACGCTGGTCCGTGAAGCCATTGGAGCCGCCGGGGGCATGGGGTCTTTCGTGCGCCCCGGCGAGACCGTGGTCGTGAAGCCGAACATCGGCTGGGACCGGGTTCCCGAGCAGGCAGCGAACACCCACCCGGAGGTGGTGGTCGAAGTCGTCCGCATGTGCCTCGAGGCGGGTGCCTCCAGAGTGATGGTGTTCGACCGCACGTGCAACGAGCCGCGCCGCTCCTATCAGACCAGCGGCATCGGCCCGGCGGTGGAAGCGATGAAAGAGCCCAGGGTGGAGTTGTCGCACGTGGATGCGCGACGCTACCGGAGTGTGGACGTGGCGGGCGCAACCTCGCTCAGGAACTGTCTGATCTACGAAGAGGTGCTGCGAGCGGACCGGTTCATCAACGTGCCCATCGCGAAGCACCACAGCGCGTCCACCCTCACCCTGGGGATGAAGAACGTGATGGGCGTGCTGGGCGGGAACCGCGGCGCCCTCCACCAGAGCATCCACCCGAACCTGGTGGATCTGAACCGCGTCGTCCGCTCCGACCTCACCGTGGTGGACGCGACCCGGGTGCTGGTGGCGAACGGCCCGCAGGGCGGGAGCCTCAAGGACGTGCGGGCCCTGGACACCGTGATCGCCGGCGCGGACATCGTGGCCGTCGACAGCATCGCCTGCGGGCTCTTCGGGAAGAGCGCGCGCGATGTCCGCTACGTCCAGTTGGCCCAGGAGGCAGGCCTGGGTGTTGCCGATCCGGGCCGGATCGCCTTGCGGAAGGTCGAGGTCTAGCCCGCGTGCGTCGCGGTGGCGGAGGGCGCCGATGCGGGCGGATCGCTCCGGGGCGGGGCGGGGCGGGTCCTCTCGGGTTGCGGCTGCGGTAGGGGAAGCGTTAGACCATGCGGACCCTGCGCCGGTTGTCCCAGTGGCTCACGTTCCTCGTGTTCGTCTTCCTGTTCCTGAACACCGAGTACAAGGGCGACGACGTCCTGCCCTACGCGGTGAACGTCTTCCTCCGGATGGATCCCCTCGTGGCCGGAGCGGCGATGCTGGCGGGACGCGCGGTGGTGGCTCTGGTCTGGCCGGCGCTGGTGGTCGTGGCGCTGACGGTGGTCTTCGGCCGATTCTTCTGCGGCTGGGTCTGTCCCCTGGGGGCGATCCTGGACGCGGTGAGCGCCTCCGCGTTCCGCGGTGCCCGGAGGGCCTCCCGCGTGCCGCGCGCGTGGCGTTCGGTCAAGTACCTGCTGCTGCTGGCCCTGCTCGCCTCGGCCGCGTTCGGCCTGCAGCTCGTCTTCCTGTTCGATCCCATCAGCCTCCTCATCCGCTCCCTCGCCGTGGCCGTGTACCCGGCGCTGAACTTCGCCTTCGGGGCGGTGTTCGACGCCGCGTACGCGACGGGGTGGACGGCGGTCACGGCGGTCACGGAACCGGTGTACGGTTTCCTTCGTGAGCATTTTCTCGCCTTCGAGCAACCCCACTTCCTGATGGCCCTCCCCGTGGGAGCCCTCTTTCTGGCCCTCCTGGCCCTCGAGGCAGTGGAGAGGCGCTTCTGGTGCCGGAATCTCTGCCCGCTGGGGGCCCTGTTCGGCTGTCTGGGACGTTTCGGGTTGATCCGGAGGGTCGTCTCCGAGCCGGATTGCGTCGGGTGCGGGGTCTGCGCGCGGTCCTGCTCCATGGGGGCGGTGGCCGAGGACTATCTGGGGACGGACCGCGGGGAGTGCACGGCGTGCATGGACTGCGAGGCGCTCTGCCCCGAGAGCGCGATCCGTTTCGGAGTCGGGGGGAGCGCGGAGGGCCCGGCACCCGACCTGGGGCGGCGAGGGGTGCTCGCTTCGCTGGCCGCCGGGGCTGCTGCG
>CAZJSF010000146.1:0-6904 GCA_964548515.1 uncultured Thermodesulfobacteriota bacterium
AGGAGCAGGTGATGCAGATCGCCCAGGCCCTCGCCGACTACAGCCTCGGGGAGGCGGATCTGCTCCGCCGGGCCATGGGCAAGAAGATCGCCGAGGAGATGGCGAAGCAGAAGTCCCGCTTCCTGGAGGGCGCGGACCGCAAGGGGGTGGACCCGGCGAAGGCGGGGCGGATCTTCGACCTGATGGAGAAGTTCGCGGAGTACGGCTTCAACAAGTCGCACTCGGCGGCCTACGCCCTCGTCGCGTACCAGACCGCCTACCTGAAGGCGCACCACCCGGTGGAGTTCATGGCGGCGCTGCTCACCAACGACCGGGCGAACACCGACAAGGTGGTGAAGGACATCGCCGAGTGCCGGGACATGGGGATCCCGGTCCTGCCCCCGGACATCAACGAGTCCGACATCCACTTCACCGTGGCGGGGGAGGGAATCCGCTTCGGGCTCGCCGCCGTGAAGAACGTGGGAGAGGGGGCGGTGGAGTCCATCCTGGCGGAGCGGAGGGAGGGGGGGGGCTTCCGGGGCCTGCTGGACTTCTGCGAGCGCGTCGACCTGCAGAGGGCGAACCGGAAGGTGATCGAGAGCCTGATCCAGTGCGGCGCCTTCGATTCCCTGGGGGGCAACCGGGCCCAGTACCTGGCCTACCTGGACCGGGCGCTGGAACGGGCGGCGGTGACCCAGCGCGACCGGGCCCGGGGGCAGACCAATCTCCTCGACCTGCTGTCCGGGGCGGGGGGGGAGCCGGAGCCCACGGTGGACGACCTGCCCGACCTGCCTGCGCCGCAGCCCTCGGACCAGCTGCGGGCCGAGAAGGAGGTGCTCGGGATGTTCCTCTCGGGCCATCCGCTGGGCGAATGGGCCTCCGTCCTGGAGACGTACACGGACGGCAGCCTGGCCGAGGTGTGGGAGCGGCCGGACGGGTCGCAGGTGGCCGTGGGCGGGATGGCCGCCAGCCTGAAGGTGATCCCCACGAAGACGGGAAACCGCATGGCCTTCCTCACCATCGAGGACGCGGAGGGGACCGCGGAGGTGGTCGTCTTCCCCGACGTCTTCGCGCGCTGCGAGACCCTGCTGCAGTCCGAAGTCCCCCTGATCGTCCGGGGCAAGCTGGAGAGGAGCGAGGACTCCGGCAAGATCCTGGCGGAGGAGATCCTGCCGCTCTCCGAGGCGCCGGAGCGCCTGACGCGCTCGGTCCACATCCAGATCAACGCGGCGCTCCACAGCCGGACCGACCTCGAGGCGCTGCGCCGCATCCTGGCGGATCCCGAGCACCGCGGAACCGCGCCCGGCTTCCTCCACATCCTGCTCCCGGAGAAGGTGGAGACGGTCGTCCGCCTCCCCGAGGGGTTGTCCCTGCGGGCCAGCTCCCGGCTCAAGGGCGCGGTGCGGGGCCTGATCGGGAACGACGCCGCCATCGCGTTCAAGTGACGCCGTCCCGCGCGGAGCGGGAGGACGGCCCGATGATGTGACGGCGTGCTTGATGTTTCCGCTGCAACATATTGAAGTCAGAATAAATTGGATTTCAGTTGTCGCCCTCGGATGGGTCCGGAGTGCGGGGTGTTGGAGGGGGAAGCCCGGGGCCCGGAGGGGGAGGCAAGCCATCTTGACGGGCCGGGAAGCGCTTTGTTAGAAGCGCGGCCGAAGCGGCGGCGGGGATCCGGGCCTCAGGGAAGCTTCAGCAGGTTGGGGAAGGTCACGGCCAGGAGCGAGTTCTCCGCCCTTCCCGGGGGAGCGTCCCCGGTCCCGTCGGCCACGGAGAGGTCCCCGTCGGCCCGGAACCACAGCCGGCGCGGCTGGAGCCGCACGGAAGCGAACAGGCGCCACGGCTGCGGAAGCTCCTCCAGGGGGTCGTACTCGAGGATGGAGTCGCCCACGGCCAACCGCCCCGAGAGACCGGGCGGCCGCACCTCGAGGACGGCCGGGACGTAGCCGGCCGCCGCCGGGGAGGTTCCGGGGCGCGGTTCGCCGAAATCGACGGGGAACCCGGCCTCGCTGACGGCCCCGCCCGCGAGGTCGGCAGCGTACCAGCGCCGGGAGCTCCGGTCGGGCATCCGGAACTCGGTGAGGTACAGGGCGCCCGCCGGGGTTTCGGCGAAGAGTTCCACCTGCCGGAGGAAGAGGTCCTCCTCGCTGCGGGCGGACCAGGCGTGGGTGAGCGTCGCGGAGCCCCGCACGGAAATCTCGTCGTCCATGGGCTTGACCCACAGGGTCCCCGTGACCGGGCTGCCCGCGGCGAGCAGGTCGAACCCGTACCCGTCGGGCAGGGCCTCCCCGGGGGGCGAGCGGCCGCCGCGGGGCGGGAACCGCAGGTCGACCCGGAGGCTGTCCTTGTCGATCTCGAGTCGGTAGGCGGGTTCGCGGAGATCGAGGTGGCTGGACAGCACGTCCAGGCGCTTCCGGTCCGGGGAGAGGGACCACCGGTCCCGGCTCCGCCCGTTGCGGAACTTCTTGACGCTCCCGTCGGGGCGGACCACCTGGCCGACGGCCACGCCGTTGCGCTCGCCGGGGCCCAGGTTGGTGATGAGAAAGCGCGCGAAGAGGAGATGACCGGAATCCAGCCGCACCGTGAGGTCCCAGTGCTCGGAGGCGTCTCCGCCCTGCGGCAGCCGAGCGGCGGGGTCCGGCCGCTCGGCCTCCCCCGCGGGGCCGGCGAGCGCCGGGCACGGGAGGAGGAACCCCAGCGCGAGCGCGAGGCCGACCCCCCGCAGGAGGAGCCCCGCGCCCCTGCGGTTCCTCGAACCCCGGGCGGATGAACCGCCGTGTTCACCCTCGCGCACCTGTCCGACCTGCACGTCACCTCGCCGCTGGGCGGAGCCTGGCCCGGCTACCTCAACAAACGGCTGCTCGGCCTCCTGTCCTGGGGCCTGCGCAGGCACCGCCTCTACCGGACCTCGGTGGCTGCGGCCCTCCTGGATGACCTGGCGAGCCTCTCGCCGGATCATATCGCAGTGACCGGCGACATCACCAACCTGGGGCTGGAGAAGGAGTTCCGGGAGGGCCTCGCGTGGCTGCGGCGCCTCGGGACCCCGGCGGACGTGACGGTGGTGCCGGGGAATCACGACTGCTACCTGCCCGCTTCGGCGCCGCGCTTCCGGGAGCTGTGGGCGGCCTACACCGCCGGCGATGCCCCTCGGGCGAACGGGGGCTCGGCGGCCCCGCCCGAGTACCCGTTCTCCCGGGTGCGCGGGGAGGTGGCCCTGGTCGGGGTGGACAGCGCGGTGCCGTCGCCCCCGGGTTTCGCGACCGGCCGCGTCGGACGCACGCAGTTGGAGCGCCTCGAGGTCCTGCTCGGGGAGCTCGGGGCGAGGGGCCTCTTCCGGGTGGTCCTGGTGCACCATCCCCCCTCGGACCGGGGCGTGAAGCGGCGCAAGCGCCTGGTGGACTCCGGACCGCTCCGCGACGTGCTGGCCCGGGCGGGTGCGGAGCTCGTCCTGTGCGGCCACCGCCACGTGCGGTCGCTGGAGTGGCTGGAGGGCCCCGGGGGCGGCATCCCGGCCGCCGGGGCGCCCGCCGCCTCCTACGCGGGGCAGGAGGTCGACCGCCGGGCACGCTATTATGTCTACCGGATCCGGCCAGCCGGGGAGGCCGCGGTCGAGGGGGGGGCGCGGCGGCACGCCGTCGAGGTGGCCGTGCGGGTGTACGATCGGGGGACCGGTCGCTTCCGGCAGGAGGACGTCTTTCCCCTGGAGAGGCCTCGGTGAGGGGCCGGGACCGGGGAGGGCAGGGGGGGCGGCGAGCCGGGGGAGCGCGACCGGCGGGATGGAGGGGGGCACGGGTGGGATCCGAGGCGGGAGGCCGGGCGATGACGATGCAGGAAGGGCCGTTCGCCGCGATCGTGCTCGCGGGCGACCGCCTCCGGGAGGACTCGCTGATCCGTGCCGCCGGGGTCCCGTCGAAACCCCTGGTGCCGGTGGGCGGGGTGCCGATGGTGCTCCGGGTCCTGGCCGCCCTGGACGCCGCACAGGAGGTCGGCGCGATCACCCTGTGCTCCCCGCCCTCGCTCCTCGACCAGGAGGCGCGTCTCCGGGCCCGGGTGGAAGACGGATCGCTCCGGTGGGTCCCGAGCCGGGAGACGCCGAGCACCAGCGCCCTGCACGCTCTGCAGGAGCAGGGGCGCGCCGATCCGGTCCTCGTCACGACGGCGGACCACGCCCTGCTGACCCCGGAGATGGTGGACCACTTCTGCCGGGAGGCCCGGCGCTCGGGGTGCGACGTGGTCGCCGGGCTGGCCCGGTACGAGACGGTCCTCGCCGCCTACCCCGGCACCCGGCGCACGGTGACCCGGTTGGGGGGGGAGGGATACTGCGGCTGCAACCTGTTCGGGTTCCTGACCCCCGAGGGGCGGGAGGCCGCCCGGTTCTGGCGGCGGGTCGAGGCACAGCGCAAGAAGCCCTGGCGGGTGGCCGGGGCCATCGGGTGGGTCACGGTGCTCCGCTACCTCCTGGGGGCCCTGAGCCTGCGGGCCGCCCTCGACGCGGTGTCCGCCCGGATCGGCTCGCGGGCGGGGATCGTGGAGATGCCCTTCGCCGACGCGGCGGTGGACGTGGACTCGGTGGCGGACCGGGAGCTCGCCGAGCGCATCCTGGCGGGTCGTCCCTCGTGAGCGCCCCGCGGCCGGTTCCCGCCGCCGCGCCGACGAGCGGCCGCACGCCCGGGAGGCGCCCGCCGTGGTGACCGTGGAGCGCTACGTCGTCGGCGAGATCCTCAAGCCCCTCGGCGCCACCCTGGGGGTCCTCCTGGCCATCTTCGCGAGCTACACCGGCGCCGAGTACCTGGCGGACGCCGCGAACGCGGCGCTCCCGGGCTCCCTGATCGCGGTCCTGCTCGCGCTCAAGGCCACGGTCGCGCTGGAGGTCCTCCTGCCGATCACCCTCTACTTCTCCATCATCATCGCCGTGGGAAGGCTGGGGTCGGACTCCGAGATCACCGCGCTCGCGGCCAGCGGGATCGGCTCGGGGGTCGTGGTCCGGGGCGTGCTGCGCCTGGCCGTGGTCCTGAGCCTGGTCGTCGCCGGGCTCTCCCTCTTCGGCAGGCCCTGGGCCTACGGGCAGCTGTACGCGCTGCGGGAGAAGGCCGCCGCGGAGCTCGAACTCTCCCGGTTCGAGGCGAAGCGGTTCTACCGGATCCAGGGGGGCAGCCGGGTGGTCTTCGCGGAGGCCGTGGACGGGGAGAGGGGCGTGGCCAACGGCGTGTTCCTGCAGCAGGAGACCGGGGACGGCGTCAAGGTCCTGTGCGCCCGGGAGGCCCGCCAGGAGACCGACCCGGGCACCGGCGCCAGCGCCGTGGTCTTCCTGGACGGCGAGGCGTACGAGTTCGGGGGGCCGGGGGGGGACGACCGGACCTTCCGGTTCCGCCGCTTCCGCCTGCCCCTCGCGCCGCCGGAGGTGTCCTCCCGGTACCGCCGGAGGGCGGCCGGCAGCCTGCATCTGGCCGGGTCCGAGCGCTCCGAGGACCGGGCGGAGTTCCAGTGGCGCCTCTCCACCGGGGTCTCGGCGCTCCTCCTGGCGCTCCTCGCCGTGCCCCTGAGCCGCGCCGCGCCGCGCCGGGGGCGCTACGCGGGCGTGATCGTCGCCACGTTGGTCTTCGCCCTCTACTACGCCCTGAGCCTGGCGGCGAAGACCTGGGTCGAGACGGGCGCGGTGGGCGCCTTCCCGGGCATGCTGTGGGTCCAGGCCCTTCTCGCGGTCGGGGTGTTCCTGCTCCTTCGGCGCGCGGACCGCGCCTTCCGGCTCCGGTGAACGATGAAGGTGCTGACCCGCCACCTCTCCGTCAGCTTCCTCCGGGGGTTCGCCCTGGTGGCCCTCGTCCTGGCCGCGCTCTTCTCCGTGATGGAACTGGTGGGGCAGCTGGACGACGTGGGGAAGGGGGCGTACGGGCTGCGGGACGCCTTCGCGTACGTGGGCCTCACCCTCCCGCGGAGGGTGATCGGCCTGGCTCCGGTGTGTTCCCTGCTCGGCAGCCTGGTGGCCGTGGGCATCCTGGCGGACGGGAGCGAGCTCCTGGCCATGCGGGCCTCGGGGGTCTCGGCGTGGCAGATCTGCCGGTCGGTGCTCCTCGGCGCCGGCGTGGTCATGGCCCTGGGGCTGTTCGCCGGGGAGTATCTGGTGCCCCCCCTGGAGCAGGAGGCGCGGACCCGGCGGGCGCTCGCCATCGCCGACCGGGGCCTGATGCTCACCCGGGGCGGGTTCTGGGCCCGGGACGGGGACCGGCTGATCCTGGTGAGGCAAATGGGATCGGACGGCTCCCCCCTGGACGTGGACCTCTACGAGCGGGGAGAGGACGGCCTGCTCACCGGCTACCGGAGGGCGGAGCGGGGGGAGATCCGCGAGGGCCGCTGGCGGCTCGAGGGGGTGCGGGAGCACCGCATCGACGACGACGGGCTCGTGACCCGGTCCACGCCGGGGGACGTCGAGCTGGGCGGGGAGTTCCTGAGCCGGGACCAGGCGCGGGTGCTCGGGGTCCCGCCGGAGACCCACTCCGTCGCCTCGCTATGGGAGTACGTGAAGACCCTCCGGGAGCGGGGCGAGAACGCGGGGCCCTACGCCCTCGCGCTCTGGCAGAGGCTCGCCGAGCCCGTCGCCACCGGCGCCATGGTCCTCCTCTCCCTCCCGCTGCTCTTCGGCCTGCCCCGTTCCCGGAGCGCGGGCGCCCGGGTGCTGGTCGGGGCGATCGCGGGGGTGGGGTTCCACCTGGCCAACCAGATCGCGGGGTACCTCTCGCTCCTCGTCCACGCGCCCCCGGCGCTGGCCGCCCTGGGCCCGTCCGTCGCGGTCTCGGCGCTGGCGCTGTGGTGGATCGCCCGGATTCCGTAGAGAAGCCCGGAGTAGCTTGAATTCCACGCGCGGAGCGGGCAAAGTCACGCTCCACGAGGGAACCGAGGACGAGGACGGGATGACAGAACCGACAGG
>CAZJSF010000147.1:0-6814 GCA_964548515.1 uncultured Thermodesulfobacteriota bacterium
GAGGCGGTAATCCCCCGGCGCGAGCCCACTCAGCTCGAACCGCCCCCCCGCGTCCGGAACCACCGAGGCGACGACGTCGTGGGGCCTCCTCCGGCGTTCCGAAAGAGGCGCCGCGTCGACTCGCGGAGCACTCAACCGCGAGGACCACCACCCATCCCCGCGGCATGGGGCAGCCCGGCGGCGCCCCCCGTGCGGTCGCCTCCAGGGGCGGGGGGCGGCGCAGCGCCGGCGCCCTTCCCGCGCCCGGCGAAGGGAAGGTGGATCGTGAAGCGGGTCCCCACCCCGACCTCGCTGTCCACTTCGATCTTGCCCCCATGGTTCTCCACGATCCCGTAGGACACCGACAGCCCGAGGCCCGTGCCCCGGCTGTCCTTGGTGCTGAAGAACGGGTCGAAGATCTTGCCGATGTGCTCCCTGGGGATGCCGCACCCGGTGTCGGTGATGCTGATGCGGATCTCCTGGCCGACGCCCTTCGTCTCGAGCGTGAGGCGCCCCCCCGCGGGCATGGCCTGCCCGGCGTTGAGCAGGATGTTGATGAACACCTGTTCGATCTGGTTGGCGTCCACCATGGCCTCGGGGAGTCCCGGGTCGTAGCGCTTCTCGAAGAAGACGTCGTGAAAGATCGACTGGGTGCCGATCAAGGCCAGGGTGCTCTCCATGATGCGGTTCACGTCCGCCAGGCTCTTCTGCGGCGTGCCGACCCGGGAGAAGTCCAGCAGCCCCTTCACGATCCGTGCGCACCGCTTGCTCTCGTGGACCACCGTGGCGAGGTCCTCCTGCAGCACCGGGTCCAGGTCGTTCTTCTTCTGGATGAGCGAGGAGAGCACCAGGATGCCGGTGAGGGGGTTGTTCAGTTCGTGGGCGATGCCGGCCACGATCTCCCCCAGGGAGGCCAGCTTCTCCGACCGGATGAGCTGGGCCTGCATCTGTTTCAGTTCCTTCGTGCGCTCCTCGACCTTGACCTCGAGATTCTCCGCCCACTCGGCCAGTTGCTGCTGGGAGGTCTTGAGCTGGGCCGTCATCTGATTCAGCGAGTTGGCCAGCTCACCCAGTTCGTCGCCGGTGCGCAGGTCCACCCTCGAATCGAACCGGAGCTCCCCGACCCGGCGGGTGTGCTGCAGGATCTCCCGGAGGGGGCGGTTGACCATGCGGTGCATGATCGTCCTCAGGAAGATGGCGATGGCGAAGAGCATGGTGACGGTGACCAGCACGAAACCCCGGGCATACTGGGCCGTCTGGAGGGTGACCCGGTCGAGGGAGATGGTCGTGTGGAGCGCCCCCAGGACCTTCTGGTTCTCGGGGTGGAAGTGGCAGAAGGCCCGTGAGCAGTTGGGCTCGTTGTAGATGGCCCGGGAGACCCCGAGCACCTGGGAGCCCTGCGCCGTCTCGCACACCCCGATCCGGCCGTTGGGAGAACTGCTGCGGACCTGGTTGGCCTGGTGGCACGAACCGCAGGTCGTAGCGCTCTTCTCGAGGTGTGCGCCGATCTCCTCCGCATCCGTGGAGAAGCGGATGTCCCCCTCGGGGGTGATCATGCGGATCTGCTCGACGCCTTCCTGCGAGCCCGCCTCCCGGATCATCTCGTAGACGCTCTGGCGGTCGTCCTCCAGCATCTTGTGGTAGGTCGTCTTGATGATCGTCTCGTTGATCTTGTCCGCCGCCGCGACCGCCTCCTCCATCAGCAGGGTCCGGATGCTCTTCACGTTGAGGTAGTAGTAGGGAACCATGACGACCAGCAGGAGGATGCTGACGGCGATGCTGAGCTTGGCGTTCAGACCCATCCCTCACCTCGCCGTTCCAGCGCCGGGCTCGGGCAGCCCGGGCCGTTCCCCGGAGGAGCCGGCCGCGCGGCACCCGCGCTGCGGCCGAACGATGTCGTTCGTCCTCGGCATCCTCCTGGCGTGGCGCCGGACGTCTCGCTCCCGCCGCCCGACGCGGCCGAGACGTCCGGGACCTCGAACCCGCGCCGGCCCGGCGGCGCACCGATTCAGGCACGCCGATCCCGCACCGAGATGTTGAGCTTCTTCAGCATCGCCTGGAAATTCGGCCGGTGCATGCCGGTGTCCTCCGCGGCGCGGCTGACGTTCCAGCCGTTGCGCTGCAGGGCCTCGAGCACGAACTCCTTCTCGATCGGAGCCACGGCCTCCTCCCGCACGCGCCGCTTCACCTCCTTGAGTTCCTCGACGGTCTGCGGCGCGTGGTGCGACCCCTGGGGAGCGACGTCCGGCGCGCCGTGGAGCTCGAGGTCCGAGCGTCGGATCCGGGCGTCGGTGCTGAGCACCAGCGCCCGTTCCACGGCGTTCTCCAGCTCCCGAACGTTCCCGGGGAACTCGTACGCCGAGAGCAGGGCCAGGGCGTCCGGCCCGAAGCCCGTGACCTGCTTCCCCATCTCCTCGCCGTAGCGGCGCAGGAAGAAGGCCGCCAGCATCTCCACGTCTCCGTTCCGTTCGCGGAGGGGGGGCATCCGGATCGGGATGATGTTGAGCCGGAAGTAGAGGTCGTCGCGAAACCCCCCGGCAGCCACGAGTTCCTTGAGGTCCCGGTTCGTGGCCACGATGAGCCGGATGTCGATGGGGAGCGACTGGGTTCCCCCGATCGGGGTGATCTCCCTTTCCTGCAATACCCGGAGGAGCTTGGCCTGCACGGTGTGGCTCAGGTTGGAGACCTCGTCCAGGAAGAGGGTGCCCCCGTCGGCGACCTTGAACAGCCCGGTCTTGGTGCGGACGGCGCCCGTGAACGACCCCTTCACGTGTCCGAACAGCTCGCTCTCGAGCAGGCTCTCGGCGAGCGCGGTGCAGTCGACCGCCACGAAGGGGCGATCGCGCCTGCGGCTGTGCTCGTGGACCGCCCGGGCCACGAGTTCCTTCCCGGTGCCGCTCTCGCCCGAGATCAGGACCGTGCTGTCGCTGGGGGCCACCTGTCGGATCCTCCGGTAGACCGCCTGCATGGCCGGACTCCGGCCGACGAGCCTTCCCAGGCCCTCGAGCTCGTTCTCCCCCGGGGGGCTGCGGCGGGTCCGCGCCCGACCCAGCACCGCCTCGACCTTGCCCACGAGTTCCTCGGGCTCGAAGGGTTTGGTGACGTAGTCCGAGGCGCCGCACTTCATCGCCTCGACGGCGGTCTCCACCGTGGCGTAGCCGGTGATCAGGATGACGGGCACCTCCGGCTGGAGCACCCGGATCGCCTTGAGGACTTCGATGCCGTTGAGCCCGGGCATCTTGAGGTCGGTGATGACGAGGTCGAACTCGGACTGCTGAGCGGTCTCCAGGGCGAGGCTGCCCGAGGGAGCGGTGGTCACCTCGTAGTCGCTGCCCGAGAAGATGCGGGAGATGCTCTTGCGGACGACGGCCTCGTCGTCCACGGCGAGGATGCGAGTCGCCACGGCGTTCCTCCTCCCCAAACATTCAACGGCGGGGCCCTCACGGCGGCCCAGCCCCCATCGAACACCGGAACCCCGGCCCCCTGAAAGTCCCCGGAACCCCTCCTTTCCCCATCATGAGCCGGGTTTATAGACAGCAAACCAGGCATCTTTCACCCTGTCAAGGCGGACAACCCCGTTCCCCACCCCGCCACTCGGTCTATCTGGTCCAGCGGGAGCGCAGGAAGCCAGGCCCCCCCTCGCAGGCCCGTGATCCGGGGCGGATCGACCCGGCCCGCGCGGCCGGGGTGCCTGGTTCTTCCAGACACCCGTGCCGCCTCCGGGCTCCGGACGGGTTCGCGGCCCGAGAGCCATCCGCCGCCAGAACAGCTACTTGCGGTGCTTTCGGCGCGCCGGCGAAACCGGCACGGCCGACGGCACGGGCGATGCAGAACCCAGGGCGAGGAAAGGTCACCCAGGGGAAAGGAGGACGCCATGAAGACCACGAACCGTTTCCTGCCGGTCGTCACTGCCGTCGGTTGCCTGGCAGCCAGCAGGGTCCTGGCCGCCACGGGCGGAGGGGAGGAGGGGATGGGGCTTCTCACGGTCCTCCTGCTCGCCTTCGGAGCCATCGTCATCCTGGCCCAGGCCATCCCCGCGGCGATGCTCCTCGGATCGATGCTGAAGGCCCTCTTCACGCCGGCCCGCAGCCGGGAAGCGGCGACGGACGCGGAAGAGGTCGTGTAGGCCATGCGCCCCGCGGCCTCGACGGTTCCCCGGGGGAGCACGGAGCGGACCGTGGCACGGCTCATGATCGCCGACGACGACGCGTCCGTCCGTGCACGGATGGAGCACCTGCTGCGGGAAGCCGGCTACGAGGTCGCCGCCACCTGCTCCGTCGCCGACCTGATCGAGGAGGCCGCGGAGCGCAGCGCCCAGGTGCTGATCGTGGGAGACACAGTCGACGGCGTACCGGTGACCCGACTGGTGCCGGTACTGAAGGAGTGCGCACCCGGGACCCCGTTGATCGTCGTAGGGGAGGATCCCCCCGCAGCTTCTCTGCGCAAGTTGCGCACCGAGGGGATCTTCTACCACCTCCAACCCCCCGTGGCCGCCGAGGACGGCGACGAGGTCCGGCAGGCCGTCGAGTGCGCGCTGCAGAAGGGGCGGGCGCTGCGGACCCCACCGACGTCGGGCCGCCCCGGGCACGGATAGGGCGGGAGGAACTTCGATCGAGAAGGGAGATGGCCATGGTCGCACTTCTCATCGCAGACAAGAGCGCAGAGTTCCGGAAGAACATGGCGAACTGGTTCATCGACGCGGAGTACAACGTGATCCTGACCAATTCTGCAACGAGCGCCTTGTGCTGGACTCTAAAGAAAGAGGCTGAAGTCGTGATCATCAGCAGCGAACTCCTGGACTCGGAAGCCTTCAACCTGATTCACACACTGAAGATGTGCAACGCGAGGGTTACCATCATCCTGGTATCCGACGACATCCCTCTTCCTGTCCTTCGGAAATACAGAGAAGAGGGGATCTTCTACCATTCGCTGCGGCCCGATGCGTTGGAAGACAAGCACGAACTTCTGGAGGCCGTCCGCTGTGCATTCCAGAGCACCAGCGGGGAGCCGATCCCGCCCCTTCCCGCCGGCGCGGGCGCCTGGGCGGGGCGGGAACCCCCCATGCCGGAAAGGAGGCAGCCATGAGACACCTGATGACGAATCTCGCCACCGTCTGGGCAGCGTTCGCGTTCGTTGCCCCCGCCCTCGCCGCCGACACGACCAAGGTCTACACCAGCGGCATCCTCGTCGTGGCCTTCGTCGCCGTGCTGGCCCTGGTGATCGTGGCCCAGCTGCTGCCCGCCGTGATGCTGCTGGTCGGAATGGTCAAGGGCCTGGTGACCGCTTTGTTCCGCAGGCACGCGACGGCACCGGGACGCGAATAGTCGGGGCAAGGCACGGGGCATTCCTCGACCGGACCGGCTGCACGACGAGAAGGAGGGAAACCATGCTGGATCTCCTGGCTCAGATCTTCAGCTCGATCGGAGAAGTAAAGACGGTTCACACCATGGTTGACTACTACACCTACATCAAGGGGCTCGAGTACCTGATCTGTGTCGGGTTCTTCGTGGGCTTCCCGATGTACTACCGGTACATCAACCGCCGGAAGGACGAAGATGCGAACCCCATGTAACCGCTCGCACCCTGCGACGACGCCGGGGAAGAAGGAGTGGCGACCTATGAATACGAGACTTCGCTGCCGCACGAGAGGGGTCATCGCGGGAGGACTGGTGCTCTCTCTGGCCGTCCTCTCCCAGGCCGGGCCGATGCCCGACGTCGTCGAGCTCGCCTCGCTGGCCCAGTTCTACGACCGGGTCGAGTTCGACCACGCGCTGCACGTGGACGTCGCCGACGGGTGCTCGACGTGCCACCACCACACCACCGGGGGGGCCGCCGAGCGGGAGCCCTGCACCACGTGCCACGACGGCTCGCAGGCGGCCGCCACGGTGGTCTGCAAGGACTGCCACTACCGGGACCCCTTCTCCCCGGAGCACATCGTGCTGGCCGAGACCGGAGACCAGTGGTTCCACGTCGACAAGCCCGGCCTCAAGGGCGCCTACCACCAGAACTGCCTCGGCTGCCACCAGGAGACCGGGGCGCCGACGGGCTGCCAGGACTGCCACGCTCGCAATGCAGCGGGAGACGCCCTTTTCCGCGCCGGCACGGGGCCACGCCAAGGGCCGAGCCCGGCCCACCGTTAGGTGGGTGTTCCCAACGCCGGTGCCGCACGACGTGCCACACGGGAGCACCGGGAGGAGGAGGACCATGAGTGGAATGACTCGACGATCGTTCCTGGCCGCGGGCGCAGCGGGCGCCGCCGTCTCCGCGGTTGCCCGCCCGAAGGCCGCAGCGGCCGCGGCATCCCTGGAGGGCTACCCCGAGGGGATGGGCGTGCTGGTGGACCTGACGAAGTGCGTGGGGTGCCGCAGTTGCGAGGCCGCGTGCAACAAGGAGCACGGATTCCCGCCCCCGAGCGAGCCCTTCGACGACATGAGCGTGTTCGACCGCATCGACCGCAACGGGCAGAAGCGGCGGACCGACGAGAACGCCTTCACGGTCGTGAACCGGTACGACCCGCCGGGAGCCGCGGCGCCGGTCTACCGCAAGATGCAGTGCAACCACTGCAACGAGCCCTCCTGCCTGACGTCGTGCTTCGTGAACGCCTACACGAAGACCGAGCAGGGGGCGGTGGTCTACAACGGGGACGTCTGCGTGGGCTGCCGCATGTGCATGACGGCCTGCCCCTTCTACGTGCCGGCCTACAGCTACTCGAGCGCCACCAACCCCCTGATCGTCAAGTGCAACTTCTGCCACGACAACCGCCTCGTGCGCGGCCGGCCTCCGGCCTGCGTGGAGGCCTGCCCCCAGGAGGCGCTGACCTTCGGGCACCGCAAGG
>CAZJSF010000148.1:0-6728 GCA_964548515.1 uncultured Thermodesulfobacteriota bacterium
TGCGAACGGGGGACTTGGGATTCGAGATCGACGGGCGCCTCTACATCGCGGGCCGCAAGAAGGACATGGTCAGCAAGGCGGGACGCAACTATTTCGCGGAGGACCTGGAAGCGGCCGCGGCCGCCGTGCCCGGGGTGCGCCCCGGCGGACTCTGCGTCTTCGCCGTGGAGAACGAGGCGCGGGGGACCGAGGAGGTGGTTCTGGTCGCCGAGGTCCGGGACGACGCGGAGCGGGGGAAGGTGGCCGAGTTGCTGCGGACGACCGTCAGCGAGGCCACCGGGTGCCGGCCCGACCGCGTCGTGATCGTTCCCCCGCACACCCTGTCGAAGACCTCCTCGGGGAAGATCCAGCGGTTCCGGGCCCGCGCGTGGTATCTGGACGGATCCCTGGAGTCCCGCGGGGGCGAGCGCCGCACCACCGGGCTCTGGACCTACGTGAAGGCATGGCTGAAGGACCGGTTTCGCGGTTGACGCAGCGGCGAATTCGTCGGAGGTCGTGGGGGCGGTGAGGGGGGGCGCACGGGGCCGAGAGCCCGGAGGGCTTCGCCCCCCGGCGAATCGGATCCCAACCGGTGCTGCTGGCGCGAAAGCCCCGCCTGTGCCCCCGCTGCTTGAATCGGTCTCGGGCGTCGGATATCATCGCGGCCTTTCCCACCCCCGGCACGGAGTCGCCCTTTGGTATTCTGCGCTCTCGCAAGCGGCAGCAAGGGCAACGCGGTGTTCGTCGGGAGCGGGAGCGGGGGGGTCCTGGTGGACGCGGGGCTGCCCTGCCGCGAGATCGAGAGGCGCCTGGAAGCCTCGGGACAGCGCCCGGAGGACGTTGAGGCCGTGGTGGTCACCCACGACCACTGGGATCACATCCGGGGCGTGGGACCGTGGGCCCGGCGTTACCGGGTCCCCGTGTACGCGCCCGGGGGGTTGCGGCGCGGGGGAGCCGCGGCCGCCGGGGAGGGGGAGTGGCGGGGTGTCGATGTTCACCCTTTCGAGCCGGGGAGTTCCTTCAGAGTCGCAGGTCTCGAATTCCTCCCGTTTCCCACCTCCCACGATGCGTCCCAGTCCGTGGGGTTCCGGGTCACCGACGGGGCCGCCACGCTGGGTTTCGCCACGGATCTCGGGTTCGTGCCCCCGGCAGTGACACGGGAACTGGCGTCGGCCGACATCCTGTACGTGGAGTCGAACCACGACGAAGACCTCCTCATGGGAGGCCCCTATCCCCTCTTCCTGAAGAGGCGCATCGTCTCCGATCGAGGGCATCTGTCGAACGAGTGCTGCGCCCGACTCGTCGCGCAGGTGCTGCACCCGGGCTTGCGCACGGTCGTGCTGGGCCATCTCTCGGAGGTCAACAACGAGCCTCGGCTCGCCTACGGGCTCGTCCGGGGCGTTCTCGACGATGCGGGCGCGGGGGAGGACGTGACGCTTCTCGTGGCTCGCCAGGACCGTCCCGGCCGGGTGGTTCGAACGTGAGGACCGGGGCGAACCGGGTGCTTTCGCGGTGCCGCCGGCGGGCGGGGGCACGGCGGTTTGGACGATCCACCGGAACGGACCTATCACGAGGCGGACCCGCACGATGATCGCTCGCTACACACGGCCCGAGATGGCCGCCGTCTGGACCGACGAGAACCGCTACCGGAAGTGGCTCGAGGTGGAACTCTACGCCTGCGAGGCGTGGAATACGCTCGGGGCCCTCCCGGACGAGGCGTTGGCCACGATCCGCGAGCGGGCGGGCTTCGACGTGGCGCGCATCGAGCGGATCGAGGCCGAGGTCAAGCACGACGTCATCGCGTTCCTGACCAGCGTCGCGGAGCACGTGGGGCCGGATTCCCGTTACGTCCACATGGGACTGACGTCCTCCGACGTGCTGGACACGGCACTGGCGATGCTGTTGACGGAAGCCACCGACCTCCTCATCGGGCAGGTCGAGGGGTTGCTCGGCGTCCTGAAGGAACGGGCCCACGAGTTCCGGCTGACCCCCCAGATGGGGCGGTCCCACGGCATCCACGCCGAGCCCATCACCTTCGGGCTGAAGCTCGCCCTCTGGTACGACGAGACTCGGCGGAACCTGGCCCGGCTGCGACGGGCCCGGGAAGCGGTCGCGGTCGGGAAGATCTCGGGCGCGGTGGGCACCTTCGCCAACGTGGACCCGTTCGTCGAAGAACACGTCTGCCGCCGTGCCGGCCTCGAGCCGTCGGCCGTCTCGACCCAGGTGGTGCCCAGGGACCGCCACGCGGAGTACTTCGCGCAGCTCGCGGTGGTGGCGAGCAGCATCGAGAAGTTCTCGGTGGAGATCCGCCATCTGCAGCGCACGGAGGTCCTCGAGGCGGAGGAGCACTTCTCCAAGGGGCAGAAGGGGTCCTCGGCGATGCCCCACAAGCGCAACCCCATCGCCACCGAGAACCTGTCGGGCTGTGCGAGGCTTCTCCGGTCCTACGCCCAAGCGGCGCTGGAGAACGTCGCCCTGTGGCACGAGCGGGACATCTCCCACTCGAGCGTGGAGCGGGTCATCGGCCCGGACGCCACGATCCTCCTGCACTACATGCTCCACCGGTTCACCGGCGTATTGCGCAACCTGGTCGTGTACCCCGAGAACATGCTCCGCAACCTGGACCGGACCGGCGGGCTCATCCACAGCCAGCGCGTCCTGCTCAAGCTCGTGGAGAAGGGGGCCACGCGGGAGGATGCCTACCGGATGGTGCAGCGCAACGCGATGCGGGTGTGGGAGGAGGGGGCGGACTACCGCAGCCTGCTGGCCGACGACCCCGAGGTGGGGGGGCTGCTGACGGCGGCGGAACTCGACGAGGCCTTCGACCTGGGGTACCACCTGAAGCACGTAGACACGATCTTCCGGAGAGTCTTCGGGGAGGCGTGACCCCCAGGGGTCGCGCTCCGAGAGGGGCCAATGGCGCAGCGGGTGGAAGTAGGGATCAGGCCGCACCTGCGGGATGCTCGAGGCGAGGGGGTGGCGCGGGAGGTGCGGGAATTCCTCCATCGCGAAGTGGAGGAGGTGCGGACCCTGGACGTGTACACGGTGGACCTCGGGCTCTCCCAGGCCGAGGCCGTGGCCGTGGCGCGGGACGCCCTCTCCGACCCCGTGATACAGGAGGCGGACCCCCGGGGAGGGCTGGGAGCCCGGATCTTCCCCGACTTCCACTGGGCGGTGGAGGTCGGCTACCTGCCCGGCGTCACGGACAACGTGGGCCGCACGGCCAAGGAGGCGGTCGAACTCCTCCTGGGGCGCACCTTCCCCCACGAGGCGCAGGTGTACACCTCCGTCCAGTACCTGCTGCGGGGAAGGGATCTCGCCCGCGAGGACGTGGACGCGATCGTGGCAGGACTACTCGGAAACCCCCTCATCCAGCGCTGGGAGGTGCTTTCCCGGAGCGAGTACGCCGAGAGCGCCGGGTTCGCGGTCCGCGTCCCCAGGGTGCGCGAAGGGGCGGAGGCCCGGGTGGAGTCCGTGGATCTCGAGCGTTCCCAGGAGGAACTGCTCCAGTTGTCCCGGGAGAGGCTCCTCGCGCTTTCCCTCGAGGAACTGGAGGCGATCCGGGATCACTACCGGGCAGGCGCGACCCGGGAGAAACGCCGCCGGCTGGGGCTGCCCGACTGCCCCACGGACGTGGAACTCGAGTGCCTGGCGCAGACCTGGTCCGAGCACTGCAAGCACAAGATCTTCAACGCGACCATCCACTACGAGGACGGCAGCGACGAGCCCCGCCGGATCGAGAGCCTGTTCAAGACCTACATCGTGGGGGCCACGGCACGCGTGCGACGCGGTCTGGGCGAGCGCGACTACTGCCTGTCGGTGTTCAAGGACAACGCGGGGGTGATCGCGTTCGACGACGAGTGGTCGTTGTGCTTCAAGGTGGAGACCCACAACTCTCCGTCGGCTCTCGACCCGTACGGCGGGGCCCTGACGGGCATCGTCGGGGTGAATCGGGACCCGATGGGCACGGGGATGGGCGCGCGCCTCATCTTCAACGTGGATACCTTCTGCTTCGCGGACCCCTTCTTCGAGGGGGAACTCCCGCCCCGGCTCCTCCACCCCCGCCGGGTCTACGAGGGGGTGGTGCGCGGGGTGGAGCACGGGGGCAACAAGTGCGGCATCCCCACCGTGAACGGGACGGTGGTGTTCGACGACCGGTTTCTGGGCAAGCCCCTCGTGTACTGCGGGACGGCGGGGTTGATCCCGAGGCGGCTCCACGGGAGTCCCGGCCACGAGAAACGGGCGTTGCCCGGAGACCGCATCGTGATGGCCGGGGGCCGGGTCGGCAAGGACGGGATCCACGGCGCCACGTTCTCCTCCGAGGAACTCCACGAGGGAAGCCCGGTGACCGCCGTGCAGCTCGGCGATCCCATCACGCAGAAGCGGCTCTACGACTTCCTCCTCCTCGCCCGCGACCGCGGGCTGTACCGGTCGGTGACCGACAACGGGGCCGGCGGCCTGTCCTCGAGCGTGGGCGAGATGGCGGAGCAGTCCGGGGGTGCCCTCCTGCGCCTGGACCAGGCGCCCCTGAAGTATCCGGGCCTCGCGCCGTGGGAGATCCTGGTGTCGGAGTCCCAGGAGCGGATGACCCTGGCGGTTCCCCCGGAGAAGGTGGAGGAGTTCCTGGCGCTTGCACGGGAGCTCCGGGTCGAGGCGACGGTGGTCGGGGAGTTCACCGCCGAGCCGGTGTTCCAGGTGATGCATCGGGACCGCACGGTGGCGCTGCTTCCGATGGAGTTCCTACACGAGGGGTTGCCGACCCTGGAGCTCCAGGCCCGGTGGGAGCGGCCGGTACACGAGGAGCCTTCCTTCCCGTGCCCGGACGACCTCGGCGGAGAGCTCCTGGCCCTGCTCGGCCGCCTCAACGTCTGCTCGAAGGAGTCGATCGTCCGGCGCTACGACCACGAGGTCCAGGGGGGGAGCGTGGTGAAGCCTTTCGTCGGGCTCCTCAACGACGGCCCCTCCGACGCCGCCGTGGTCCGGCCCCTGCTCGACCGCTTCGAGGGCGTGGTGACCGCGAACGGGATCTGCCCGCGGTACAGCGATGTGGATGCCTACTGGATGGCCGCCGCCGCGGTCGACGAGGCGGTTCGCAACGCCCTCTCCGTGGGAGCATCCCTGAGCCACCTGGCCGGCCTCGACAACTTCTGCTGGTGCGACCCGGTCCGGAGCGAGAAGACCCCCGACGGGGAGTACAAGCTCGCCCAGTTGGTCCGGGCGAACGAGGCCCTCTACGACGTGACCGTCGCGTACGGAGTCCCTTTGATTTCCGGCAAGGACTCCATGAAGAACGACTACCACGTGGGAGACACGAAGATCTCCATCCCCCCTACGCTGCTCTTCAGCGTCATCGGCCGGGTCGAGGACGTGCGGCGATGCGTCACCATGGATGCCAAGCGCCCCGGCGACGTCGTCTACGTGCTGGGGACGACCCGGCCCGAGATGGGTGGGTCGGAGTACTGGGCTTCCCGGGGTTTCGTGGGGAACGACGTGCCCCGGGTGCGCGTGGAAGAGAGTCTGCTCCTGTACCGCTGCCTGGAGGAGGCAATCGCGCGCGGCCTGGTGGCGTCTTGCCACGACTGTTCGGAGGGCGGGCTGGCGGTGGCGCTGGCGGAGACCGCCTTCGCGGGGGGCCTGGGCATTGCCGCGGACCTTTCCCGCGCCCCCGGGGAAGGGGTGAGCCGGGACGACGAGCTGCTGTTCTCCGAGTCCCAGAGCCGGTTCGTGGTCACCGTGCGCGAAGGCGACGCCGGGACGTTCGAGGACGTGTTTCGCGGGCGACCGGCCGCCCGCGTCGGGGAGGTGACCTCGGATCCGGTGCTCGCCCTGTCAGGGCTTGCCGGACGAGAGGTGCTCCGCATTCCGGTGGATCGACTGAAGGAAGCTTGGCAGAGACCCCTTTCCGCCATCTGAGGGTTCCCCGGGGCAGGCGCTCCGGGGCTCGCCGCAAGGGCGACGGGAGTCGTGGATGAAGACGGTTCGGGCACTGGTCCTGACCGGGAACGGCATCAACTGCGAGCGCGAGATGGCCCACGCGTGCCGCCTCGCCGGCGCCGAAGCCGACGTGGCCCACATGGCCGAGGTCTTCGCGGGTCGCGTGGCGCTCGACCGGTATCACCTCCTCAACCTGCCCGGAGGCTTCTCGGACGGGGACGACCTCGGTTCGGCGAAGGCTTGCGCGGTGCGCTTCAAGTACGCCCCTGTGGGGGGACGCGGGGGGGCCCGGTTCCTCGAGCACCTGCTCCGCTTCGTCGAGGAGGGCAAACTCGTCCTGGGCGTGTGCAACGGCTTCCAGTTGCTGGTCAAGCTGGGGTTGCTCCCCGCGCTCGACGGTGCCTATGCGCGGCAGACGGCCAGCCTCACCCACAACGACTCGGGCCGGTTCGAAGACCGATGGGTGAGCCTCGCGGTGAACCCGAGCAGCCCCTGCGTGTTCACGCGGGGGATGGAGAGCCTGTATTCGCCCGTGCGGCACGGGGAGGGAAAGTTCGTGCCCGGGGACGACGGCCTGATGCGCCGGTTGGAGGAGGAGAACCTGGTGGCGCTGCGCTACGCGGACGCCGCCGGGCACCCGACGCTGGCCTACCCGGACAACCCGAACGGGAGCGCCGGAGCCGTGGCCGGGCTGTGCGACCCCACGGGCCGGGTCTTCGGGCTCATGCCCCACCCGGAGGCCTACCTCCACCGGACGAACCATCCCCGGTGGACCCGGGAGAGCGTCCCCGAGGAGGGGCAGGGGGTCCGGATCT
>CAZJSF010000149.1:0-6594 GCA_964548515.1 uncultured Thermodesulfobacteriota bacterium
CGCAGGTAGCTCTGCCGTTCATCGGTACAGAAGGGCACGAACAGGATCTGGGCGCCCTGGTCGGTCAGGTGGCGCGCCAGTTCCGGAAACTCCGAGTCGTAGCAGATCAGCACGCCGATGGGCCCGCAGTCGGTCTGGATCACCTCCAGGCTGTCGCCCCCCCCGGATGTCCCACCAATAGACCTCGTTCGGGGTGGGATGAATCTTCGGCTGACGGTGCACCGTGCCGTCCCGCAGGACACAGATGCGGTCGCCCAGGGTCATGGCTTCCCTCCTCCCGTCCGTTCGGAGCCCGAATGCTAAGCGGCGGCCCGCGGACGGGTCAAGGCGCCTTGACGACCCCCGGGGTCACCCTTAGAATCCGGCGCACCCTGCACTCCCCGGCTCCCCGGAACCGCCCATGATTCGCGCTCTCGCTCTCCTGCTCGCCCTTCTCGCCGCGTCTCCCGCGCCGGCCTCCGGGCCCGTGAAGGTGGTGACCACGCTGCCCGACCTCGCCGACTGGGTCCGGGAGATCGGCGGCGCACGGGTCGAGGTGAAGAGCCTGCTCCAGGGCTTCGAGAACCCCCACACCTACGAGCCCAAGGTTAGCGACGTGAAGGCGGTGGCCGGGGCCCGCCTGCTCGTGCGGGTCGGGCTCGGGCTGGAGGAGTGGCTCGACGGGCTGGTGGAGAACGCCCGCAACACCGCCCTGACCGTGGTGGACGCCTCCCGGGGCGTCTCTGTGCTCGAGGACGGCCGGGGCACCGGCGGAGACGCCCACGGCGCCCACGACCACGCCCGGGGCAACCCCCACGTGTGGCTCGACCCGGCGAACGCCGAGATCATGTGCCGCAACATCGCCGAGGCGCTGGAGGCCGCCGACCCCGAGGCAGGCGACGCCTACCAGAGGGGGCTGGCCTCCTACCTGGAGCGCCTGGGGGAGACCACCCGCCGCCTGCGGGAACTGGTGCAGACTCTCCCCGATCGGCGCTTCCTCTCCTACCACGCGGCGTGGCCGTATTTCGCCAGGGGCATGGGCTTCCAGGTGGTGGGGGTCATCACCGAGATCCCGGGCCAGGAACCCTCGGCGAAGGCGCTGGCCGGCCTCCTGGAACGGATCCGGACCGAGCAGATCCGCGTGCTGGCCACGGAGCCCCAGCTCTCCTCCAAGATCCCGGACCTCCTGGCGCAGGAGAGCGGGATCCGCACCGTGACCCTGTCCCCCCTGCTGGGCGCGGGCCCGGCGAAGACGTACCTGGAACTCCTGGAGGCCGACACCCGGGCCCTGGCCCAAGCGCTCGGCGGACCCAGGCCTTGATCCCGCTCCCCTTCGCCTCCCCGCCCGTCATCCGGTTCGAGGGGGTCACGCTGGCCTACGACGGGTCGCCGGCCCTCGAGGACGTCTCCCTGGAGGTCCCCGGCGGGGTCTTCCTCGGGATCATCGGGCCCAACGGTTCGGGCAAGACCTCCCTGCTGCGCGGCGTCCTCGGGCTCGTCACCCCCGCGAAGGGGCGGATCTACGTGGGTGACCTGTGCTGCCACCACCTCAAGAAGGTGCGGCTGGAGATCGGGTACGTCCCCCAGGGGGGCAAGGTGGACCGCCACTTCCCCGCCAAGGTGCTCGACGTGGTCCTCATGGGGCTCTACCCGGGGCTGGGGCTCCTCCGCCGCGCCGGGCGCCGCGAGCGCGACCGGGCACTGGCGGCCCTGGAAGCGGTGGGGGCCGCGGACCTGGCCAAACGCCCGGCCGGGCACCTCTCCGGCGGCCAGCTCCAGCGGGTCTTCATCGCCCGGGCCCTGGTCCGCGACCCGAAGATCCTGCTCCTGGACGAGCCGTACACCGGGCTGGACGTGCGCAACCAGGACGCCGTCATGGAGTTGATCCACCGTACCCACAGCGAGCGGGGTCTCACGACGCTGCTCGTCACCCACGACGTCAACCTGGTGTACCCCTACCTGGACCTAGTGCTCGCCGTGAACCGACGGGTCTACGCGTACGGCCCGCCGGGGGAGACCCTGGTCAAGGAGGTCCTCGACGAGATGTACGGCGCGGAGGTGCACGTGCACGAGGCCCACGGGAGGCCCTTCGTCATCTCCGGGGACGCCCACCGTGACTGAGATGTTCCAGTACGCCTTCGTCCAGCGGGCGCTGGTGGCGAGCCTGCTGGTGGGCACGTCGTGCTCCCTCGTGGGGGTGTACGTGGTGCTGCGCGGGCTGGCGTTCATCGGCGCCGGCATCGCCCACGCGGCGTTCGGGGGGGTGGCGCTGGGCTTCCTGCTGGGGTGGAATCCCCTGTTCACCGCGGTCGCCTTCTGCCTGGGCACGAGCGGCGCCATCCACGCCACGAGCCAGGCCGGCCGCATCAAGATGGACGCCTCCATCGGGATCTTCTACGCGCTCACCATGGCGCTCGGCGTGCTCTTCGTGGGCCTGATGCGGACCTACGACGCGCGCCTCTACGGGTACCTGTTCGGCAACATCCTCTCGGTGACCCGGGCGGACCTGTGGATCATCCTCACCCTGACCCTCGTCGTGGCGCTGACCGTGGTGCTCCTGTTCAAGGAGTTCCAGCTCCTGACCTTCGACGCCGAGATGGCCGAGGCCCTGGGACTGCCGGCGGGGAGGCTCTCGTTCGTGATGCTCCTGCTGGTGAGCCTGACGATCGTCCTGTCGCTGGACGCCGTCGGGGTGATGCTGGTCTTCGCGCTCATCGTGACTCCGGCGTCCGCGGCGCACCAGCTCACCTACGACTATCGCGCCCTGTTCTTGCTCTCCGTGCTCTTCGGCAACCTCTCCTGCTTCCTGGGGCTGGTCCTCTCCTACGTCTTCGACGTCCCCTCGGGCGCCACGATCGTGCTCACGGCGACGCTGCTGTTCTTCCTCTGTCTCATCGCCTCGCCCAAGCGCCGGAGCGCCCCGGCCTGAAGCCCACCGACGGAAACCAAGACGGGAAGGAGACCCCACCGTGTCGGACGACCTCGCCAAGAAGACCGCCGAGACCGCCAAGCTCTATTTCGCCGGAGTGCCCGGGGAGAGGCCCTACGAGCTGTGGCGCTCTTTCGACAAGGGGCTGGCCCGGGACCTGTCGCTCTTCATCACCGGGCAGATGTACGCCCGGGAGGTGATCCCGCACCCGGTGCGGCAGATGGTGACCGTGGCCGCACTGACCGTGCTCGAGCGCCGCGAGGAGTTGGAGCTCCACCTGCACGCCGCCCTCAACGTGGGGTGTGCGCCGCGGGAACTCGCCGAGGTGATCTTCCAGACCGCGGTCTACGGGGGGGTCCCGGCCATGAACCAGGGCCTCAAGGCGCTGCGCCGGGTCCTGGAGGAACGGGGGATGTGGCCGATGCCGGAGTAGGCGCCCCCGCCCTCCGGGTTCGGCCCCGGTGCCGTGGTCTCGGGAGGGGGGCGCGCCCCGGGCCTAGAATTGGTGGCACGCGCCGCAGATCTCGTCCTTCGGCCGGACGAGCCCCCTGGCGTCGGCGCCGTGGGGCAGATGGCAGCCGGCACAGGCGAACCGCCCGCCCTCGGCCGGGAAGTCCGCGGCCCCGGGGAACCTCTCCACCCCCGCGGCCGCGTCGATGGAGTGGTGGTGGGCCGGGAGCTGGTGGCAGCCGAGGCACAGTGCGTTTCCCCGCGCCTTCAGGAGGCTGGGGTTCTTCCCGGCGTGGGGCTCGTGGCACGCGGCGCAGGACTCGGCCACGGGCCGGTGGACCACGGCAGCCCCCGCCGCCGGGTCGTCGTGGCACTCCAGGCAGGCCGCCGTGGCGGTGCCGCCCCGCAGCAATCCGTTCGTGAAGCCCTGGTGGGGATCGTGGCACGCGAGGCACCCCTCCTCCAGGGCGGGGTGGAGCTCCCCCCCCTTCTCCCGCGGGTCGTCGTGGCAGTCGAGGCACAGCCCCGGGGGCGCCTCCCGGAGCAGCCGGGGCTTCGCGCCGCCGTGGGACGTTCCCTCGTGGCAGTCCCCGCACTCCTCGACCGGCGGATGCAGGGTCCGGCCCTCCGAGGGTGTCGCCGCGTCGTGGCACCGGCCGCACAGGGCCGTGCCCCCCTCCCGCAGGAAGTGGGCATTCCGCGACGCGTGGGGCTCGTGACACCCCGAGCAGCCTCGATCGACGGCGCCGTGCCGGCGCGCGAGTCCGCCGGCCGGGTCGTCGTGGCACTCCAGGCACGTCGCCACGGGTTTCGCCTTGAGCGAGCCCGCAGCCCAGCCCCCGTGGGGGTCGTGACAGCTCAGGCAACCCTCCTCCAGGGCCGGGTGCACCTCCGCGCCGCCTCCGGCGGGGTCGTCGTGGCACTCGAAGCAAAGCGCCGGCATCTGCGCCTTCAGGAAGCGCTTGCGCTCCCCGCCGTGGGCGGCGTGGCAGTCGGAGCAGGCCTCCGCCGCCGGGTGCACCACACGGCCCTCGCCCGGCCCCGGGAGGTCGTGACACTCCCCGCACACCTTCGCCTCGGGCGCCCGGAGCAGGCGGGGGCGCGTGGAGAGATGGGGCTCGTGGCACTCCAGGCAGTCGCCCTCGGCCACGGGATCGTGGAGCGGCGTCCCCTTCGCCTCCATCTCCCGCTGGAAGGGGTGGCAGGATCGGCACCGTTCGGCCGGCGCCGGCACCGACAGGCTCTTCTGGCCGCCCTCCCCGTGGCACGCCTTGCAGGTGCCCTTGAGAAGGGGGAAGTGGGCCCGGCCCCGCAGGAGGTCGGGCTCCTCCGAGGCGTGGGGGCGGTGGCAGGAGAGGCACTCCCCGACGGGGGGCGCGAGGCGGCCGTGGAGGCTCGCGAGTTCCCCGTCTCCGGTCAGGTCGTGGCACTCGCCGCAGGACGGCCGCACCGCCTGGGCGCCCTCGGCGTGGGGGGAGTGGCAGGTCTCGCACCCCTCCTCCAGCGCGGCGTGCACGACGCGGCCGGCGGCCACGTCGTCGTGGCACTCCCGGCACACCCCCCCGACCCCGCGGCGCAGCAGGCCGCCGCCGACCTTCCCGTGGGGGTCGTGGCACCGGTTGCACTCCTCCAGGTCCCGCCCGTGCCCCTTGGCCAGGACCTCGCCGTGACACGCACCGCACAGGGCAGGTCCCGGCGGCGCCGCGAGGAGCTTCCCTGCCGTCCCGTGGGGGTCGTGGCACGCGGCGCAGGAGCGCTCGGCGCCCATCGCCGGGTGGCGGCCCGGCGCGGAACCGCCCTGGTCGTGACAGCCCGCGCACAATTCCGCCACGGGCGCCCGCGTCGCGGCACCCTGCCCGTCGGGGTGGGGCCGATGGCACGCCAGGCACCCGCCCTCCTCGTAGGCCGGGTGGGCTTCGGCGCCCCGTGCCTGCTCCTCGTGGCACGCGGCGCAGGGCCCCTCGGCGGAGAGCCGCAGCAGGCCCTTCCCGAGCGAGGCGTGGGCGTCGTGGCATCGGGAGCAGTCCCGGTTGATCTCCCGGCGGTGGACGCTCCCGGTGCCATCCGCACCGAGCCACGCCGCAGCCTCCCCGTGGCAGTCGAGGCAGAGGTCCGGCGGGTCCTTGGCCAGGGTGATCCGGCCTCCCGCGAAGCCGTGGCAGGGGCCGCAGCCCTTGGTGACGTCCGCGTGGGGGCGCACCCGGCGGAAGTCCCCGTCCCGCTCGCCCTCGGCGCCGGGCCGGTAGAGCAGGGAGAGCGTCCGGTCTCCCACGGTGAGGTCGTTTCGGCCGGGGGTCAGCTCCACCGGCGCGGAGAAGACGCGGCCCTTGAAGAGGAAGAGGTCCTGGACCCTCGCCGGGGTTCGGCCGGCCGAGGACCGCACCTCCACCCGCAGGGAGGACACGGCCCCGTCTCTGAGGTACCCGAGCAGGGGCACCGGCGACTCGGTGACGAGGGAGTTGGGAACCGGGTAGACCCAGACGACGTCGAGGCCCACGGCCGGGACGGCCGGGAGGAGCAGGGCGGCGAGGACGGCGACGCCAGGGACGCCGCGAAGGCTTCCGGAACGACTCATGATCCCCCCGGGGGCTCTCGGCCGCGCACCCCCGCGCAGGCCGGCGAGCCCCGAGTATTTCCCATCTGCCCCGCCGCGGCAAGCATCAACCGGTGAACCCCGCGGGCCCGGTCTCACCGGGCGGAGGTCCCCCTTCCCGACGGGGGGGCGCGGCGCCGGCTCGGGAGGCCTCCCCTCACCGGGGCCGGAAGGGCCGGTACAGGGGATCCCCGAGGAGCACCATCTTCCAGGACAGGTACGGAACGCTGCGCAGGTAGGCTTCCGCCAGGGCCAGCCGATCCCCGACGAGGAGTCGGAAGAAGAGGGCCGGCGGGGGGAAGGCCTGGACGTAGGGCTCATCCACCGGCCCCAGGGTGGCCGCCGCGCCCTCCTCGAGCATGCGCTGGCACCACGCCTGGTTGCCCGCCCGTTTGAGGGTGGTGCACTCGCCGCTGGCGATGTGGTACCCGACCGCGCCCCGCCGCCACGCAAACGCCCCGACGTACCGGGAGAGGCTGTACCACCCGCAGTACAGGGCGGCGGGGAGCGCCGCCCCCTCGGGGAAGAGTTCGGGGCGGTCGTCCACGACCACGGGGATCCCCTCGCCCCGGAGCACCGCCCCGGCGCGGTGGAGGGACCGGTCGTAGAACGCATAGCCGGAGGCCTCGCCGTCCGGCCCCGG
>CAZJSF010000150.1:0-6547 GCA_964548515.1 uncultured Thermodesulfobacteriota bacterium
CAGTTCGAACGCGGCCGCGTGCGGCGAGCGGTCCCACGTCGTGGCCACGCCGCCCCGGCCCGCGAGCACGTCGGGACTCGTGGCCAGGAGGGAGACCAGGTGGGAGAATGCCTCCGGGGTGACCGGGCCCTTGCGCCGGAGCACCACGAGGCCGTGGGCTGCGAAGTTCTTCGCCAACCCCGCCACCGCGGGGCTGGCCTGCCCGATCCGGGCGTCGCCGAGCCACAGGGTCCCCTGGCGGAGGAGCAGTCCCGGCTCTTCCCACCGGTAGTCTTCCTCGACTTCCTGGAAGACCCCGTAGGAATCCTTGAGCGTCGCCTGGAGCATCGGGTGGCGCTCGGGATAGAACTGGTGGGCCGATACGGACCGGTAGAGCGCAGTGAGCGCTTCCCCGACCTTCCGGTCGTTGACCAGTGCCCGGCCCGCTGGAGTGACGAGAGTTCCGTTCATGTGCCGTCTGCCCTCGGAGTCCTGCCGCGAGGGGCCCTGAACGGGCGCCTGCGGGCAGCGGTTCTTTCCGGCCCCAACGCCTCTATGCTACAGTAAACAACTCCCCTTGACCGTCGGAGACCGCTGCGGGGCGGGGTCTCCCATCGCACAGGTATCGGATGCGCAAGTCGGCCCGCCTGGGCCTCGGGCTCCTCGCGGTCCTGACGCTGGCCGGGATCTCCGCCGCCTGGGTTCTCCGATCCGCTCTGGCAGAGCTTCCCGACGTGGCCTCCCTCCTCGACTATCGGCCCCCCATCGTCACCACGGTGTGGAGTCGCGACGGCTTGCTCATGGCCGATTTCGCCGAGGAGCGCCGCAGGGTCGTCGATGCGGCGGGCCTGCCGGACCACGTGGTCCGAGCCTTCCTCGCCGCGGAGGACAGTCAGTTCTTCACCCACGAGGGGCTCAACTGGCGCGGCATCCTTCGCGCCGCCATTGCGAACCTCCGGGAGGGGAGGGTCGTACAGGGGGGAAGCACCATCACGCAGCAGGTGGCGAAGTCGCTCCTGCTGTCCCCCGAGCGCAGCTTCCGGCGAAAGATCCGAGAGGCGGTCCTGGCCGTTCGGATCGAGCGCAATCTCTCCAAGGAGCAGATCCTTCACCTCTACCTGAACCAGATCTACCTGGGTCACGGCGCCTACGGCGTGGAGTCCGCCGCCGAGATCTATTTCGGCACCACGGCCCAAAAGTTGAGCCTGGCGCAGGCGGCTCTGCTTGCCGGGCTCCCGCAGGCTCCGAGCCGGTACGACCCCTACCAGCACCCCGAGCGCGCGCTCGAGCGCCGCCGCTACGTTCTGAACAGGATGTCGCAGGAGGGCTGGATTTCGGAGGAAGCCGCCCGGGACGCCTCCGGTGGGCTCCTGGAATTGACCCGAACCCCCAGCCGATACCTGTCGGTCAGCCCGCATTTCTCGGAGCACGTGAGGCGCTCCCTGGAGGCGTCGTACGGGACCGAGACCGTCCAGCGCGAAGGGTTGCGGGTCACCACGACCATGGACTCCCGGCTGCAGGAAGCGGCCCGCGAGGCGCTTCGCAAGGGCCTGGAAGCAGTGGACCGCAGGGCCGGATACCGGGGGGCGGTGTACAGCGGCGACGACGCGGCGACGGCGGCCGCGGAACAGGCGGAGCCGCCGCAGGCCGGCAAGCGGAGCCTGGCGGCGGTGCACGCCGTGACCGACGAAGGAGCCGTGGTGTCTGTCGGGGGACGCGAAGTCCCCCTGCCCGGGTCGGAGCTGGCCTGGGCCCTTCCCAGGAACGGTCGGCCGGGGGACGTGCTCCGGGTCGGGGACGTCGTCTTGTGTGACTTCTCCGCGGGGGAGGGCGGCGAACTCGTAGCCGCCCTGGCGCAGGAGCCGGAGGTGGAGGGGGCGCTGGTTTGCCTCGATGCCCACACCGGGGAGGTGCTGGCGCTGGTCGGCGGCTACGACTTCGCGCGCAGCCAGTTCAACCGGGCCGTCCAGGCGCAGAGACAGCCGGGTTCGGCCATCAAGCCGCTCATCTACGCGGCGGCGATCGAGAAGGGCTTCTCGCCGGCCACGCTGATCTACGATACGCCGATCGTCTACGACTCGCCGGATCTCGACGAGAAGTGGAAGCCGAAGAACTACTCCGAGCGCTTCTACGGTGCGACGACCCTCCGGGAGGCCCTGGTGCACTCGCGCAACGTGGTGACCGTGAAGGTGCTGCGCGACGTGGGAATCGCGTATGCGGTGGACTTCCTCCAACGCATCGGGGTGTCGAGTCCGATCAACGCCGACCTGTCGCTCGCCCTGGGCGCCTCGTCCGTCAACCTGCTGGAGCTCACCGACGTATACGGGGCCTTCGCGGCCGGAGGGGTCCGCCGGGATCCGGTGCTCCTGCTGCGGACGGAGGATCGCGACGGCCGCCTCCTGCAGGAGTTCCACCCCGCCGAGGGCGTCCCCGCGGTGCGGCCCGAGACGGCCTACGTGCTCACCCACATGATGCAGGCGGTCATCCAGGAGGGGACGGGGCGGCAGGCCCGGGGGCTGGGCCGGCCGGCCGCAGGCAAGACGGGCACCACCAACGAGAACCGGGACGCGTGGTTCCTGGGTTTTACCCCGGATCTGGTCACCGGCGTCTGGGTCGGCTACGACGACGGCCGCAGCCTGGCGAAAGGGGAGACCGGGGGCAGGGCGGCTGCGCCCATCTGGCTGGATTTCATGCGACAGGCAGTCGCCGGCACCCCGCCCTCTGATTTTCCCGTGCCCGAGGGCATCGAGTTCGCCCGCGTCGATTCGACCACCGGCCGCCTGGCGGGGCCCGGCTCGGAGCGCAGCTTCACGGCGGCGTTCATCCGGGGGACCGTGGTCGAGGAAGCCCCGTCGGCGCAGGCCGCTCCAACTTCCGCGACGACGCCCCTGGACCTCCGGGACCCGGGCGCCCTGGACCTCCTGCGATGAACGCGGCCCCCCTCCACGACCGGTACCGGCGGGTCATCAACTACCTCCGGCTGTCCGTGACCGATCGGTGCAATCTGCGGTGTACCTACTGCATGCCGGCCGGGGGGGTCCGTCTCCTGGGCCACGGGGAGATCCTCTCCTACGAGGAGCTGCTGCGGGTGGCCCGGATCGCCACGCGTCTCGGGATCCGAAAGGTGCGCATCACCGGGGGGGAGCCCCTCGTGCGGCGCGGCATCTTGGATTTCGTGGCCCGCCTGGCGGCCGAGCCGGGGGTAGAGGATCTCAGCCTCACCACCAACGGGCTCCTGCTGGGAGCGATGGCCGCAGACCTCCGGGCCGCGGGCTTGCGCCGCGTCAACGTGAGCCTGGACACGCTGCGGCCGGAGGTCTTCGGCGCCATCACGCGCCGCCCCGGGTTGGACAAGGTCCTTGCAGGCCTCGAGGCCGCCCGGCGGGCGGGGCTCGACCCCGTGAAGATCAACGTGGTGGCCATGCGAGGCGTGAACGACGGGGAACTGGCGGACTTCGTCGCCTTCGCCGGGCGGGGCGGGTACGAGGTCCGGTTCATCGAGTTCATGCCGTCCGGCCAGGGGGCGTGGGACGAGGCCCGGGTCCTGTCCTGTGCGGAGATCCTGGAGGTTGTGCGCAAGCGTTACGACCTGCAGCCGCTGGAAGGAGGACCCGGCTGCGGGCCGAGCCGCATGTTCGCCTGCCCGGGGGGAGGCCGCGTCGGGGTCATCAGCCCGCTGAGCGACCACTTCTGCGGCACCTGCAACCGGCTGCGGTTGACGGCGGAGGGCCGCCTGCGCAGCTGTCTGTTCGCGCAGGAGGAACTCGACCTGCGGGCGCTGCTCCGGTCCGGGGCGGGAGACGAGGAACTGGCCGGAGCGATCCGCGCAGTGGTGCAGGGCAAACCCGAGCGCCACGGCCTCTCGGAGGGAGGGGGGGCGGCGGGAGGACTCGCCATGAGCCGCGTGGGAGGCTGAGGCCGGGACTCTGCGCGTCCCGGCAGACGTCGCACGGCCGCCCCTCGGGGCGGCCGTCAGCTTTTCGGTAGGTCGTCTCGAGGGGGGCTAGCGGCTGCGGGCTCCTCCGCTCGCGAAATCCTGAAAGAGCGGCCCGTCCAGCATGTAGTTGCTCGGGTTGACGTACTTCCGGTCGGCGCGGATCGCGTAGTGCAGGTGAGGCCCGGTCGAGCGCCGGCCCGTGCTCCCCATCTTTCCCACCGCCTGCCCGCGCTTCAGCTTCTGACCCGTCTTCACCAGCACCTTGTCCAGGTGCCCGTACACGGACTCGATTCCACCGCCGTGGGAGAGCGTGACGGTCTTCCCGAGCGCCGCGTCGTTGACGACCCTGGCCACCGTGCCGTCGGCCGCCGCCACCACGGGAGTGCCCCGCGCCCCCGCGATGTCCACGCCGGAGTGGAACTCCCGCTGGCCGGTGAAGGGGCTGCGCCGCCACCCGAAGCCGGAGCTCAGCCAGTGTTCCCCCTCCACGGGGGTGATGGCCGGGATCCGGTCCCAGTGGCGCCTGCGCTCCTGGATCCGCGACGCCAGTTCGGACAGGTCCTCCGCGAGGGCGCGGGCGGAGATGCCGAGCTTTTCGTCGCTCGGTGCCGGAGGGTGGCTGGCTTCTTCCAGATCCCGCGGATTCACCAGTTCCAGATCGACGTCTCCCAGGCTGCCCCGGCCGCCCCTCGGTGCCGGATCCTCCTCCGGGGTCCCGTCCATCCCCAGCCATGCCCGGATCTTGGCCTCCTCGGTGCGCAGTTGGCTGATGGTGGCCAGCGCTTCCGCGATCTCGGCCTCTGCGGCCGCGAGCCGGCTCGCCAGTTCGTCCCGCTCGCGGGCCACGGCGTGCAGATCGGCGTTCTGGGTCTGGAGGTGGAAGGCCACGGCTCCCAGGACGAGGCAGAGGAACATGGTCCCCAGGAGGAGTCCGCCGAGGACCTGGAGGGTTCGGCGCGACACCTCGACGCGGTTCCAGCCGTCCGCGTCGGACCGCCGCCAGGCGACGATGACGGTTCTCGATCGAGATTCCATTGCTTCTCCCTGCTGGTTTCGAACGGAGGGTCGAACGAGAGGAGTGGATCCCCTTCTATCACAAGGTTCCTCCCCGATCCACCGCGCAGCGCGTTCAGGCGGTGCGGCCCAGGGGGGTGCGGGCGAGCGCCAGCACGTCCACCGATCGGGCGCCCGCCCGCCTGCAAGCCAGTGCGCAGGCCCGGGCCGTGGCTGTCGTCGTGAGGACGTCGTCGACGAGGAGCACCCGGCCGTTCAGCCGCCCGCGGAAGCCATAGGCGCGGTGGGCGGCCCTCCAACGCTCCCCGGCGTCGAGGCCGACCAGTTCGATCCCGCCCGGCCGGCGCAGGAGCGCGGCCGGGTTCCAGGGAAGCCCGGTGCTCCGGGCCACGGCGCGCGAGAGGAGGGCGGGAAGGTCGAAGCCGCGCCGGCGCAGCGTCCGCGGGTCCGCTGGCACACAGACGACCGCCGAGAAGTCCCGGTCGTCTCCCCAGAACCGCTCGAAGGCGTCCACGGCGAGGCGCTCGAGGGAACTGCGCAGCGCGAGGTCGCCCCGGTACTTGAGGCGCTGCAAGGCGTCGAGCAACCCCCCGTCGTAGGCCCCCCAGGCGCGGGCTCGAGCGAAGGGCGGCGAGCGTCTTCGGCAGCGGGGACACTCGTGGCTCGGCCCCGTGCCCGGGAAGGGAAGGGAGCACCGGGGGCAGAAGGGTTCCCGCAGGGGCTCGAAGCTCCTCCAGCACGAGTCGCACAAGGGCACCCGCTCCCCGCGGGGAGGGCCCCTGCGGCACAGGGGGCAGACCGGCGGGAGGAGAACATCCGAGAAGGCGGCGAGCAGGTCCGAGAGATGCAACGCACCCCCCTCCCGGGCCCGTGCGGCGCGGGGTCAGGCCTTGGCCGGAGGCAGGGCGTCGGGCGGCAGCGCCCCGAGGTCCAGCTCCAGGCTCTCGCACGCCCCGCAGTGGGGGCACGCCGCCGTCCAGCGGCGCGCCGAGCGCCCGCATTGCCCGCAGGAGAAAGCCAGCGAGAGCTCCCCGTCGGCCCCGAACAGGGCGCGGCGGAACGCCTTGGACGCCTCGTCGTAGGAACGGAGCCGGAACAGGCACTCCCCGGTCAGGGCGCGCCCGGCCCTGGACGAGCGCGCGAGTCCGCGGTCCGCCTCCAGGGTCTCCAGGGCTTCCTGGGAGCGCTCCAGGTCCAGGAGGAGCCGGACGCGCAGCAGCGAGGCGGCAGGTCCCTTCTTGGCCAGGCGCCGGTACAGCTTCAGGGCCTCTTCGGTGCGGCCGTGTTCCACCTGGACCTCTTCGGCCCGCAGCAGGAGCCCCACCTGTCCGGTGGTCTCGTACCCCCGTGTCCACCATCGGACCGCGGCGGCGTCGTCGCCTGCTGCGAGCCGCCGCTCTCCCAGGGATCCGTAGGCAGCGGCGAAGCGGTCGTCGTCCTCGAGCAACTTCTCGAGAAGGGCCGTGCCCGCATCCCCCGGAACCGCCTCGTCCTGCCGCCAGCAGCGCTCACTGAGTCGCCGGCGCTCCTCGTCGCGCCCCTTCCGGCTGTCGCAGCGCCCCAGGGCGCGCTCCTGCACCCGCAGCACTATTCCTCCGAGGACATGGGGGTCGTTCT
>CAZJSF010000151.1:0-6483 GCA_964548515.1 uncultured Thermodesulfobacteriota bacterium
GCAATTCCCAGGCGGGCACGAGGACGATCCGCTCGGTGACCCGCACGGGCCGGAGGCTCTCCCGCCAGTACGGGGTCCAGTTCTCCTCTACGAGTTCTTCCCCGGGCGGGGGGGTGGTTCCGGGGCGGACCTCCCAGTACGCGCGCAGGGTGCTGCGCCCCCGGATGCCGGATCCCCAGGACGTCACGGCGCCGGCGGCTCCCCTCTGCCGGAGCGTGCGCCATCTCGTCTTCCCCTCTTGGGGCGGGCACGGTTCCTCGACCACCCGCCACACACTGCGCGTCAGCATGGGGGCAGTATACGGGCGGGTTTCGGATGCAGGAAGGGAAGTGGATCATTGGCGGTCTCGAGGCGGCGTGTTACCGTCTTCACGAGAACGTTCCCGACGACCCCGACACCGCCCGCTGGAACCGACGACGATGGTGCGAACCCCGAGGAACCCAAGCTCGTTGTGCGTTCTCGCGCAGGTCCTGTTCGCGACCTGGATGCTGGGCGTCGGCTGCGACCCGCTGCCCGGCGCGGGGAAGCCCGCGGAGGAGGAGCGTGCCACGGCGGTCGTGGAGCGGGGCGACATGGTGATCACCGTGACGGCGACCGGCACCGTGCAACCGGAAGCCGAAGTGGAGGTCAAGAGCAAGGCCTCCGGCGAGATCGTGGAATTCCCCTACCGGGCGGGCGACAAGGTTTCGGTCGGCGCCCTGCTGTGCCGTCTGGACCCCGTGGACGAGGAGCGCAACGTGCAGCGCCGGAGGAGCGAGCTCGCGGCCACGGAGGCGCGTCTGTCCGCCGCCCGTGCCGCCATGCGGGTCGCCGAAGCCGACCGGGCGCAGGCGCTGCGCGACGCGGCGGCCGCCGGGCAGGAGGCCGAAGCCCGCCTCGCGGAGGCCCGGGCTCGGGTGGAACGGGACGATGCCCTGCTTCGCAAAGGGGTCGTAAGCGAGGAGGAGGCGGAGGCCGGGAGGGCCCGGTTGGCGGAGGCTCGCTCCGCGACCGAGCGGGCGGCGGCGGCGGCCGACCGGGCACGGTCCCGGGACGACGACGTGGAGCGTGCGCGCCAGGAGGTGGTCCGAGCCGAGGCCGAACAGGGGGCCGCGCGGATCGCCCTGGAAGAGGCGCAGAAACGCCTTGCAGAGACACGAATCCTCTCCCCCATCGACGGCGTCGTGACCGAGACCCTGGTCGAGGCCGGCCAGGTCATCTCGTCGGCGATCTCCAACGTGGGCGGCGGGACGACCCTGCTGAAGATCGCCGACCTCTCCCGGCTCTACGTTCTGGTGGCCGTCGATGAGGTGGACATCGGTCGGCTGCACCTGGGGCAGCCCGTAGAGATCCGGCCGGACGCGTTTCCGGACCGGGTGCTGTCGGGAGAGGTGGTGCAGATCGCGCCGGTGGGGAAGGAAGAGCAGAGCGTGGTGCTCTTCGACGTCCGCGTCGCCGTGGCCGGGGATGGCTCTCGACTCCTCCGGCCGGGAATGACCGCCGACGTCGCGGTGGAGGTGGCCCGGTCCGACAAGACCTTGTGGGTTCCCCGGCAGGCCCTGGGGGCTTCCGGAGACAGAGTCCTGGTGGCGGGCGAGGGTGGACGGGACGAGGAGCGCGAGGTGGCCGCGGGCCTTCGGGACGGGCACCGCGTGGAGATCCGCTCCGGCCTCTCCGAGGGGGAGACCGTGATCCTCCAGGGCCCGGCAGCCCCGAGCGCCTGGCGCCGGGAAGCCAGCGGAGGTCCGTCGCGCGGTCGCGGCACCACGGGGTTCCTCCTCCGTCTTCGCAGGTGATGGGGTGGCGCTCATCGAGTGTTCGGAGCTGACGAAGGCCTTTCGTCTGGGCGGCCAGGCCGTGGCCGCGCTGGACCGGGTGTCCTTCCGCATCGAGGAAGGGGACCGCGTGGCGGTGGTGGGCCCCTCCGGCAGCGGGAAGTCGACGCTCCTCCAGATCCTCGGGTGCCTTGACGCGCCGGACAGCGGCGCGTACTTCCTGGACGGGAAGCCCGTGGCCGGACTTCCCGAGGACGATCTCGCGGAGGTCCGCAACCGCAAGATCGGGTTCGTGTTCCAGAGCTTCTTCCTCCTGCCCCGTGCGACCGCCCAGGAGAACGTGGAGCTCCCGTTGCTCTACCGGGGCAGGGTCTCTGCCCGGGAAGTCCGGGACCGGGCCGGCGAGGCGCTCGAGCGAGTGGGCCTTTCGGGGCGCTCGCGCCACCTCCCCCAGCAGCTATCCGGCGGCGAGCGGCAGCGCGTCGCCATCGCCCGGGCCCTCGTCAGCGACCCCCGGATCCTCCTGGCCGACGAACCCACGGGCAACCTGGATTCGCGGACGGGCGAGGACATCCTCGACCTGTTCGACGCGCTCAACGCCCAGGGCCGCACCGTGGTGATGGTCACCCACGACATGGGGGTGGCCCAGCGGTGCCCGCGGCGATTCGTCATGCGGGACGGCCGTCTCTCGGAGGCCTGATGCTGTGGTGGAACGTCGTCAAGCTCGCCCTGAAGAGCCTGGGCGGGTCCAAACTCCGGTCGGCCCTCACCATGCTGGGGGTGGTCATCGGCGTTGCGGCGGTCCTGGCGATGCTGGCCATCGGGGAGGGCGCCCGGGTGGAGGTGACCGAGTCGGTCCGCCTGTGGGGAACCAACGTGCTCACCGTCCGGCCCGGGGCGCGGGGAAGCCGCGGGGTCCGCACCGACACCTTGGAGCGCCTCACGATAGCGGACGCCCGCGCCATCCTGGAGGAGGTCCCCCAGGTGTTGGCGGCGAGCCCGGAGGTGGTGGGCAGTGCGCAGTTGAAGCGCGGCAACCGCAATATCCGGACCACCGTGCGCGGCGTTGCGGACACCTACTTCGAGGTCCGCAACTACCCGCTCCGGGCGGGCACGGCCTTCGATCGCTCCGACGAGCGCCGGCTCTCCCGGGTGGCCGTACTCGGGCCGAAGGTGGTCGAGGAACTCTTCGGCGACCGCGACGCCGATCCCGTGGGGGAGCAGATCAAGGTCAAGGGGGATGCCTACACGGTGCTAGGGGTGTTCCGGGAGAGGGGGGACCAGGGGTGGAGCAATCCGGACGACCAGATCCTGATACCGTACACCACGGCGATGAAGAGGCTGCTCGGCGTGGAGGACATCCGGGCGGTCCACGCGCAGATCGAGGGGGAGGAGACCCTGGAGGAGGCCCGGGAGGGCATCCGGAGCGTCCTGCGGCGGCGGCACGCCCTGAAGGACGCGGATCCCGACGACTTCCACATCATGAGCTCCACCGAGTTCCTGCAGACACTCGAGGGGGTGAGCCGCACGTTCACGACCCTGCTGGCGAGCGTGGCCGGGGTCAGCCTCCTCGTGGGCGGCATCGGGATCATGAACATCCTGCTCGTGGCCGTGACGGAGCGAACGCGGGAGATCGGCATCCGCAAGGCGGTCGGTGCTCGCCGCCGCGACATCCTGCGGCAGTTCCTGGTGGAGAGCCTGGTCATCAGCATCATCGGCGGCCTGCTGGGGGTCGCGTTGGGGCTGGGGATCACGCTCCTGGTGGACCGATCGGGAGCGTTTCGAACGGTCGTCCGGCCCGGGGCGGTGGCCCTCGCCTTCGGGTTCGCCTTCGCCGTGGGCGTCTTCTTCGGCTACTACCCCGCGCGCAAGGCCGCGGGGCTCCACCCCATCGAGGCCCTCCGGTATGAGTAGGCGGTCCCGGCGGTTCCGTTGCCTGCTGGGCGGGGTATGGTGTGCCCTTCTCGTCTGGGCCCCTCCCGTCCATGGTGCCGGCGCGGAACCGTTGCGCCTGGGGCTCCGGGATGCCGTTCTCCTGGCGCTGGAGCGCAACCCGGAGCTCCGGGTGGAGCGGGCTGCCGCGGACGCCCGGCAGACCCTGCCGGAGGAGGCACGGGCCGCCTTCGACCCGACCGTCTCCGCGGAGTTCAGCCATCGCGAGGCCCAGTTCCAGACCACAGCGCGTCAGGATGCGCTGGAATCCCGCACGGCGTCGACCCGGCTCAATCGCTTCGACCAGGGCGAGGTCTCCATCGTCCAGCCTCTCCCGACCGGCACCGAGGTGACCCTGTCGGCGCAGTCGGTGCGCAGCCGTTCCAACTTCAGCGACGAGGAGATCGACTCCCGCGTCGAACTCGGGGTGCAGCAATCCCTGCTCCAGGGCCGCAGCCGAGATGCGAACCTCGCGAGCGTCCGGATCGCGGAGAACGACGCCGCCGTGGGACGGCACGCCTTCGTGGCAGCGCTTCAGGACCTTCTGGCCGGGGTCGAGGCGGCGTACTGGGACCTGTGTTTCGCGCTGCGTCAGATCGAGGTGCGCGGTGCGTCCCTGGAGGCCGCGCGGGTCGTGCAGCAGGAGATCCAGGCCCTCGTCTCCTCGGGTCGGCGGCCCAGCGTGGAGTTGGCCGCGGCCGCCGCCGAAGTGGCCGCGCGGGAGGAGGCCCTGGAGGATGCCCTGGGGCTCCGGGAGTCGGCCCGCCTCGAGCTCCTCCGCTGGTTGGAGCCGGGGGACGACCTCTCGTGGAGCGCGCGGATCGACACTGCCGACGAGGCCGGCAGCGTCGCCGGCCCGCCGCCCCCGGACGACGCGGTCCTCGGGGCCCTCGAGCGCAGACCGGATCTGCTCCAGGCCCGGCTGGACCTCGCCAGCGGCGAACTCCGGGTCGTGGAGACCCGAGACGGGTTGCTGCCGCAACTCGACCTGTTCGCCAGCTACGCGCAGACGGGTCTGGGGCGCGACCTCGGGGACTCGTGGGACGCCCTTGCGCGCGAACGGTACCAGGACTGGCGCCTGGGGGTTCGGTTCGAGATGCCGATCGGCCTCCGGGCCGAGAACGCCCGCGCGCGGCGGAGCGGTTTCGAGCGCGACCGAGCCCGGGCTGCGGTCGACAACCTGGAACTGCTCGTCGTCGCCCAGGTGAGGAAGGCCCTGGCGGAGGAAGGGCGGCTTGCCCGCAAGGTGGAACTCGCCAGGGCGACCGCGGACGCGCGCGCAGAGGAGACCCGAGCCGAAGGGGCCAAGTTCGAAGCGGGACGGGCAACCGCGGGGGACGTGCTCCAGACGGAAACACGCCAGAGGGAAGCCGAACTCGCCTGGCACCGTGCCCGGGTCGACCTTCGCAAGGCCCGCTCGGAGCGCCTCCGGCTCGAGGGCCGGCTGGTGGAGGAGTGGCGGCTCGATGTCGAGTGAGGAGTCGTTCCGTTGAGGATCGCGACCTGGAACGTGAACTCGATCCGCGCCCGCCTCGAGCACGTGCTGCGGTGGGTGGAACGCTCCCGCCCGGATGTCCTCTGCCTGCAGGAACTCAAGGTCCGGGAGGCCGACTTCCCGGCCGAGGCCTTCGTGGCTGCCGGGTATCGTTGCGCGGTGGCGGGTCAGAAGACCTACAACGGCGTCGCCGTCCTCGCGCGTGAGGAACCGGTGGATGCCGCGACGGGGCTCGGCCATCTGCCGGCGGAGCACCCCTTGAACGTGCAGGCGCGGCTCCTCGCCGTGTCGGTGGGAGGCATCCGGGTCATCTCGGCCTACCTCCCCAACGGGGAGGCGGTGGGGAGCGAGAAGTACTCGTACAAGCTCTCCTTCTTCCGGGAGCTCAGGGAGTTCCTCGACCGGTGCTTCACCCCCGAGGCTCCCGTGATCCTGGCGGGAGATTTCAACGTGGCTGCCGAGGCCCGGGACGTATACGACCCGGACGCGTGGGAGGGCCGCGTTCTCTTCTCGGCCCCGGAGCGGCAGGCGCTCGAAGCGCTGCGTTCCTTCGGGTTCGTCGACTGCTTCCGGAAGCACCACGACGAAGGCGGCCGCTTCTCCTGGTGGGACTACCGGGGCGGCGGCTTCTGGAAGAACCTCGGGCTGCGGATCGACCACCTCTGGGCGACGCAGCCCCTTGCGACACGCTGTGCCGCCTGCGACATCGACGTCTCGCCGCGCAGATGGAAGCGGCCCTCCGATCACGCGCCCGTTTGGGCCGACTTCGACCTGTGACGAACATCCCGGCGGCGGAAGGGAAGGAGTGAGCCCGTGGAGAGTCTGCGCGATCTCGTGGTCCGGAACCGGAGCTACCGCCGTTTCGACGAGTCCCATCGGGTGGAGCGCGGCACGCTGCTCGAACTGGTGGATCTCGCACGCCAGACGGCGTCGGCGGCGAACCGGCAACCGCTGAAATACTTGCTGTCCGCCGACCCGCAGACCAATGCCAGGATCTTCCCCTGCCTCGGTTGGGCCGCCTACCTGACGGAGTGGGCCGGCCCGGCGCCCGGGGAGCGCCCTTCGGCGTACATCGTCGTCCTCGTGGACGAGGCCATCTCCAAGGAGTGGTGGTGTGACGACGGGATCGCCGCGCAGACGATCCTGCTCGGGGCAACCGAGCGCGGGCTCGGAGGATGCATGATCGGCGCCCTGCGCCACGAGCGGCTGCGCGGCGCCCTGAGGATCCCCGACCACCTGCGCATCCGTCTCGTCATCGCTCTGGGCAGGCCTGCGGAGCGCGTGGTCATCGAGTCGGTGCCT